>CAXTJP010000032.1:0-25255 GCA_964244615.1 uncultured Acetobacteraceae bacterium
AGGTCCTCGTTGATGCCGGGCTGGAAGACGATGTCGTGCGCGTCGAGGTGCTTGCGGGCCGCCCACAGCGCGATGTCGTAGCCGCCGAGCGGCGATCCGCGATAGCCGGAGATGAAACCCGCGGTGTCGTGCCCTGCCGCACGGTCCCGACGGCGCTGCAGCAGCGGCAGGCGAACCAGCGCCTGTATGCCGGTGAGGAACACGCGGCCGTCGAAGCGCGCGTATTTGTCGTCGAGCGCGACCGCGTGCCGGGCCGGGCTCGAGGTGATCTCCTGCAGCATCTCGCGCGCGTCGCGCTCGGCGTCCATGGCGCAGTCCTTCCCATGCCGGGGCGATCGGTCCGTCGCTCCGCCAGACGTGAGCTAGAGCCGGCCGAAGCCTCGCACAACGCGCACCGGGAAATAAGACTTTGTTAGCCAAAGACCGATGTGGGCCGGGCAATTAAAGGAATGGCGGCCGCCTCTGGCTCGCAAGATGGGGGCGCTGGCAGGCGGACAAGGGCGACCACAGTCTCCGTTCGAGAATGCGCTACGGCGAGTCAGCTGGCGCGCCTTTGCGAGCACCGGAGCGCAGCAAAGGCACGTCAGATGACCGCCGTAGTAGCATTGTCAGTAGACGGCGCAGCCGCCTGGGTGGACGCGGCCATAATAACCGATGTGGCCCGGACGGCAGGCGGCGACGCAGCCGCTGACGGACGTCGCGAGGCCGAGGAGCATGAGGGTAGCGAATACGCGGCGCATGGGTGGTCTCCGATCGAGTGTCGTGCGGCTACTTAGGCACGGGGTGTGTCGAAATTGGGTCGGGCCGGTATCCGAATGCAACAGCAGGCCGGGCAGGTATCGCGTCCTTCCGTTGGACGCGGCGGGCGCGGCGGGCTACAGGCGCGCGCCTGACGGAAAAACGGTGCACGATGTCTGCCACGACCTTCGCCCTGAGAGTTTCGACCCTGCTGTGCCTGGGGGTCGCACCCGCGGCCGCGCACGCCATCCTGGTCGACAGCACGCCGGCCCCTTACGTCCACGTCGCGGCGGGCCACCTCGCCCTGCGGCTGCGCTACAACAGCCGGATCGACGCGGCACGATCCAAGCTGACGCTGCGCCACGGCGACAGCACGAGCCGCCTGGTGCCGCAGCCCGGCGCGGCGCCCGACACGCTGGAGGCCAGCGTGGATCTAAGCCAGGGCGCCTACGAGATCGCCTGGCAGGTGCTGGCGGTGGACGGCCACGTGACGCGTGGACGGGTGCCGTTCATCGTCGATGCGGGTGCCGCGACGGCGGCGGCGGGAGCAGGCGCGCCGAAGTGAGCCGCCTCGTCGACCTGATCGGCTACCTCGGCATCCTGCTGCACGGGCTGGTCATCGTCAGCCAGTCCATGGCGCTGGGGGGCATGCTGTTCCTGGTGTGCCTGGCCCGGCCGTTCGCCGGCGCCGTCGGGCCGGACGTGCTGCGTCGCACGGCCGGCATCGCCGCCTGGAGTGCGCTGTCCCTGGTCGGCGTGGAGCTGGTCAACGTGGCGCTGCAGACCGCGGTGCTGGTCACCACCGTGGACCTGCCGGTGCTGAACGTTCTGCAGGCCAATTTCGCGGTGGCCGGCATCGTCAAGATGCTGGCGGCCGCCGCGCTGGCGGTGCTGCTGCGCCGCGGTGCCGGCGCCTGGCCGCTGCTCGCGGCCGGCGCCGTCGAACTGGCGGCCGCCACCATGACGACGCACGCCGCGGCCAGGCTCGGCGACCGTTTCCTGCTGCTGGGGGTGGAGGCGCTGCACCAGCTGGGTGCGGCGATCTGGATCGGCGGCATACCGTGCTTCGTGATGGCGCTGGCCCGCATCGACGACGGCCGCGCGCTGCGCCTGGTGGGCGGGCGGTTCTCCCGCCTGTCGATGCTGGGCGTCGGCTGCATCCTGGCGTCGGGGCTGACGATGAGCCTGTTCTACATCGGCTCCTGGCCGGCCTTTTACGGCACCGCCTACGGCGTGATGGTCGGCGCCAAGATCGCGATGTTTGCCATGCTGCTGGCGTTGGGGGCCGCCAACTTCCTGGTGACCGAGGGGCTGCGGCGCGACCCTGCCACCCCGGTGCTGCGGCTGCGCCGGTTCGCCGAGGTGGAGGTCGGCATCGGCTTCACGGTCTTCTTCGCCGCCGCCTCGCTCACCTCGGTGCCGCCCGGCGTCGACCTGACCCAGGACCGCGCCAGCTGGCACGAGATCGTGGAGCGCGACCTGTCGCCGCGCCTGCCGGTCCTGACCTCGCCCGACCAGGCGGGCCTGGCGATCCCGGCGCTGCAGGCGCAACTGGACAAGGAGGCCCGTGCCCGCGCAGAGCAGCCGCGGGCGGCCTTCGTCGAGGGTTCGGGCGAGATACCGCCGCGCAACGCCGCCGACATCGCCTGGTCCGAGTACAACCACCATTGGGCCGGGCTGTTCGTGCTGGCGGTGGGCGTGCTCGCCTTGCTGGCCCAGGCGGGGCTGCGCTGGGCCAGGCATTGGCCGCTGGTGTTCCTGGGACTGTCGGCCTTTCTGTTCGTGCGGTCGGACCCGGAGGTCTGGCCGGTCGGCACGATCGGGCTGATCGAATCGCTGCACGACCCCGAAGTGGTGCAGCACCGGGTGTTCGCGACGCTGCCGCTGCTGTTCGGCGTGTTCGAGTGGTGCGTGCGCACCGGCCGCCTGCGCAGCCGTGCAGCGTCACAGGTGTTCCCGCTGCTGATCGCGCTCGGCGGCGCGCTGCTGCTGACGCACAACCACACCATCGCCAACGTGAAGGACGCGCTGCTGATCGAGTTCACCCACACGCCGCTGGCGCTGGCCTCCATCGTGGCCGGCTGGTCCCGCTGGCTGGAGCTGCGGATGCCCAAGGGTCGCGTGTCGGCGGCGGCAGGCTGGCTCTGGCCCACCTGCTTCGTGGCGATCGGGTTCATGCTGGTCTTCTACCGCGAAGCTTGAGCCAGATTGCGACGGCTCGCGAAGGCGGCCCCGAAAAGACCGAAGCCCACGATAAGCGCCCCGATGCAGCTACCCCAAAGATCTGCCGCATCACCTAGCTGCATGTTTCCTAGATCGTCGGGGACGTAGATGACAGCAACACAGGTGCCAGGCTGGTGAAAGGAAAAGCCGCCCAGTTCGCGGACGATTCGGCTTTCACCCACACGGACGCTTATCATCGGGTGACGCGGACCCCGAGGAGAGGTCAGCACGGTTCCCGTAACCCTAACCCCGTTGCCCACCAGATAAGCCGACGATCCCGCCGCGAACGTAGCGAATATCATGGACGCTACGCCGGCGGCAGCTAACGCAACCGTCGGCCAACGCACCCGAGATGCGTCTAGTGGCACGATGATGGTATGTCAGCCTCGATATCTTGCCGAAGAGAAGCCTCCCCTTCAGGGTCGACACTTGGGCCAGTGTTCCGCCTTTCGAGAAACACCGTAAACCCCTCTGAGGCCGTTTGGCCGCTGATGATCCCAACCAAGCGGAACGAGTCCGCCCAAGCCGCGATAGCTGGCAAACCGGCGTGGCCGTCACGCTCGAAACAAGGTTTGGGAAGCCTCGAGGCCAAGGCGTGCCGCATGACCGCGAACATGGGAGACGCAACCTGCAAGCGCAAGAAGATCAAAGGTTTAGCGTCACTACAGGTGGAAACATGGCCCAGTGCTCCGATGGCCCCCAGGAGCGGCACTTGATCCGGCCTAACAGCCAGGATCGGGTTGCATGTGTTCGCAAACACCTCGGAGATTCGCAACAAGCCGGAGAAGTAGGAGGTGATCTGCTTATCGTCCAGCTGATCCACTTGTCGTGCACTTAATCGGTCCGCCAGGGCGTCAACCCAAGCTGTCTCTGCCCGGGCAGCGGTGCTTTCGACGGCCAGACTTAACGAAAGCACGATAGAATACGCGGCTGAAGCTTTCATTGCCTACCTGACTTACGCAAATCCCAATCGTGGAAAGTCAACCTCGGCACACGCCAATCCTGGACGGCCACCTTCCTGCTTGAGATCGATGATACAGAGACTGGTTCGGATTCTACGTGCAGGTCGTAAATGATTGCGTCGCCGCCTGCACCGCTTAACGTCGCTGCAAGTCCGGCGCTGAAGGTGAAAGCGATACCACGAATAAGCGATAATTGCGCCACGGGCGGCAAGGCGAGGGACAGGCACGATCTTGACAAGAACACGATTACTGAAGGGCCGGCCGAGGCACCCATAAGAGCGGCGGAACCAGACACCACGATGCAGGCGCCGTCCCAGTCCTTTGCGTGCATCTTGCCTGTCGTTCCCAAGCCCGAGAAAATTCGACTACCAACGCCAGGCATCTTAGCAGTGCTGCCGGAACCACCGACGGGCGCATTCTTCAACGGCATCTTGGCGTTATGAAAATCAACAAACGGCATCTGAACGCCGCCTGAGATACCAACACCCAAGCCCCATCCACGAGCAGTAGCCCGCTCGACCAAGTTGCCGTCACTATCCAAACGACTTAACGGGATCGTGATACGCCCGCCATCAACGGCTGGTCCTTGCTCCAGTGGAGCTACGCCGACCATTCCGTCGGAAGTCGAACCAACTACCCAGTCAGACGCCCCAAACGCTCGCGTTATATCAATGGTTGGCAGGCGAAATTGGCAGAACATCCGCTTTGATCCCCATTCGTCGTTGCCGGAACAGCGATTGGTCGAACGGGTTCAACCGCTCAGACGCGATTTGTCCCGGCGGGCTTACAAAGGCGCGATAGAGTGTGGTAACGTGACCTATGGCGATGACCTGCTTGGCATTTGCTGCCGCTGATCTGCTTGGGTGCAGCCTGAAGCGATGTTGATTTTGGGCCATGTCGCACGCGGAATTGTTGGAAGCGATCGCTCGGCGGGATGGGCAGACGGCGGCGGAGATGCTGGCGGCTGATCCATTGCTGTGCGTCGAGCTGGACGATCCAAGTGCTGTGCTGCTGGCGCTCTATAACGGGTTGCCGAACCTGGCTGGGTCCATCGCCGCGAGGCGTCCCGGCCTGACGGTGTTCGAGGCGGCGGCGGCGGGCCACGTTGCGTTTCTCGAGCGGGCGCTGGCCCAGGACCCCGACGCAGCCCGCGTGTTCGCGGGCGATGGCTTCACGGCGCTGCATCTGTCCTGCTTCTTCGGCCACGTACACGCCGTGGCGCTGCTGCTGCAGGCCGGCGCCGACCCAAGAGCGCGGTCCGGCAACGCGGCGTCGCTATGCCCGCTGCACAGCGCCGCGGTCAGCGGCAACGTCGATATCTGCCGGATGCTGCTGCATGCCGGCGCCGACCCCGACGCCGTGCAGCAGGGCGGCTACACCGCGCTGCACGCGGCCGCGCTGCGCGGCAACGCCCCCCTGCTGGAGCTGCTGCTGGCGTCCGGAGCCGATGTGCGCCTGGCTGCCGAAGACGGCCGCACCGCCGCGTCGATCGCCCATCAGGAGGGTTTCGTCGATCTGGCCCGGACCCTGACCCGCGCCGCATGAACAGAAGTTCTTTGCCTCTTTCAAGAAAGAAGACCTTCACTGCACCCAAGCAAGCGACATCAGCATCCGGTAGATCGGCGACACCGCGTAACCCCCCACCCGCCCAGAGACGATGTCGAGGTAACGCACCTGGAACAGCGCCGTCCCGGGCGCCAGATCGGTAATGGCACGATCCACCTGCGTCCACAGCGCCGCCGCCCGCGCCGCATCCACCGACTCCATCGCCAGCGCCTGGTCCATCTGCGCCTGCACCGTCGGGTCGCAGAAGCCGGACATGTTGATCGACGAATCGGAATCCGGGTGGAACGACCCGCAATCGTACATCACGCCCAGGAAGTCCGAAGCCGCCGGGTAGTCCTGGTACCAGTCCGTCAGGCTGATCTGCACTCGGTTGCGGGTGTTCTGCACGTAGGGAAACTGGATGTTGGACGAGAGCGCGCGCAGGCTGGCGTCGTAACCGATGTCCGACAGCACGCTCTGCAGGTAGAGGCCCATCGTGCGCTCCACCTCCTTGTCGCTGGTCACGATGGTCACGCGCATGCCGGCGGTGCCGGAGCGCCGGACCAGCGCGCGCGCCCGTTCGAGGTCGGGCGCGATCCAGTCGGGGCCTGGGTTTTTCGTGTAGGGGCAGTACGGTGCCGCACCCGGTATCCCGTCCGGCAGCAGGTGGCAGAGCGGTGTGGCCATCGCCGGCCCGCCGAACAGGTTGACGAGCGCGCGCCGGTTCACCGCCATCGCCACCGCGCGACGCGCATCGGCGTGGTCGAAGGGCGGCAGGTGCGTGTTCATCGGCATGTAGTAGTAGGCCGCCACGTCCGAGAGGTGCACGCGCGACGCGTAGCGCGCGCCGAGCTCCGGCAGGCGGTCGAGCGGCTTCTCGTCGAACATCCAGTCCAGCGTGCCGTTCTCGACGGCGGTCACCTCGGACTCGTCCTGCAGGCCGAAGCGGTAGGTCATGGCGTCCACAAGCCCGGCGGGCTGGGCGTCGTGGCTCCACTCGCGGAAATACGGGTTGCGCACGATGCGCATCTCGCGCGTCGGGTCGTAGCCGGCGATCATGTATGGCCCGGTGGCGGGGGCGGGCGTGGTGCCGAGGTCGTGCGGCGGCGTGTCGGCCGGCAGGATGCAGGCGAGCGACATGGCGAGCTGCTGGAGGAACTCGCCATCCGGGCGCGTCAGGCTGATGGTGACGGTGCGCGCGCCCTCGTCGGCCACGACGCCCTCCAGCCGGCACGTGGCGGGCTGTGCCAGGCAGGCGCCGGCACCCACGATCACGCTGTACCAGCTGCCCACGTTCGGCCCGTGCACCTTGAACATGCGGCGATACGATGCCGCCACATCCTGCACGCCCAGTTCGGCCCCGGTGGAGAAGCGCACCCCGCGACGCAGGCGAAAGACGTAGGTGCGGCCGCCGTCGCGCAGCTCGGGCATCGCCTCGGCCAGGTCCGGCACCACGTCGCGGCCCGGGTCGCCGCCCGCCTTGCGGAAGGTCACGAGCCCGTCCTGCAGAAACGCGTAGAGCTGGTTGTATTTTTCCTCGTAGTTGATGTGCGGGTCGATGGTGCCGGCGGCGGCGCTGGCGGCCAGGCGCAGGGTGCCGCCGACATGCGACGGCGCCGCGCCCCCGGCCAGAACGCTCAGCATGGCCAAACCAACCCGCCTGCCCATTGCCCCATCCCGGTCGCCAATCCCGGCCGAGGCTCGCCGCGACGCGCGCGGGATGCAAGCGCCCCGGCTCAGACCGGCTCGGCGGCTTCCCGCAGGGCTGCGTGCACCCTGTCCTCGCGGCGCCACCAGCCCGGCTGGGTCAGCGCCGCATGGGCGAACCGGCCGTCGCGCGCCAGCGCCTGGATCGCCGCCGCGACGGCCGTGGGGCGTGGCGGGTGGCAGCCGACGTCGTAGGCGCCGGGTTCGTAGCGCCCCCGCCGCTCGCACAGCAGCGAATCCCAGTCCACCAGGCCGAACAGCGCCCAGGCGGTGACGGCCACGCAATCGGCGCCTTCCGCCCGCACCGCCAGTGCTGCCTCCCACGCCTCCATCAGCCAGCGTACCGACTCGGCCGGGTCGGCACAGCCGAGATGGACCTCGGTGATCGCCATCGGCCGGCGGTAGCGTTGCCAAACCTCGCGCAGCCGTGGTTCCCAGCCGGTGGTGCCTGGCGCCAGGCCGGCGCGGACCGCCTCGGTGTCCACGTATTCGAGCTCGCCGTTGCCGCCGCGCAGGCCGCCCGTGTAGAGCGACAGGCGATGGTCGAGGAAGCGGTCGCTGGTGGCGTAATGGTTCACGCCGATCAGGTCCGGCGCCGCCTCGCCGGTCGCCAGTTCGTCGAGATGCGAGGCTGGCACGCCGTGCGTTTCGAGGAAGCCGCGCCACGGATGCGCGCGCGTCAGCCTGCCGCAGAGCAGGTCCAGGCTGAGCCAGCGCCGGTCGTTCTCGTAGCCCGCCTGGCGGTCGAGCGCACTGGTGGAGAACACCCGCCCGATATCCTCGGTATGGACGAAGCGCGCGTCGGGCACTGCCGCGCGGACCGCCCGCATGGCGAGCAGCGCCGCGCGGCACTGGTTGACCACCGCACGCAGGAACGCGCCCTCGTCGCGCAGATGCGGGTGCCAATGACCGTATAGGCAGGAGAAGCGCGCCGTGGTGAGCGGCTCGTTCACCGGCACCCAGGCCCACACGGAGGGATAACGCTGCGCCATTCGCCCGGCGTGGACGGCCAGGCGTTCGGGGAACAGCGGGTCCAGCAGGCTGGTCCCGGGCGGCCCGGCGCCGTGATGCAGCAGCCCGGCGATCACCGATATCCCGTGCGCGTGCAGGCTGGACACCTGCCTGTCATGCCAGCGCCGCGCCGCCTCGTCCGACGGGTCGTTGCGTTCCCAGACGAGCGGGTAGCGCAGCGTCTTCAGCCCGGCGGCGGCCAGCAGGCCGATATCGGCCTCGGCGCGGTGGTGGTGCCCGGTCTCGTGCACCTGGTCGCACCAGTCGTCGCCGATGCGGACCACGCTGCACTCCAGCCCGCCCCAGAGCGCCAGCTCGGGCTGGGCCGGGGGGCAGACGTCTGGCGTCGTGGCGTCGGTCGGCGATGTTTGTCGGGTCACGCAAGCTGATCGCTTACCCGTCACCCAGGTTCCCCCCCGTATGGACCGGGCGCCGTCCTCTCTGGCAGGGTGTCGGCGTGCACGGCCCGGTGTCGTGCCTACGTCCGCTCCACGCGGACATCTTCTCCCCAAGCTCAGGAAGATCAGCATGCGAAACACGGTTCTCACCGCCCTGCTGGCCAGCACGGTCGCCCTGCCGGCGCTGGCCCAGGTCGTGTCGCCGGCCGGCCCGGTGGCCAGCCCCGGCACCAATGCCGCGATTGCCCACCATGATCGCGCCGTGGCGCGCAAGGCGGCCAGGCATGGCAATTATCACAAGGCCGCCAAGGCCGCGCATGCCGCCGACGCGGCGTCGGCCGACGCCGCGGTGGCGCCGCGCTAGGGGCGGCCAACCGGGCGGCAGGCCGGTGCGTGCCGCCCCCCACTTCAGTCGATATGGACGAGGCATCCGGCGCGGTTCAGGTTCCCGCCGGCGCGGCCCGGGGGCCTCGTACCCGCTCACGCCGCGCCATGGAATAAGGGGATCATCCTTTGGCTGAGACACATCTGCATCCGGCGCTCGACCAAGGCATCAAGCCGGAGGCGACCGGCTTCGCCGGCGGGACGCTCGTCTGCCACTGCACCGACCGCCCGGTGAAGGTCGCCATCGACAACCAGGTGCTGTTCAACCACGCCTGCGGCTGCACCAAGTGCTGGAAGCCGGAGGGCGCGATCTTCTCGGTCGTCGGCGTGGTGCCCGAAGGCAAGGTGCGGGTGCTGGAGAACGCCGACAAGCTGCACGTGGTCGATCCCTCGGCCCTGATCCAGCGCACCGCCTGCAAGGCTTGCGGCGTCCACATGTTCGGGCCGGTCGAACGCGACCATGCCTTCAAGGGCCTGGACTTCATCCATGTCGAGCTGAGCCACGAGACCGGCTGGGCGCCCCCGGGCTTCGCCGCCTTCGTCTCCTCGGTCATCGAGGGCGGGGTCGCGCCGGACCGCATGGACGGCATACGCGCCCGGATAAAGGAACTGGGGCTGGAATCCTACGACTGCCTGTCTCCCGCGCTGATGGACATGCTGGCCAAGTTCACCTTCGACAAGTCCCAGGCAAACTCGGACGCCGCTCCCGTCTGACCTTGCGCCCATGCCGCCCCGGGTCCAGATCGGCTGGATGATCACCCGGGGCGACATTCTCTGGCTGGGCATCTCGTCCGGGGTCACCGGCGGGATGGTCGGCGGCCTGATGCTGGGCATCGGCATGTCGCTGGCCGTGCACGGCCAGCCCTGGGGCTTCCTGCTGATCGTGCCCGGGGCGCCCGCTTCGGGGCTGATCGGGTGGCTGCTGTCGCGTCGACTGGCGCGGCAGCTGCCCGGGTGAGCGTGGCGGCAGCCCCGCCGGACGCCGCTCTCCACCGAAGCCTCTGCACCGATTGCGGGGTGTCGCGGACCGCCGAGCCAAAAAGATGCGGCACCGCGTGCCAGTTCATCAAGCCGGACTACCCGGCGCTCGAAGCGCAGGTGCACGGCCGGGCGCGCGACGCCGACCGGCCGGACGAGCTGCATTTCGGCCCCTTCCGCCGCATGCTGCGCGCCCGCCTGGCGCCGGCGCTGCCCGGCGCGCAATGGACCGGCATCACCACGCGCATCGCCGAGCGGCTGCTGCGCAACGGCGCGGTGGACGCCGTGCTGACCATGGCGCCGCACGCGGACGACCGCTGGCGCCCGCGGCCCGTCCTCGTCACCAACCCCGACGACCTGGCCGCCTGCCGCGGCATGCGCATGGGCTACGCACCGCTGCTCTCGCTGTTGGAACCGGCGCGTGACGCGGGCCACCGCCGCCTCGCGATCATCGGCATCCCCTGCCAGGTCTATGCCCTGCGCGCGCTGGAACGCAGCTTGGGCTTCGACCGGCTGTACGTGATCGGCACGCCGTGCAGCGACAACACCACCACCGAACGCTTCCACGACTTCCTGGCCCTGCTCGCCGAAGACCCCGCCACCATCACCTATCTCGAGTTCCGCACCGACTACCACGTCGAGCTGCGCTTCACCGACGGCCGCGTGAAGGCCATCCCCTTCCTCAAGCTGCCGCTGTCCAAACTGCCGCCCGACTTCTTCCCGCTGACCTGCCGAACCTGCGTCGACTACACCAACGTGCTGGCCGACCTCACCGTGGGCTACATGGGCGGCGCCGGCGACCAATGGCTGCTGGTCCGCAACGAACGCGGCGAGGAGATGGTTGCGGCGCTTGGTGACGAACTCCACACGAGCAAGCTGACCAGCGCCGGCCGACGACGCTCCGCGGTGGCGGGCTTCCTGAGGAACGTCGAGCGGGCGGCGGGCGGCCTGCCGACGCGCGCCATGCCCGACTGGCTGCGCCCGATCGTCGGCTGGCTGATGCCGCGCATCGGCCCGCGGGGCTTGGAATTCGCCCGTGCCCGGGTGGAGATGAAGGCGGCGGAGACGGTGCTGCATTTGCGGCGGGAGCACCCGGCGCGGATGAAGACCATGGTGCCGGCGCATGTCTGGAGACTGGTGGAGGCGTATGGCCTGACGCGACGCACCGGCGAGTGACGGGCGGCAGCCTACCAGACGGTCGGCACGCCGTACTCCGCGAAGATCGCATCGCAGGTGATGATCGTCAGACCGGCGCGCAGGGCCGTGCCGATCAGCATCCTGTCCGTCGGGTCCTTGTGGAGCGGCGGCAGCGCGGACGACAGCTCGGCGTCCCGCGCCTGGAACGGCTCGGTGCGGAACCCGATCGCGAGCAGGTGCCGGATGAAGCTGCCGTCCTCGGTCGGCAGGAGCGGAAGTTTGCCGAGGCGGGCCTTGTGGGTCAGTTCCCACACCGTGACCGGCGAAACGAAGGGTCCGGCCCGCATCGCCGTCCTGCCAAGATCGGTCATGTCTTTGGCGCCGGCGCCCAGGAACGCCAGCAAGGCGCAGGCATCGGCCAAATGGCTCAAACGGGCCAGCCTTCCGCGGCGACCTCCTCGTCGGTCCGCAACGGTGCCAGCGCGGCCGCGTCGAACGTGTAGTTCGCCCAGCCCGGCTTCGACCGCCAGGCCCCTGGTTCCGGCGACGTGGAGGACGCCACCGCGACCAGCCTCGCAACCGGCACGCCCTGGCGCGCGATCACGATGTCCTCACCCCGCTCAGCGTCGGCCAGCAATTGCGACAGGTGGGTCTTGGCATGATGCACGTTGACAATTTTCACGGCTGCCTCACCTAGCTAAGTAGTTAGCTAGTTTCTCGGTCGAGAAAAGTCAAGCTTGGTTTTCCTCATCGAGCATGCCCGTCTCCAGCCGCCCGCGCTGCCGGCGGCCGATGGCCAGTTCCGTGACCACGCCGTGCAGCGTGCGCAGCTCCTGCTCTGTTATCTCCCCGCGCTGGAACAAATGGCGCAGGTTGCGCACCATGCCAGGGCGTTTCGGCGCGTTGCGCAGGAAGCCGCACGCATCCAGCTGGTCGATCAGGTGGGTGAGGAAATTGTCCAGACGGCCCTTGGTGGCGACCACGGTCTCGTTCGTCATCAGCACGTGCGGCGGCGTGTCGTCGTCGGACTGCCACCACTCGTAGGCCATCACCATCACCGCCTGCGACAAGTTCAGCGAGGTGAAGGCGGGGTTCATCGGGTAGCGGACCAGCGCGTCGGCCTGCGCCATGTCGTCGTTGTCGAGCCCGGCGCGTTCGGGGCCGAACAGCAGCCCGCAGCGCAGCTCGCGCCGGCAGACCTCGCGCAACTCGGCGACAGCACCGCGCGGGGTCAGCACCGGCTTGACGACGTGACGCGGCCGCGGACAGGTCGCGAACACGTGGTGCAGGTCGGCCACCGCCTCGGCCACCGTCTCGTGCACCGTGCACGCCTCCAGCAGCCGTTGCGCGCCCGATGCGGTGCGCCACGCCCGCTCCTGCGGCCAGCCGTCGCGCGGGGCGACCAGGCGCAGATGGAACAGCCCGCCATTGGCCATGGCGCGCGCCACCGCACCGATGTTGTCGGCCAGTTGCGGGCGCACCAGGATCACCACGGGGCTGCGGCCGATCGGGTGCAGGTCGGCGCCCCCATCCTTGCCGGTCATGCGTCCCTGTCGGTCATGCGCGGCGCCAGGTGGTGCCGGCGGCGGAGTCCTCCAGCACCACGCCCTGCTCGGCCAGGTCGCGCCGGATCGCGTCGGCGCGCGCGAAGTCGCGGGCGGCGCGGGCCGCCAGCCGCTCGGCGATGGCCGCTTCGATGGCGGCGTCGGACCCGCCCTGGAACCAGGCCGACGGTGCGTCCTGCAACAGGCCCAGCAACCCGCCCGCCGCGCGCAGGCCCGAGGACGCGACGGCGTCACCCGCCATCGCCGCGTCGGCCAGAACACGCATCGCCGCAATCGCGCCAGGCGTGTTCAGGTCGTCGCACAGCGCGCCCAGAACCGTGTCCGGCACGCAAGCCTGTGTCACCGGCGGCGTGCGGTCCAGCGCACGGTAGAAGCGGTCGAGTTCGTGACGCGCCTCGGCCAGCCCGGCATCGGAGAAATCCAGCGGCGCGCGATACTGCGTGCGCAGGATCAGCAGCCGCACCGCCTCGGCCGGCGCACGCGCCAGCACCTCGCGCAACGTGAAGAAATTGCCGAGGCTCTTGGACATCTTCGTGCCGTTGACCTGCAACATCCCGTTGTGCAGCCATACTTGCGCGAACCCGCTGCCGGGAAACGCGCAGCAGCTCTGCGCGCGTTCGTTCTCGTGGTGCGGGAACAGCAGGTCCGCGCCACCGCCATGGATGTCGAAACTCTCGCCCAGGTAGCGCCATGCCATGGCACTGCATTCGATGTGCCAGCCGGGACGGCCGCGCCCCCACGGGCTGTCCCATCCCGGCAGCTCGGGCGTGGACGGCTTCCACAGCACGAAGTCGCCGGGATCGCGCTTGTAGGACGCGACCTCCACCCGGGCACCGGCCAGCAGCTCGTCCGCGCTGCGACCCGACAGCGCGCCGTAGGACGGGTAGCCCGCCACGGAGAACAACACGTGGCCGTGGGCAGCGTAGGCGTGGCCGCTCGCGACCAGGCGCTCGATCAGCGCGACCATGTCCGGCACGTGCGCGGTGGCGCGTGGCTCGATGTCGGGCGGCAGGTTGCCGATCGCCGCCATGTCGGCGTGGTACTCGGCGGTCGTGCGCGCCGTCAGCGCGTCGATCGGTTCGCCGTTCTCCTGCGCGCGCGCCGCGATCTTATCGTCCACGTCTGTGATGTTGCGGACGTAGGTGACGCGCGGGAAGGCATGACGCAGCAGCCGCACCACCACGTCGAACACCACGTTGGAGCGCAGGTTGCCCAGATGCGGCAGGTCGTACACGGTCGGCCCGCAGACGTAGATGCGCACGTGGGCGGGATCGGCGGGCACGAAGACCTCGCGCTGCCGGGTGCGGGTGTTGTGGAAGACCAGGTCGGGCATGACGCGCGGTTGTGCGGAAAATCCGGCATCGGTGCAATCGTCAGGCATCCGATCAGCGCGTCCCGATCAGCGCGTCCTCGACCGAGAGGTCCGGCGCCCGTCCCGCCGCGTCCGGCTGGCCGGCAAAGGCCTGCGTGCGGACCAGCCTGGCGTACTGGCCGTCCTGCTGCATCAGCGAGGCATGGGTACCCTGCTCGACCGCGCGGCCGTCGGCCATGGCCACCACCAGGTCGGCGTCGCGCACCGTGGACAGCCGGTGGGCGACGATGATGGTGGTGCGGCCGGCGCGCAGCCGGGTCAGCGCCAGCTGGACGGCCGCCTCGCTCTCGGCGTCGAGCGCGCTGGTCGCCTCGTCGAGCAGCAGGATGCGCGGGTTGCGTAGCAGCGCGCGCGCGAGCGCCACGCGCTGGCGCTGGCCGCCGGAGAGGCGCGCGCCGCCGGTGCCGACGCGGGTGTCCAGCCCCAGCGGCAGCGCCCTGATGAAGCCGGCGGCGGCCGCGGCTTCGGCCGCGTCCCAGATCTGCCCGTCGGTGGCGCCGGGCCGGCCCATGCCGATGTTGGCGCCCACCGTGTCGTCGAACAGCAGCACGTCCTGGCCGACATAGGCGATGGCGTCGCGCAGGCTGGCCAGGGTCACCTGACGCAGATCGGCGCCGTCCAGCAGGATGCGGCCGGCGGTCACGTCCTTGAGGCGTGGGATCAGGGTCAGCGCCGTCGACTTGCCGGCGCCGGACGCGCCGACCAGCGCCACGGTCAGCCCCGGCTTGGCCTCGAAGGCCAGCCCGTCCAGGCCGACGCGGCCGTCGGGGTAGATGAAACCCACGCCCTGGAACAGCAGGTGGCCGCGGCCGGGCGGCAGGACGGCCGCGCCGGGCCGGTCGACGATGCTGGGCGGCTCGTCGATGATGCAGAAGACGCGCACCAGGCCGGCCATGCCCTCCTGCAGCGCCGAGTTGAGCGCGCCGAGCGCGCGCACCGGACGCGAGGCGAGCAGCAGCGCCGAGACGAAGCCGGTGAAATCGCCCAGCGTGTTGCCGCCGGTCGCCGCCCGCCAGCCGGCGAAGCCCAGCACGGCGGCGACCGCCACCCCGCCCAGCATCTCCAGGAACGGGTCCACCCGGGCGCGGCTGCGGTTCATCCGGAGCAGCGAGCGGTAGAGCTGTTCGAAGCTGTCGGCCGCCCGGCGCATCTCCACGTGCTCCAGCCGATAGGCGCGCACCGTGCGGGCCTGGGCGAAGCTCTCGTGCAGCAGCGTCGCCGTCTCGCCCATGCGCTCCTGCATGCCGCCCGAGGCGCGGCGCACGCGCTTGCCGACGCGCTGTATGGGCACCGCGGCGATCGGGTACAGCGCGGCGGCGATCAGGGCGAACTCCCAATCCAGGTAGAACATCGTGCCCACCAGCCCGACCACGGTCACCACGTCGCCGACCGCGTTGACCGCGCGGATCATCGCCTCGCGCACGGTGGCGGCGTCCGTGGTGAAATGCGCGGCCAGGGCCGCCGGTGCCTCGCGCTCCAGCGTGGCCAGGTCGCCGCGCACCAGTTGCGCGAACATGCGGTCCTGCAGCTCGCGTATCACCAGCAGCACCAGCCTGGTCACCAGCACCGCCTGGCCGTACTGGGCGGCGGCCTTGGCGGTGGTGATCACCACCACCAGGGCCGGGATCTGGTAGAGGATGCGGCTGTCGCGCGCCTCGAACATCGATAGCGCGCGCTTGATCACCACCGGGTAGAGCGCGGTCAGCCCCGCCATCAGCGCCGTCAGCAGCAGCACCAGCAGCAGGCTTCCGGTATGGCGGCGTATGTGCTCGCGCCACAGCCGCCGCATCATGGCGTGCGTCGTCGGGTCGTCCTGCGGCATCAGCCTTCAGACTTCGGCAGCACCCGCGACCTCGGCGCCCGCCGGCTCCTCCTCCCGGCTGCGAAGGTGCCAGAGGCGTTCGTGCGCGGCCATCAGCGGTGCGACCACCGCCTCCCGCCGATCGGGCCTGGGGGCCACGCGCAACAGCACCAGCTCCAACGTGGTCAGCAGGTCGGCGGCGACCGTCAGTTCACCCTCGTCACAGGCGTGGTCGAAAGCCGCCTGGATCTTGTCGCTGAGGCGCCGGCTGTAGCGTTCCTGGTCGGCGGACGGGGCGATGGTTTGTGACATACTATGGTAACCGGGAGGTTCGCTTTGCGCGCAGGATGTCAGAAACGGGGCATGACGGATAGCTCCGGCACGCCGCGGCCCAGGATGGGCCCACTCAGCAACGGGGCGGGTGCATGTCCAGGCTTTGCAGCTTGCCGTCCATGACGAAGCCCTGGAAGTTCATGGTCAGCCCGTCGGCCACGCCGTCGGCGAAATACTGCATGCCGATCTCGTAGTTCGGCGTTTCGGTGGCGCTGCTGCGGTCGAAGAAGGCGACGTGGAAATGGCCGGATGCCAAGGCCGAGAGCGCGGCCCATTTCTGCGGCGCGGGCGGGTGCCAGCTCTCGATGGCGACAAAAGTGTCCTGCGCGCCGGCGGCGTCCGTGCCGTCGAACAGCGGCACCGGCAGGAACTTCTTTCCCGCCACGGCCGCGTCCAGCAGGGCGGCGGTATGGGCCATCGGCAGCAGCGTGCCCTGGGGCAGCAGAACCTGCTTGCGCTCGGGGTTGGTGAAGTTGGCGGCGCCGCGGCCGCCCGGGCGCTCCAGCACCGCGGTCCCGTCCAGCTGCTCGGTCACCGCCTGGTCGGTCACCTGCTTGGTGTGGAACTCGAGATGCGTGCCGTCGTGGCTTTCCAGCGTCGCGTAGTCGGAGACCATGTGCACGTCCTGGCCGTCCTTGTTGGTCAGGTCGATGACGAGGTGCTGCGCGGTGGTCCAGGCGGTGCAGGTGTCCAGCACGTCGTAGGTCATGGTGCCGTGCGCCTCGGCGACGTCCTCCTCCTTCGAGCGGTCGAGGGTGAGCTGGTAGACGGCGTGGTGGGCGGCGAGCGTCGCGGCGCGCCCGGTGCCGTGGGCGAAGGCGAACACCATCGGGGCAAGCAGGACGGCGGGGATGCGCATGCAGGGCGTCTCCTGGAGAGGGCGATGACATAGGGGGGTGCGCCGCCGAACGCCAGTTGCCAGCACGCGGGGTGGCGGGGCAGGGTCCTGCCCTGTGGAGAACGCGGACGTGGAGAACGCCGATGCGGCGCTGGCCCGTGCGGCCGTGGACGAGGGCGCGCGACGCTACTTCGACGCGCGACGCGCCGGAGTCGACCGGTTCGTCGCCGACCATTTCTCGTGGCGCGGCACCCTCGCCCTGCACCGCGCGGCGTTCGGCTGGGACATCCTGCGTGCGCCGCTGAACCTGTTCCTGGCCGGGGCCGCCATCCTGCTGCAGCTCGCCGCGCGGGCCACCCGGCGCTGGCCGCGCCTGTCCTCGCTGCTGCGCCGGCCGATCCTGCTGCGCACCGCCGTCTCGCGCCAGGTGGAGTGGCTGGTGATCACCGAGTTCCTGGGGCTTCCGTTCCGCCAGGGGGCGCGGGCATCGCAGGCGGACGCGCTGACCGAGGCGATCCTGTCGGTGCCCGCGGTGCAGGACCGCCTGCGTTCGGCGCTGCAGGAGCTTGGCCGGCACGGCGAGGACCCTGCCTTCCAGGCTCGCCTGGCGCACGCGGTCGGCGAGTATGGCGTGACGCGGGCGGCGGCGGCGGAAATCACCACCGGGCTGCTCAACCTCGGCGCCGGCGGGCTTGCCCTGCACAAGATCACGCCCGGCGCCGCATCGCTCGGCCCGGCCCTGGCCGGCACGATGGCGCAGCAGACCGCGGTGGGCGCCTTTCCGCTCGGCGGCTGGCTCGGCGGCCTGTGGTACGGGTGGTTCCCGGCCGCCCCCTCGGCCGGGCTCGTGGCGCTGGCGACCGGCGGGCTGGTTCTGGCCTCCACCACCTTCGCCGCCTTCGCGGGCGTGGTCTCGGACCCGATCCAGCGTGCGCTGGGGCTGCACCAGAAGCGGCTGCGTCGCATGGTGGACGCGCTGGAGCGGCAGTTCTTCAACGAGCACGCCGACGGCTTCCGGGTGCACGACCACTACGTGGCGCGGGTCATGGATGTGTTCGATATACTGGGGGCGGCGCTTCGGCTCGCACGGTCTTAGAGCGGAGGAAGGCAAGGTCTGCTTTTTGGAAAAAAGCAGCAAAAAACTTTTGGTAGTGCTGTCGCGGAGCGTTCTGCGGCGCGCGTGGCGACGTTGTGAGGCGGCGCGCTGCAACCCGGGAGCGTTCGCGTCGCTGTGGGTGACGTACATCGCTTGAAAAAACCTTGGGAAGAGCAGCATGACGCAAGCGATCGGCTACGCCGCCAAGCATTCCTTCAGCCGCCTCAAGCCCATGACGTTCGAGCGCGACGAGCCTCGCGCGAACGAGGTCGAGATCGAGATCCTGTTCTGCGGCGTGTGCCACTCGGACATCCACCAGGTGAAGAACGAGTGGTCGAACACAGTCTATCCCTGCATGCCGGGCCACGAGGTCGTCGGCCGGGTGGCGCGGGCCGGCGCCTCCGTCACCCGCCACAGGGTGGGCGACATGGTAGGCGTAGGCTGCATGATCGACAGCTGCCGGTCGTGCGAGCCGTGCCACGCGCACGAGGAGAACTACTGCGAAGGGCCGAACAGCTGGCTTGCCACCTATAACGGCCCGATGGTGCCGAAGGCCATGTCGCCCGACGGCGACAACACATACGGGCGCGACAACACCTATGGCGGTTACTCCACGTCGATCGTAGTGGCCGAGGATTTCGTGCTGAAGATCCCCGAAGGACTAAAGCCCGAGGTGGCGGCGCCCATACTGTGCGCCGGCGTCACCACCTACTCGCCGATGAAGCACTGGGGCGTGAAGCCGGGCGACCACGTGGGCATCGTGGGCTTCGGCGGCCTGGGCGACATGGCGGCCAAGCTGGCCCGCGCCATGGGCGCCGAGGTGACGATCTTCACCCGCACCGAGGAGAAGCTGGAGGCGGCGACGAAGCTCGGCGCGACCGGCGTGCTGGAGAGCGACTCCAAGTCGATGAAGGCCCTGAAGGGAAGTTTCGACTTCATCCTGAGCACGGTTCCCGAAAAGCACGACGTGAACCCGTACCTGCAACTGCTCAAGCGCAACCGGACGGTGGTCGTCGTGGGCGCGCTGGAAAAGCTGGCGCCGATCAACAACCAGCAGCAGGCGATGCACCGGACCGGGGTTGCAGGCTCGATCATCGGCAGCATCGCCGACACGCAGGAAGTGCTGGATTTCTGCGCCGAGCACAGCATCGGGCCCGACATCCAGGTCATCCCGATCCAGGACATCAACGATGCTTACAAGCAGGTTGAGGACGGCGACGTGCGGTTTCGCTACGTTATCGATATCTCGTCGCTGAGGCGGGAGCAGGATTAGGCAAGCTCTGCTTTTTTGAAAAAAAGCAGCAAAAAACTTTTGGTCGTGCTGTCGCGGAGCTTTCAACAAACACCCGACCAATGAGCAAAGTTTCGGTTCTTTCTTTCAAAAAAGAACCGCTTGCCTTACCGCCGCCCCATCTGCTGACTGATCGGCTGCTTGAGCGCGGCGGTAATCATTTCCGCCATCGCCTGGGCCAGGCAGGCGTAGCCGCGATTGTTCATGTGGAACCCGTCCACCGCGATGAAGTCGTCGTAGGGCGCACCCGCCGCTGCCCAATGGTCCATCAGGGCCCCGCGGGAGAACAGGTTCACGCCCAGATCATGCGCGATGTCGCGCAGGGTGTTCTCCATCACGCTATGCTCGGGAGCGGCGAGGATGCGTGGGGAGCGCTGGTTGTCCATCAGGATGACGTCCGCGCCGGCCGCCTTCAGCTTGGCGATGCCTTCCTCCACGAGGTGGCGGAACACGCCCGGCGATTCGTCGCGCACCGCACCGTTGGCGCCGACCTGCCAGATCACCAGCTGCGGGCGTATGGCCAGCACGTCCGCGTCCAGCCGCGCCAGTTCCTCCGGCGCGTCCTGGCCGCCGATGCCGCGGTTGATGAACGCGAAGTCGGCTTTCGGCAGGCTGTCGTTCAGGGCGCGTTGCAGCAGGGCCGGGTAGGAGTGGGCGATGTCGGTCGCCATCCAGCCGCGGGTGGAGGAGGAACCGAGCGCCACCGCGAGCAGCGGCTGGTTGGTGGCGAGCGCCGAGCGAGTGTGGGGCAACTGCGGTACCGGCATGTCGCCCGACGGCGGGCAGGTCTCGGCCCCGGCCATGCCGGCCCACAAACATGCGAGCGCGCCGGCGAGTGCTCCCAGCACCCGTCCGGCGCCTGATGGCTCGGCCCCAGGCCTCAGGTCGCGGTTCCGCCCACGGTGAGGCCGCGCAGCTTCAGCGTCGGCTGGCCCACGCCGACCGGTACGCCCTGGCCGTTCTTGCCGCAGGTGCCGATCCCGGGGTCCAGCGCCATGTCGCCGCCGATCATCTCCACCTTGGTCAGGCTGTCGGGACCGTTGCCGATCAGGGTGGCGCCGCGCACCGGGGCGCCGATGCGGCCGTTCTCGATCAGGTAGGCCTCGCTGGCCGAGAACACGAACTTGCCGCTGGTGATGTCCACTTGCCCGCCGCCGAAATTGACGGCGTAGAGACCCTTCTTGACCGAGCGGATCATCTCCTCCGGGCTGTGCGTGCCGTTCAGCATGACCGTGTTGGTCATGCGCGGCATCGGCGTGTGGGCGAAGCTCTCGCGCCGCCCGTTGCCGGTGGACCGCACGCCCATCAGCCGTGCGTTCAGCCGGTCCTGCAGGTAGCCGGTCAGGATGCCGTCCTCGATCAGCATGGTGCGGTTGGTGGGCGTGCCCTCGTCGTCGATGGTGAGCGAGCCGCGCCGGTCGGGCAGCGTGCCGTCATCGACCACGGTGACGCCGGGGGAGGCGATGCGCTGGCCCATCAGCCCGGCAAAGGCGCTGGTCTTCTTTCGATTGAAGTCGCCCTCCAGCCCGTGGCCGATCGCCTCGTGGAGCAGGATGCCCGGCCAGCCGTTGCCGAGCACCACCTCCATCTCGCCGGCCGGGGCCGGCACCGAGTCCAGCTTCAGGATCGCCTGTCGCAGCGCCTCGTCCACCGCGGCGCGCCAGGTCTGCGGCGCCAGCACGCGGTCGAACCCCTCGCGTCCGCCCAGGCCGTGGGTGCCGGATTCGCGCTTGCCGTCACGCTCGACGACGACGCTGACGTTGAGGCGGACGAGCGGGCGCAGATCGGCGGTGCGGCTGCCGTCGGCGCGCATGATCTGCACCGCCTGCCACTCGCCGTGCAGCGAGGCCATCACCTGCGCCACGCGCGGGTCCTTGGCACGGGCATAGACGTCGATCTCGGACAGGGTGGCGGCGCGGCTGGCGAACCCGTCATGGGTCAGCGGCGAGGCGTCCGAGTAGAGGCGGGAGTTGGTGCTGCGCGGGCCGACCGAGGCGGCGCCCTGGCGGCCGCCGCGGACCGAGGCGACGGTGCTGGCGGCGCGGCGCAGAGCGGGTTCGGACAGCTCGCCCGCATGGGCGTAGCCGGTCTCCTCGCCCAGCACGGCACGCAGGCCGAAGCCCATCGCGGTGTCGTAATTGGCGGCGCGTATGCTGCCTTGCTCGAACGAGATGCTCTCGGATTCGCGGTACTCGAGGAACAGCTCGCCATCGTCGGTGCCGGCCAGGGCATCGGCGGTGATCCGCTCGGCGCTCTCACGGTCGAGCATCGCCTCGGCACGGTTGAAAAAAACGTCGTCGGTGGTGGCCAAAGCCGACATGGATGTGTCCTGACTGAGATCGCGCCTAGCGGGCGCCGCGCAGAGTATGGGTGAGCACGAGCACCGATGCCAGCAACGCCACCGCGACCGCCTGGTGGGCGATGGCGAGGGGTATGGCGACGCCGGTGACCAGGGTGGTGACGCCGAGTGAATACTGCGTCAACACGACGCTGCCCATCACCGCCAGGGCGAGGCCCGAGGCCACCGGCAGCACGTTGCGGGCCAGCACGCCGGCCACTACGGTCGCCAGCGCCGCAAGCGCCGTCAGGGTGGCCAGCAGACGGTGGTCGAACTGTACGGCGGTGACGTTCTCGACCAGGTTGCGCAGGAACGGGTGCAGGGCGGCGTAGCCGGCCGGGAACAGCCGTCCGTCCATCAGCGGGAAGGTGTTGTAGACGAGGCCCGCATGCAGGCCGGCGGTGAAGCCGCCGGCCAGGATCGTCAGCGCGACCAGCACGGTCGTGGCCCGGGCCAGGTATTTGAGGGCCGCCGCTCCCCGTATGGAGGTCGGCACCGGCGTGCGGGTGGACAGCGCGGTCCACAGCACGGCGGCGAACAGGGTCAGTGCCAGCACCAGGTGGACCACGAGGCGATAAGGCGAAACCGCTGTCGCGTCGGGCGCGAAGCCGGAGGCGACCATGAACCAGCCCACCGCGCCCTGCAGCCCGCCCAGCACGAACAGCAGCGCGAGGCGGGGCACCATGCGCCGCGGAATGGCGCCGGTCGCCGCGAACCAGACGAGCGGGAGGAAGAAGACGAGGCCGATCAGCCGCCCCCAGTTGCGGTGCAGCCATTCGAGCCAGAAGATCGACTTGAAGCCGGCCAGATCCATGCCGGGATGCAGCAATGTGTACTGCGGGATGGTCCTGTAGAGCGCGAACAGCCGGTTCCACTCCGCGGCCGAGGCCGGCGGCAACGCGCCGGACATCGGCGCCCACTCCATGATCGACAGGCCGGAGCCGGTCAGGCGGGTGGCACCACCCAGCACCACCATGCCCCAGATCATGAAGGCGACGGCGAACAGCCAGGTGGCCACGCGGTGGCGCCGCCGTCGCATGGCGGCCGCTTCGGCGTCGGGAAAACTGCGGTCGTCGAACGGCATCGCTTCAGGCTACCGGCTGGGGGAACGGGTGGAAAGGCGTTGCCGCGCTTTCCCGCGTGGTTTTCAGGTGCTACCGCCGCACCCCCATGCAAGACCCGCCGCCACACGCGCCCGCCCCGGCGGTTCTGCCCCCCCTCGTCTCGGTCGTTGTGCCGGTGCGCAACGAGGCGGCCAACGTGGCGCCGCTGCTGGCCGAGATACGGGCGGCGTTGTCCGGGGTGGCGCACGAGATCCTGTTCGTCGACGACGGCAGCGAGGACGGCACCGACCGCATCCTGCAGGACGAGGCGGCGGCCCGTCCCTTGCGCGTGCTGCGCCACCGGTTCGGCTGCGGGCAGAGCGCCGCGATCGTCACCGGGGTGCGCGCGGCGCGCGGCCGGTTCGTGGCGACGCTGGACGGCGACGGACAGAACGACCCCGCCGACATCCCCGCCCTGCTGGCGCGGGCGCAGGCGCTGGACGGGCCGGACCGGCGGTCGGCGCCGGTGCTGGTGGCGGGCCACAGGACCAGCCGCCAGGACAGCCGGACGAAGAAGCTCGCCTCGCGCGCGGCCAACGCCATACGCGCACGGCTGCTGGGGGACGCGACGCCGGACACCGGCTGCGGGCTGAAGGTGTTCGCGCGCGTGGCGTTCCTGGACCTGCCGGCTTTCGACCACATGCACCGCTACCTGCCGGCGCTGTTCATCCGGGCCGGCGGGCGCGTGGTCTCGATGCCGGTCGGCCATCGGCCGCGCACCAGCGGCGCCTCAAAATACGGCACGCTGGACCGACTCTGGGTGGGGATCTTCGACCTGATGGGCATGGCCTGGCTGCAGCGGCGCGGCAGGCGGCCGGTGCTGGACCCGGCCTCTGCCGAGCCGGGCCCGACCGTCGAACCAGAGGCGAGCGTCACGGCCGAACACGAGGCGACCGTGACGATGGAGGAAACCGGGACTTGAACGGGAGGGTTACGGGATACATTGTGGAGAGTGAAGGAGATCGATGCCCATGGCCGAGTTCAGGCTGAAAGTACCGGACGAGTTGCTGCATTCGATGCAGGCCAAGCTCGGCGGGGCCAAGATGACCGAGATCGCGCGTGACGCGCTCGGCCTGCTGAACTGGGCGCTGGACGAACGGGCCCGTGGCCGTTTCGTGCTGTCCGGCACCGAGGACGGCGAGAAGCTGATACGCATCACCCTGCCCAGCCTGGACCGCATACACCCGGTGTCCGGCCCGTAATGCTGCTATGCCGGCCATCTGACGCCAGCTGATCCGGCCTAGCGCATTCCGGGCCAGACACTGAACCCGTTGCCAGAGACACCGCGGGCTGTGGCACCACGTCGGCTGGCGGTGGATGCGCAGGTCAGCGCGGATCGGATGCCGCCGGTGGCGGCGGCCGGCGTGAACCTGGCCAAGATCGTGCTGGGCATGGTGATGGCCTCGATCCTGCTGCTGGTCGTCTATCTGCTGGTGGTGGATGTGGGCGAGGCGGCGCAGATCGACCGCGCCTACGAGGCGATGCTGCATCCGAATGGGCCCGGAAGCGCCGAGCAGATGCGTGTGCTGTCGGAGGCCGCCAGGCAGATGGGCGAGCAGCGCGTGGCGTTCCGCACCTTCTGGCTGCAGACCGCGCAGTTGATCCTGCTGAACCTTCTGCTGCCCCTGGTCACCGCCCTGCTTGGCTACATCTTCGGCACCAACCAGCTCACCGCACCGCCCTCGCGCGACGACGACTGACGGGCGGCCGGCGCCTTGGGCTAGCGGCCTTGCACCCGGCCCGGGCCTCCGCTACGAACCGCCCCTTGCGCTGGCACTCCTTTGGGCCGGCGTTTCGTGTTGGAGCGGGACGATGGCCAATTTTGTGACGATCGAGGCCGAGGCGCGTGCGCAGGCCGGCAAGGGAGCCGCGCGTGCCACCCGGCGGGCTGGCCGCGTGCCGGCCATCGTCTACGGCGCACGGCAGGCGCCGACGCTGATCTCGCTCGAGCCGAAAGTGGTGCTCGGCCAGCTGAAGCAGGGCGGCTGGCGGTCGCGCCTGTTCGACCTCAAGATTGACGGCGAGAGTACGCGCGCGCTGATGCGCGACGTGCAGTTCCATCCGGTGACCGACGTCGCCGAGCACGTCGACTTCCAGCGCCTGGCCCCGGGCGAGGAGATCCGCGTGTCGGTGGCGGTGCACTACATCAACGAGCTGACCAGCCCCGGCCTGAAGAAGGGCGGCGTGCTGAACGTGGTGCGGCACACCGTCGAGGTGTGGGCCGACCCGGAGCAGGTGCCGACCTTCTTCGAAGCCGACCTCGGCGCGCTGGACATCAACGACAACGTCCGCTGGCACGATTTGACCGGCACCGGCGAGACCCGCCCGACCGTCACCGAGCGCGATTTCGTGGTGGCGACCGTGGCCCCGCCGACCCGTTCGGCCGAGACCGCCGAGCCAGCGGCGGCAGCGGCAGCGGCGGCGGCGCCCCCCCC
>CAXTJP010000033.1:0-24929 GCA_964244615.1 uncultured Acetobacteraceae bacterium
GAGGCCGCGCGCCTACGCACGGCGCTGGCGCGTGCCAAGGCCCGCCGCGGCCCGATGCGGGCGCTGGCCGCCGTGCTGCTGCTCGGCCTGACCACCACGACCTACCTCTATTTGCGTGCCGAGCGGGCCGGGCAGCTGGCCGGCCAGGAAGCGGCGCGGGCCCGTGCGGTGACCGGATTCCTCACCGACGACCTGTTCTCGGCGGCCAACCCGGTGCTCGGCGCCGACCCGAACGTGCCGGTGCGCGCCGTGCTGGCGGCGGCGGCCGCCGACCTCGACCGCAAGTTCCCCGCCGGCACGCTGGACCGCGCGACGGTGGAGGCGGCGATCGGCGGCGCCTATGCCGGCCTGGCCGACCCGTCGCATGCGCTGCCTTTGCTGCGGTCGGCACTCTCCACCCTGCGCCGCGCGCTGGGCGAGGGTGCGCCGCAGGCTCAGGCGGTGCGGCTGGTGATGGCGGATTTGGCCGAGCGCATGGCCGACCTCCCGGGCCTCCGTGCCATGGGCGAGGCGGTGTTGGCCGCCCACCCGCAGGACACCGACACCGCGCTGCGCGGCCGCTTCGCGCTGATCTACGCCGACTGCCTGGAGACCGACACCGACCGCGCCTGCGTGGCACGGCTCCGGCCCTTCCTGGCCGAGGTGCAGCGCCGGACCGGGGCCGCCAGCCTGCTGAGCCTGCGGGTCGAGGACCTGTTGGCCTACCAGCTGGCCGAAGGGCAGCATTTCGACGAGGCGGTGCCGTTGGCCCGCCACACGGTGTCGCTGTCGCAGGTGGCGTTCGGTCCGGACAGCCTGCACGCCCAGGAGCGGCGGTTCCACCTGGCGCTGGTGCTGAACGAGGCGGGGCTGCACGACGAGGCGACGTCGATCCTGGTCGACGTGCACCGGCGCCTGATGGCGATGTCGGGCGTGGAGACCGAACTCTCCAACCGGGTCGGCCTGCAGCTCGGCCGCGCCTACGCGGCCACGAAGCGGTTCGACGAGGCCTTGCCGCTGCTGCGCCGCGCGCTCGCCTTTACCGAACGCAGCCATGGCGAGGATTTCGAGCTGACCCGGGCCTGCATGAACATCCTGGCCAAGACGTTGGCCGAGGCCGGCCAGGCGGCGGAGGCGATCCCGCTCGGCGAACGGTCGCTGGCGCTGCAGCGTGCGACGCAGGGGCCGGACAACGAGGACACGCTCTGGATCGAGGGCAACCTGGCCGAGGAGTACCGCCGGTCGGGCGATCTGCGTCGCGCGGAGCAGACCTACGCCGACGTGGTGGCCCGTTCGCGTCGGGTGTTCACCCACGGCGAGTGGGATCTCGGCCATTTCGAGATGCTGCTGGGCGGCGTGCTGGCCGAACAGGGCCGCTCGGAGGCGGCCCGCCCGATGCTGGCCGACAGCGTGCGGGTGATGGTCGCGGCGCTCGGCCCGCAGGACGAGCGCACCAGGGCGGCCCAGGCCGCGCTGGACGGCTTGGGCGCACAGGTGGCGGGCCGGCCCTGATCAGGCGGCCGGGGCTGCCGCCTTCATGGCGGCGGTGATGATCTCGTGCGCCTGCTCCAGCGTGCCGAAACCGGTCACCTTGACCCATTTGCCGGGTTCGAGGTCCTTGTACGTCTCGAAGAAATGGGTGATCGTCTGGCGCACGATCTCCGGCAGGTCGGCGGTCGTCTGCACGTCCCGGTACAGCGGGTGCACCTTGTCGTGCGGCACGCAGATGATCTTCTCGTCGAGCCCGGCCTCGTCGGTCATGTGCAGCACGCCGATCGGGCGGCAGCGTATGACGGCGCCGGGCACGATGGCCGACGGCACCAGGACCAGCGCATCGGCCGGGTCGCCGTCATCGGCCAGGGTGCCGGGAATGAAGCCGTAGGCCGCGGGGTAGGCCATGGGCGTGAACAGGAAGCGGTCCACCACCAGCGCCCCGGTGGACTTGTCCACCTCGTATTTCACGCTCGACCCCTGCGGGATCTCCACCACCACGTTGATGTCGATCGGCGGCGCACGGCCCGTTTCGGTGTCGATGACGTTCATGGCCGGTCCTCGGGGCAAAGTGGGGCGGGTTCGGTCGTCGGTTAGTGCAGCTTCGTGGCCTTGTCCACGCCGGTCGCGCCGGGCGGCCGCACGTTCCCGGCCGGGTGTTGCATCGGCGGTTGTCTTGGTGTTTGTCCGGCACGCGCACCAGACGCGCCTGTAGCTCAACTGGTTAGAGCGGGCCGCTCATAACGGCTTGGTTGCGGGTTCAAGTCCTGCCGGGCGCATCGCGTTCGCGCGTCGAACCATACCGCCATTCGGGCCCTGGACGCCCCGGGGTTCGTCCGCGGCGTGTCCTGTGGGTGACAAGGCGCCTGCCGCTCGGCTATGCTCGGCGCCTAGGAGAGCGTTGATGAAACCCCTGATCGGCGTGGTCGCCGACCTGCATGCCGGCGGCAGGCACGTGTCGCACACCGTGCAGCAGAAATACCTCGAAGCGGTCACCGCCGGCGCCGGCGCCATCGCACTCATCCTGCCCGCCCTGATCGACACGCCGGGCGGGGCCTGGTCCGACCCGGGCGACCTTGCGGACACGCTCGACATGCTGGACGGGCTGCTGCTGACCGGCGCCGTCAGCAACGTGGAGCCGCACCATTACGGCGCGGCGCTGTCCGACCCGGCCTCGCCCGCTGACCCGGCGCGCGACTACGTTACGCTCGGCCTGGTGCGCGAGGCGGTGCAGAACGGCGTTCCGGTGCTCGGGATCTGCCGGGGATGCCAGGAAATCAACGTGGCGCTCGGCGGCACGCTGCATCAGGCGGTGCATCAGGTGCGGGGCCTCGCCGACCACCGGGAGCCGGCCGAGGTCCCGCTGGCGATGCAGTACGAGCCGGCCCACGCTGTCGCGTTCAGCCCCGGCGGCCTGCTGCACAGCATTTCCGGCATGGACGGAGCGCAGGTGAACTCGCTGCACGGGCAGGGCGTGGACCGGCTGGCACCCGGGCTGGCGGCGGAGGCGACCGCGCCGGACGGGCTGGTGGAGGCGTTCGCGCTGCACCGGGCCGACCAGTTCCTGCTGGGCGTACAATGGCACCCGGAATGGGCGTTCCGCGACAACGTGCTCTCGGTGGCGATCTTCCGCAGCTTCGGCCTGGCGGCGAGCGCGCGTCGGCAGACCCGCCTGGCGCTGGCCCGCCAGGCCGCCTGACGACCCCCACAACGACGGAGCACGCCATCTTGGATTCGATCGGCCCGCATGCGGGCCTGGCCCCGGTCACCGCGCGAGACCACCACGCCCCTTCGGTGCTGGAGGCCTTCGTGGTGGACGTGAACGGCATCGCGCGCGGCAAATGGGTTCCCGCCGAACGCATACCCGAGGTCATGGCCAAGGGCGTCGCCCTGCCGCGATCCGTGTATGCGCTGGACGTCTGGGGCTGCGACGTGCCCGAAGCCGGGCTCGCAGTCGGCACCGGCGACCCGGACGGCATCTGCATGCCGGTGGAGGGCACACTGCTGCCGGTCACTTGGCTGACCCGGCCCACCACGCAGCTTCTGCTGAGCATGGTGCAGCAGGACGGCACGCCGTTCTACGCCGACCCACGCGTGGTGCTGGCGCGCGTGTGCGAGCAGTTCCGCGCCGCCCGACTGACGCCGGTGATGGCGACCGAGCTCGAGTTCTACATCATCGACCGCCGCCGAACCCCGCGCGACCCGGTCTCGCCGCCCAGCAGCCACGAAGGGCGCTGGAACGGCTGGCAGACCCAGGTGCTGTCGATCGCCGAGCTGCACAGCTTCGAGCCGCTGCTAGCCGACATCTTCCATGCCTGCGAGCGGCAGAACCTGCCGGCCGACACGGTGGTGCGGGAGAACGGGCCCGGCCAGTACGAGGTGAACCTGAACCACGTGGCCGACCCGCTGATCGCGGCCGACCACGCGTTTTTGCTCAAGCGCATCGTCAAGGGCGTGGCCCGCCGCCACGGGCTGGACGCGACCTTCATGGCCAAGCCCTACGGCAACCTGGCCGGCAGCGGCATGCACGTCCACATGTCGATCCTGGACGAGGCCGGCCGCAACATCATGGCGGGCGAGAACGGCGCCCCGACCGATCGGCTGCGCCACGTGGTGGGCGGCATGCTGCACACCATGGCCGACGCCATGCTGCTGCTGGCGCCGCACGCGAACTCTTACCGCCGCCTGACGCCGGGCGGCCACGCGCCGACCAACCTGACCTGGGGGCTGGACAACCGCAGCGCCTCGATCCGGGTGATCACCGCGGGGCGCGCGACCCGGGTGGAGCATCGCGTGGCGGGTGCGGACTGCAACCCCTATCTGGCCGTGGCCGGCATCCTGGCCGGCGCGATGCACGGCCTGCGCGGCGAGATCGATCCGGGCCGGCCGATCGAGGGCGAGGAGCGTGACGGTCACGCCACCCTGCCGGTGAACTGGGACGACGCGATCGACGAGTTCGACGCCAGCGAGGTGCTCGGCACGTATCTCGGGGCGGACTACCAGGACCTGTACTCCGCCTGCAAACGGCAGGAGCAGGCCGAGTTCCGCCGCCGGGTGACCGATGTCGAGTACGACGCCTACCTGCAATCCGTCTAGCAAAGCGGGCCGTCTAGCAAAGCGGGCCGTCTAGAAAAGACGGCGCCACCTGCAGAGGCGACCGGCTGGCTGCGGAGGTGCTCGGCGACCGGTTCGGCACGCGGTCATGCATCGACGCGCGTGTCGGCCGGGGCCTCGGCCTTGGCCGGGCTCGGCCCCTTGCCCTTGGCCCTCGCCTCGTTGGCGGCCGCGCGCTTGGCGGCCACGGCGGATTTCTGCTCCGCCACGGCCGCCTCGCTCAGGCCCAGCGCACGCACGCCGATCTCGACGGCCTTGGCCGCCGTCAGCGCGGCCGGCGGGTCGGGCGCCTTGGCCTCGAACGGCGGGAACAGCGGGCCCGGCCTGTCGGGGAAGTAGCGCCTGGCGACCTCGGCGTTGGAGGCGCGGAAATGCCGGTCGAGCTTTTCCAGGTCGGCGGCCGGCATCATCAGGCTGGCATGGTCCGAGACGTCTTCCAGACGCTTGATCAGGGCCCGCCGGGCCGGCCCGGGCTTTGCGGCCTCCAGGCCCTCGATCGTGTTGCAGATGCGCAGGAACTCGACGGCCCAGGCGTCCAGCCGCCGGTTGAGCGTGCTGCCGGGCCGCTGCGCCGCTTCGGGAATCGGGAACCGCAGCGCGTCGAAGAAGTCGTCCAGCAGATCGCCGTTCTTGAAGTGCGGCCGGCCGAACAGGCGGACGGTGATGTGGTCCGCCCCGAGGGCGGCCTCCCAGTTCTTCAGCTTGCGGTCGTAGTTATAGTTGATCAGCGTCTGGTGGCCGAACTTGCCGACGATCGGCTTCGTGCGGCCGCCCTTTATCTGCGTCGAGTACAGGCTCGTGTGCATGTCGTATTGCGGACGCAGGTAGATGATCAGGCGTATCTCGGACGCGAGCTTGCGTAGGTGCTTCACCAGCGTCGCGATCGTGCCCGCATCGCGCAGGGCGCTCGACAGGTGCGCGCTCGACAGCAGCACGTGGCGCGCCTTCGACTCCAGGATCTCATGCCGCAGCTTGGGGATGAAGTTGCTGCCGAACGCCTCGCTCTCCGCCTTCGGCACCTCGGCGTCGGATTTCTTGCGGCCGCGGTTGTAGTCGCCGACGACGAAATGCACGAGGCCTGCATGGCTGTGCTCGCCGGTGGCCAAGGGCGATTGCGGGTACAGCAGGCCGGCGGCATTGAACACGGCCTGGTTCTTCACCAGGAATGCCTGGATCGTCGACGTGCCCGTCTTCTCGGTCCCGATGTGCAGAGTGATCACATCGGCCGGCGTGGATGCAGTCATCAGATGGCTCCGGGTGTCGAGTGGCAGGGACAGTCTGGGCCAGTCCGCGGCTTCGGTAAACGAACCGAACGCGGACCCGCCGCCGGACCGTCTATGCCGCCGTCGACACCTGCTTGTCCCGCGCGGTGGCCGAGCGCGTCTTCCTCACCACCACCTTGCGCCCGCGCAGCGCCTCGTCGAGCTGCTCCGTGCGTATCTCCCAGAGCCGGGAGGCGATCTCCACGGCCTTGGACACCGTCAGGACGGAGGCAGGGCTGAACGCCGAGGCGGCGAAGGGCTGGAACAGCGGTCCGGCGACCTCCGGGAAGTAGCGTCGCGCGACCTCCTGGTTGGAGGGCTCGAACAGCCGGTCCATCCGCTCCAGGATCTCGTTCGGGACGGTCGAGCTCTTACGGACGGATATGTGTTCGAGCGACTTGATCAGCGCCCGCCGGGCCTCGCTCGCCGTCGGCTTGCCGCCATGGACGTCGTTGATCACGCGCAGGAACTCGACCGTGCTGGCGTCCAGGCTGCCGTTGTACTCGCTTCGGCGCAGCGTCAGGTCGGCGGGCGTCGGCATCTCCAGCGCGTCGAAGAAGTCGTCGATCAGGCTGCCGTTCTTGAACAGGGACGGCCTGAACAGCCGCACGGTGATGCGCCCGATCCCGGGCGCGTTCTCCCAGCGCTTCAGCATCAGGTCGTAGTTGTAGAACGGGTTGCTCGGCAGTGTCGGCGCTCGGGCCGGCTTGGCGCGGCCGCTCTTGACCTGGGTCGAGAACAGGCCCGAGTACAGCTCGTGCTGCGGCCGCAGATAGACGACCAGGCGCACCTCGTCGGCCAGCTCCTTGAGGCCGGCGACCAGCCGGGATGTGCTCTCCTGGCGTCGCAGGTCGGAGGCCAGGTGCTCGCTCGACAGGATCACCTGGCTGCAGGGGGACGCCGCGAGTTCCGCGCGCATCGTCCGCATCAGGGTGCGTCGATACTTCTCGACCTCGGCCTCCGGCAGGTCGATGACGCGCTTGTCGGGTGGGACGTCGCCGGCCATCACCGCGTAATGCACCAGCCCGATATGGCTGCGGGTGCCCTTGAAGATCGCCGTCCTGGGATAGAGCAGGTCGGAGGCGGCGAGCTGGGGCTGGTTTCGGAACAACAAGGTCTGCAAGGTGGTCGTACCGGTCTTGGGTATGCCGATATGCAACCAGATCGTCCGTGCGACCGTCCCCGCCGTCATTGTTTCCACCGTTATGCAGCACGACGACCCGCGCCTTGCTGGCATAATGCGTAAAGAAAACGTAAACTCAAACGGTTTATTTACTGCGGCAGCATAAACCTTTCACCTGCGGTCCCACCGGCTTGCGTCGGCCATGGTCACGCCACGCGCGGCGCCCTAACCTGACGCTTCCTTTCGCCGGCCTCGCCCACCGCCTGCTCCGGCTTCGCGACCCGGTCGGCGGGGACCAGCGGGCTCGGATCGGCGCCGGCTCGTTTGCCCGCGCCCTCCCGCTTCAGGCTGCGCGTCGCCAGTTCCAGCAAGGCCAGGCAAGCCGCCTGGAACCGTTCCTCGTCGCTGATCGCGACCGGTGCGGCCGGGAAGCTGCCGGTCTCGTCGGCGAACAGCGTCCCGCGCTCGGGGAAGAAGCGGCGGCGCACCTCCTCGTTGCTGTCGCGGAAACGCGCCATGAACTCCACTGCCTCCTCGCGCGTCGGCAGCCAGCCCTTGCCGGGAAGGGCGGCCGTCACAGCGTCGCTCACCTGCCGCCAGAGCGGTCCGCCGACGCTGCGCGCCTTGGTCTTCTCCTGGATCAGCCGGCCAACCTCGCGCAGCACCTGCTGGCCGGCCAGGTTCATCGACGGGTTGGAGCGGGCGCCGCGGTCGTCGGGGGACACCGCCAGGTCCACCCCGCAGGCGGCCATGAAATCGCTGACCGAGTCGAACCCCCCCTTGGTTCCGCGCTCGTAGATGCGCGGCTTGATCGCCGGCTCGCCGAACACCGCGGACCAGCCGTTCAGCAGCCACCGGTAATCGTAGTCCTGCAGGCGCTCGACATGCTCGCGACGGTGGTCGGGCTCGCCCACCGCGCCGACGCGCAGCTGCTCGGCGTAGCGGCTGGCGAGGAAGGAGTCCTGGCTGCGCAGGTAGGCGATCACCGTGAAACCTTCGAAATGCGGCTCCAGGATCGCCCGCAGCGCCGCGATGTGCGCGTGGGTGCGCAGGTAGAAGCTGAACCGCTCGTCCGAGAGGATCACCCGGTCCACGTTGGGCGGCAGGCCCTGCATCTCGGCCGCGAACTCCTGGCGGAACTCGGCGAGGCGGGCCTGCTGGTCGGCGCCCTTCCAGAACGGGTCACCCGGCCGCGGGCCACGCTCGCCGCCGGCCGCCGCGTAGGTCAGCAGCTCGTGGGCGCGGGTGCCCGGGCTTTTCGGGTAATAGGCACCCTGCGCCAGCATGTCGGCGCGGCGCCGGTCGAACACCTGCTGGATCGAGGTGGTGCCGGTCTTCATCGTGCCGATGTGGACGATGGCTCGCGGTTTCTTCATGGCGTGGTCCTTAAGCTGCTCTGCATGGTCGGCATCCCGACTACTTGCCGCGCCTGGCGACTTCCAGCAGCACGAGGCAGGCGGCCTCGAACCGCTCGCGATCGGTGATCTCGATAGGAGCTACGGGGAAGCTCCCGGTCTCGTCGGCGAACAGGGACGCGCGCTCGGGGAAGAACCTGCGGCGCACGTCCTCGTTGCCATCGGCGAAGCGTTCCATGAAGGTCGCAGCCTCGGCGCGGGTCGGCAGCCAGCCCTTGCCGGGCAGCGCCGCCGTCACGGTGTCGCTGATCCTGCGCCACAGCGGGCTGCCCACGCTCTGCGAGTGGGTCTGCTCCTGCAGCATCCGCCCGACCTCGCGCAGCACGTCCTGTCCGGCCAGGTCCATCGACGGGTTGGACTGTATGCCGAGACCCTCCGCCTCGGCCGCCAGGTCAAGCCCGCACACCGCCATGAAGTCGCCGACGGAATCGAAGAACTTGGCGCTGCCGCGCTCGTAGATCCGTGGCCTGACCGCCGCCTCGCCGAACACCGCGGCCCAGTTGTCGAGGAGCCAGCGCACGTCGTAGTCCTGCAGCCGCTCCTGGTTGTCCCGCCGGTGGTCCGGCTCGCCGACCTCGCCCACGCGAAGCATCTCGGAGTAGCGGCTGGCCAGCAGCGAATCCTGGCGTCGCAGGTAGGCCACCACGACGAACGCGTCGACGTAGGGCGCGATCATCGCGCGCAGGGCGGCGATGTGCTCGCGGGTGCGCAGGTAGAAGCTGAACCGCTCGTCGGAGATGATGATCTGCCCGACCTGCGGGGGAATGGCCGCCATCTCGGCGGCGAACTCGGTGCGGAACTGGGCGAGCCGGGCCTGCTGGTCGATCCCGCGCCAGAACGCGTCGCCCGGGCGCGGGCCGCGCGTGCCGTCCGAAGCCGCGTAGGTCAGCAGCTCGTGCGCCTGGCCGCCGGGGCTGCGCGGGTAGTACGAGCCCTGCGCCAGGATGGACGGCCGAAGCTTGTCGAAGACGTTCTGGATCGACGTCGTCCCGGTCTTCATCGTGCCGATATGGACGATGGCCCTTCGTGTCGTCACCGATGCGCTTCCCCGCCGGCTGGCCGGCCCGGCTGCCCGCCGGCAAACCGGCCCAACGCAGCGGCCGGCAACCATCCCACGACTCTCTCTGGCAAAGGCGACCTCGGCATGTATCGAGGCGCCGACCATGCCGTTCTTTGCAAAACCTGTATAGGCGCTTCCGGCCGGCCGGCGGAATTCCGGCCGCGCCCGGTTCGTGACAAGCAGGGCCGTTGCGCTATATTGCGCGGGGCGGCGCCGTGTCGGGGAGTGGCTGGATGGACAAGACGGTTGGTGCGGCGGGCCTGGACGACATCGTCGCGGACGCTCTCGCCCATGTGCCCGACCCGAAGCAGGCAGCCGACATCGCGCAGCTCTGGACGACAGCCCGCCAGGCGGCCAACGACCATGCAGCCCTGGCCGAGTTGACCGAGCGTCTTTCGGCGACCGGTCGCAGGCCCCTGGCCATCGCGATCGTCCGTCATGTGATGTCCGTGCGGCCGAACCTGCCCTGGCCGCTCGGCATGCTCGCCGGCCTCGAAAGCGCTGCCGGACGGCACGAGGCGGCGCTGGCGCTGGGCCACACCCTGCAGGAACGTTTTCCCGCCTTCGAGCGCGGCGCCCACGTGGTGCTGGCGGCCCTGACCAAGCTGCGCCGCTTCGACGAGGCGGCGCAGGTGCTCGAGGCGGCCGAGGACCGCAACCCGGACGCGCCCTGGCTGCTGTCGGACGCGACCGGGCTGGCCGAGGCGCGCGGGGATTGGGGGGCCATGCTGCAATTCGGCCGGCGCTGGCGGTCTGCCGTGCCGGACAAGCCGCAGCCTGCGATCGCCGTGATCACCGCGTTCATCGGCCTGCAACGCATCGACGAGGCCGAGCGGGTGATGCGTGAGGCACTGGCCGCCTTTCCGGCCAGCGGTCCGGTGCGGCGCGCCGCCGCCAGCCTGGCCGAGGCGCGCGGCGACATGGCCGCCGCCTTTGCACGCTGGGCGGAGCTGATCGCGGCGCAGCCCGACAGCCGGGTCGGCTACGCCGGCATGCTGAGCCTCGGCCGCCGCACCAAGCGGCTGGACCAGATGGGCGACTGCATGAAGCAGGCCCTGGATCGCTTCCCGAACGACCGGGAGATCCTGACGCTGGCCGCAACGATCTCGGGTTTCGAGGACTGGCAGACCGCCGACAAGTTGTGGCAGCGCCTGGAGGCGCAGTTCCCGGCCGAGCCGGAATACGCGCTGAACGTGGCCACCGTGATGATCGGCGTCCGGCGCGAGCGCAAGAAGATGCTGGCCGAGGTGAAGCGCCGGCTGGAGACGGTGCACGCGCGCTTCCCGAACTACGTGCCGGCCTACGTCTCGCACATCGAAGCGCTGCGCATCGGCGGCCACCTCGACGAGGCGGCGGAGAAGGCGGCGCAGTGGGCGGAGCGTTTCCCGCGCGACACCAAGCTGGCGCTGGCCAGGATCGGCGTCGCCGAGGAGCGCGGCGCCTACGACGAGGCGATCGACCAGGTCGGCGCCCTGCGCGAGCGCGAGCCCACGCCGGCGCTGGACGCGACCTATGTGCGGGTGCTGTCGCGCGCGGGACGGCACGCCGAGGCCGAGGCCGCCTGCAGGGCGGCGCTTGACGTCTCTCCCGACGACCGGGACCTGCTGTCGGAATACGCCCGGCTGGCCTCGCGCCAGGCGGACTGGCCGGAGGCGCTGGTACGCTGGATCGAGGCGCAGAAGCGGCGTCCGAACGACTGGAAGATCGCCGACGAGCTGCGCCACCTGCGCCAGCAGCTCGCGGGCGAGTCGATCGAGGCGGTGGCCGTGCCGCTCTCGCCGGAGGAGGTGAACAACGTCTTCACCCGGTTCGAGAGCCTGGGCGGCACCACGACCGGCTGCGAGTTCGGCATGGTGCAGAGCCAGTTCGGCAGCCGCAACGTCAGCCTGCTGCGCTGGACCTGGACCGAGATCGAGGTGCTGACCGAGGCGCTGGAGCGCGAGTTCGAGGGCGTGGGCGAGGAGGTCCACACCTCGCTGACGACCGTGCGCGTGTCGGCCGATCGGGAGGAGTACGTTACCTCCGACAAGCGGTTCAACATGATGATGAACACCTTCATCAACATCGCCGACGCGCCGGCCGACAAGATGTTCACCCAGACCTGCCGCCGCCTGCGCTTCCTGCGCGGCAAGATGATCGAGGAGCTGAACGCGGCCGAGAAGGTGTTCGTCTACAAGGTCGCCCATGCGGTGGGCGAGGAGGCGATGCGCCGGCTGTTCCACGCGCTGCGCCGCTACGGCGACGTGAAGCTGCTCTGCGTGCTCAAGGCCGACGCCGCCCACCCCGCCGGCTCGGTGCATTGGCTCGAGCCGGGGCTGCTGCTCGGCTACGTCTCCTACTTCCTGGAATCGGCCGAGGGCGGCGCCCGCGGCATCGAGTTCGACACCTGGAAGAAAGTGACGCTGCAGGCCGACACCCTGTTCCACACCCGGCAGCAGGACGCGGCGGAGTAGTGGCACTCGTCAGCCCGGCGGCACCGTCAGCCGAGCGCCTCCGGGTCGACGGAGATATCCCGGGCTCTCGGCTGCAAGGCGGCGCCGCCGTCGAGGCATAGGATCTGGCCGTTGATCGACGGCGTGTCTCGCAGGAAAACCACGGCGCCGGCGATCTCGGCGGGCGTGGGGCCTCGTCCGAGCGGGTTCATCGACCAGGCGCGCCTGAACTGCTCCTCGGTCTGGCGGCCGCTGATCAGGGTCAGCCCCGGCGCGATGCCGTTCACCCGGACGCGGCCGCGGCACGCCATGGCCAGCAACCGCGTGGCCGCCGCCATGGCCGCCTTGGCGACGGTGTAGCTGAAGTAGTCGGGGTTGAGGTTCGCAACCTTGAAGTCGAGCAGGTTGACGATGCTGCGTCCGCAGGCCGGGCCGGACGCCGCAAACGCCTGCGAGAGAAACACCGGCGCTTCCAGGTTGGTGCGCAGGTTCGCCGTCCATACCTCCTCGCTCAGCGTGGCGGCGGTGTCGTACAGGTAGCTGGAGGCGTTGTTGACGAGCATGCTCGGCGCGCCGAACTGCGCCCTGCATCGGTCCAGCAGACCGATGCCCGCCCCGCGGTCCAGCAGATCCGCCTGGATCACGCCGCATCGCCCGCCGCGGCGCGCGATCTCGTGCGCGAGTTGCTCGGCCTCGGACCCGGACGTGTTGTAATGCAGGATGACGAAGCAGCCCTCGGCCGCCAACGCCTCGGCAATGTGGCGGCCCAGGCGTCGGGCGGCGCCGGTGATCAGGATCGTCGAGCCGCCTGGGGATGCGCTAGGGATTCAGGTCGCCCTCGATGCTCGGACGGCGCCGGCTGCTTAAAAGCCGGTGAAGCCCACGGCAGGGTTGGGCGTGCCACGGTCCGCGATGACCGGCGCGCGGGGCGCGACATGGCGCGGCGTGGCCTTTACGAGCGTGGGCTTCTCGTGGCGGGCCGCCTGGGCCGCCTTTGCGGCGGCCGTGGTACGCGAGCTTGGGGCGCTGCCGCGCATCGAGAGCAGCAGGAAGGTTATGTCGTTCCGGCTGAGGTCGATGGCCGCATCGGTGGGCGTCTGGCCCAGCACGTTGTGCGAGTCGAGCTGAGCGCCACGGTTCAGCGCGTCCTTGGCGGCCGCCAGGTCGCCGCGGTTGATCGCGTCGAACAGCGCGTCGTTCGGCGACATCTCCGCCGCAACCTTGTCGGACGGGATGACCACCGCATCGGCATCCGGCTGCGCACCCGGTATGGATGGCGGCGGCTCGGCCGGCTTGTCGGTCGGCTTGGCCTCCTGGTCGTCGTCATGGTTCTTGGCAGGAAGACCGGAACGCGAGCCGCCCGCCCCGCCATAAGCGCCGTTCGGGCCGCCGACCGATGGCCCGATCTGGGCCCGGACGGGCGAGGCGGCCAGCATGAGACAGGACAGGATCAGCACAAGACGGGTCATGCGGCCCTATACCACGAACGGAGCGCGATAAAACCGGGCTTTTCGCGTCCATTCCGACGGTGTGGCCGGCAGGCGGGGAGAGCGGCCCGTCCCGGCCGCAACGCTGCCCCGGGGCTGGCTTTCCTTGACACGACCCGGTCCCCGCGTGTTGATCCGCCAGGCCGATCCGGACCCAGCCCGCATGACCGCCACACACAAGATCATCCGAACCAACAAGTCCACCAAGCCGGAAGGCGGCATCATCGAGACCGCCAAGACGCTCGTCTATGCGCTGCTGATCGCGCTTGGCATACGCACCGTGGCCTTCGAGCCGTTCAACATCCCGTCCGGCTCGATGATCCCCACCTTGCTGATCGGCGACTTCGTTTTCGTCAGCAAGTACTCTTACGGCTACTCGCATTTCTCGATGCCGTTCTCGCCTGACGTGTTCTCCGGCCGCATCCTGGGCTCCTACCCGCATCGCGGCGACGTGGTGGTGTTCCGCAACACCCGCGACACCAGCGAGGACTGGATCAAGCGCGTGATCGGCCTGCCGGGCGACCACATCCAGGTCAAGCAGGGCCAGCTCTACATCAACGGCGCGCTGGTGCCGCGGACCTCCGAGGGCAATTACGAGACGAGCGATTCCGGCGGGACCCACATGCTGGACCAAGAGTACCTCGAAGCCCTGCCGGCCGGCCCGCGCCACCACCTGCTCAAGCAGGGCGACGGCCAGATCTACCCAGGCATGGATTTCGATCCCAACAACACCGACGAGTACGTGGTCCCGGACGGTCACCTGTTCATGATGGGCGACAACCGCGACAACTCCGCCGACAGCCGGTTTATGAACGGCCTGGGCTTCGTGCCGCTGGAGAACGTGATCGGCCGGGCGCAATTCATCTTCTTCAGCTTCGATGCCGAGCATCCCTGGTGGGAGTTCTGGATGTGGCCGGTTGAGATTCGCTGGGGCCGCCTGCTGAAAGGGGTCGGTTGAGCGAAGCGCGGGCTCGTCCGGACCAGGATGACCGCCTCGACGAGGCCGAGCGCCTGCTCGGCCACCGTTTCGCCGAACCGAACCTGCTGCGCGAGGCGCTGACCCATCGGTCGGCCGCGGCTGGCCGCATTGCGGGGCGTGGACGCCGCTCGCCGCGCAGCACCGGCGCCGGGTCGAACGAGCGGCTGGAATTCGTGGGCGACCGTGTGCTGGGCCTGGTGATGGCCGAATGGGTGGCGGAGCGCTTCCCCGACGAGCAGGAGGGCCAGCTCGGTCCGCGCCACGCCCACCTGGTCTCGCGCGAGGCGGTGTGCGAGGTGGCCGAGCGGGTCGGGCTGGCGGGCGTGCTGTCGCTCGGCAGCAACGAGGCGCTGGCCGGGGTGGGGCGGCTGGCGACCGTGCTGGCCGACGCGATGGAGGCGGCCATCGGCGCGCTCTACCTCGATGGCGGGCTGGCGGCGGCACGCGACTTCATCCGCGCGGCCTGGGAGCCGCCGATGCAGGCGCAATTGATGCCGCCGAAAGACCCAAAGACCGCGCTGCAGGAGCGGCTGCTGGCGCGTGGCGAGGCGCTGCCGGACTACCGCGTCGTCTCCAGCGTCGGCCCGTCGCATGCGCCGCATTTCGTCGTCGCTGTCAGCGCGCGCGGCCAGACGGGAACCGGCGAGGGCAGCACCAAGCGGGTGGCCGAGCGCCTGGCGGCGTCCGACCTGCTGGGCAAGATCGGATGAGCGACGCGGTCAGCCGCTGCGGCTTCGTGGCCATCGTCGGCGCGCCGAACGCCGGCAAGTCCACGCTGCTGAACCGCATGGCCGGCGCCAAGCTGTCGATCGTCAGCCCGAAGGCGCAGACGACGCGCTTCCGGGTGCTTGGCATCGTGCTGCGCGGGGCGGTGCAGATGCTGCTGGTGGACACGCCGGGCATCTTCGCGCCGCGCCGCAAGCTGGACCGCGCGATGGTCAACGCCGCCTGGGCCGGGGCGGAGGATGCCGACCTCACGCTGTTCCTGGTCGATGCCCGTGCCGGCGTCACCGACCAGGTGGGCGTGATCGCCGACCGGCTCCGCCACGCCGGGCAGCGTCTGTGGCTGGTGCTCAACAAGGTGGACCTGGTGCCGCGCCCGAGCCTGCTGCCGCTGACCGCCGAACTGGCCGAGCGGGCACATTTCGAGCAGGTGTTCATGGTCAGCGCCGCCAACGGCGACGGGGTGACGGCGCTGCTCGACGTGGCGGCGGCGAACCTGCCCGAAGGGCCGCATCTCTACCCGGATGACGAGATCACCGACCTGCCGGACCGCCTGCTGGCCGCCGAGATCGTGCGCGAGCAGATCTTCCTGCAGACCCACGAGGAGGTGCCTTACGGCACCACGGTGGAGACCGAGAGCTTCGCAGAACGCTCCGACGGCTCGGTGCGCATCGACGCCACAATCTACGTCGCCCGCGCCGGGCAGAAGGCGATCCTGATCGGCGAGGGCGGCGCCAGGGTGCGCGACATCGGCGCCCGTGCGCGCTCCCATCTGGGGCAGTTGCTGGACCGCAAGGTGCATCTGTTCCTCAACGTCAAGGAACGCTCCGGCTGGGATGATGAGCGGGCTCGGCTGCGGGCGATCGGTCTTGACGATCCTGATTAGCACTCTTCTTCAGGGAAGGCGTTCTTTCCTGAAAGAAAGAAGCAAAGAACTTTCGTTTATTGCGGGCGAACCTGGGGGTTTTGTTTTGGGCGCATCTCTTGCCAGCCGGCGCGACCTTGATTTCATGCTTTATGACTGGCTTGGGGTCGAGGCGCTGGCTGGGCGTGCCGACCATGCCGAGCATTCTCGCGCGACCTTCGACGCGCTGCTCGACCTTGCGGAACGGGTCGCGGTCGAGAGCTACCTGCCGACGCTGAAGGAGGGCGACCGACACGAACCTTGGCTGGACGCCGAGGGCCAGGTGCACGTCCTGCCCGGCGTGCGCGCGGCGTTGCGGGCGACGGCCGAGGCCGGGCTGTTCGCCGCGCCGTTTCCGGTCGCGCTGGACGGGATGGGCGTGCCGGCCACGGTCTACTGGGCGGCGATGGGGCTGCTGAAGGCGGCGAGCGTCGGGGCCACCGGGCTGATGATGCTGACGGTGGCCAACGCACGGCTGATCGCCACCTTCGGCACAGAGGCGCAGGTGGCCGCCTTTGCCGCGCCGCAGATCGCGGGGCGCTGGTTCGGCACGATGTGCCTGTCCGAGCCGCAGGCCGGCTCCTCGCTCGCCGACATCGCGACGCGGGCCGAGCCGGACGGGGAGGACGGTCTTGGCCGCCGCTACCGGCTGCGCGGCAACAAGATGTGGATCTCCGCCGGCGACCACGACGCCTCGGAGAACATCGTCCACCTCGTGCTGGCCAAGGTGCCGGGGGCCGACGGCCGGCCGGTGCCCGGCACGAGGGGCATCTCGCTGTTCATCGTGCCGAAGTTCCTCGCCGGCGAGCGCGACGCGCCTGGCGAGCGGAACGACATCGTGGTGGCCGGCCTGAACCACAAGATGGGGTTCCGCGCCACGCCGAACTGCCTGCTGAACCTGGGCGAGGGCCGCTTCACGCCGCAGGGTCGGGCCGGTGCGCTCGGTTACCTGGTGGGCGAGGTGGGGCAGGGCCTCGCCCAGATGTTCCAGATGATGAACGAGGCGCGGGTCGGGGTGGGCCTAGGTGCGGCGATGCTGGCCATACGCGGCTATCAGCTCTCGCTCGCCTACGCGACCGACCGGACCCAGGGGCGGCCGTTCGCGGCCCGTGGCCGCGTCGAGGCGCCGCCGGTGCCGCTGATCACCCACCCCGACGTCAAGCGCATGCTGCTGGCACAGAAGGCCTTTGCCGAGGGGGCACTCTCACTGGTGCTCTATGCCGGCCGGCTGATCGACGAGGAGCGGTCCGCCCCGGACCCGGAAGCCCGCGCGCAGGCGGGGGCGCTGCTCTCGCTGCTGACGCCGGTGGCCAAGACCTGGCCCTCGGAATGGGGCCTGGCCGCCAACGACCTCGCGATCCAGGTGCATGGCGGCTACGGCTACACAAGGGATTTCGACGTCGAGCAGCTATACCGCGACAACCGGCTGAACCCGATCCACGAGGGTACCACCGGCATCCAAGGCATCGACCTGCTGGGCCGCAAGATCCTGCGCGAGCGCGCCGCCAGCCTGAGACAGCTGCGGGCGCTCGTCTCGGCCACGGGCGAGCGAGGGCGTTCCGCCGGGCTGCATGACCACGCAGTCGCGCTGGATGCGGCGTGGGACCGGATCGGCGCCACGGCGGACGCGCTGCTGCTGCTGAACGACGACGCGCGCGCCCTGGCCCACGCGACGGCGTTCCTGTCCGCCTTCGGCCACGCCGTGGTGGGCTGGCTGTGGCTGGACCAGGCGGCGCTGTGTGCTTCGGCTCCTCCGGACGACTATCGGCTGGGCAAGATCCGGGCGTGCCGCTTTTTCTTCGAGACCGAGCTGCCGCGCGTGGGGCTGTGGCTCGAAGAGGTGGGGCACCTCAGCGACGCGGCCGCCGACATGCCCGTGGAGCAGTTCTAGAGCATGTTCGGACCAAATGGACCATGGCAGCGGCCCGAACATACTCTAGCTCTTTGTTTTCGCGAGCATCTTTATCGGCCGCTGATCGCGTCTGAGCCGATGATGCTCTAATACCGGTGGAGTGGTCCGCGCCGGGCATCGTGCTGGCCGCCGCCGCCTACGGCGAGGGCGACGCGCTGGCCACCGTGTTCACCGAGGCGCACGGCACCTTCCGCGGCCTGGCGCGCGGCGGCCTGTCGCGCGCCAGGGCCGGCACCTGGCAGGCGGGCAACCTCGTCGAGGCACGCTGGGTGGCGCGGCTGTCCGACCAGCTCGGCAGCTACACCGCCGAGCTGGTGCACCCTGCGGCTGCGCTGGCCATGCAGGATGCGCTCGCCCTCTCGGTGCTGTCGGCCGCCTGCGCGGTGGCGGAAGGCGCGCTGCCCGAACGTGAGCCGCACCCGAGGGTGTTTCGCGGCCTGCTGCACCTGATCGCGCATCTGGCGGACGGTGCCGCGGGCGCCGCTTCCCTGGTGTCGTGGGAGGTCGGCCTGCTCGCCGACCTGGGCTACGGCCTGGATTTTTCGCGCTGCGCGGTCTCGGGGCAGACCGCCGACCTGGCCTACGTCTCGCCGAAATCCGGCCGGGCGGTCAGCATCGAGGCGGCCGGCGCCTGGCGCGACCGGCTGCTGAAGTTGCCGCGGTTTCTGGTGGATGGCAGTGCCCCGGCCGGAGACGACCTCGCCGACGGCCTGCGGCTGACCGGCCATTTCCTCACCCGAGACGTGTTCGGCAGTCGACACCGAGCCTCCCCCGCCGCCCGAGAGATGCTTGCCGACCGAATAACCCGTTAAAATGAAGAAAGTTCTTTGCTTCTTTCTTTCAAGAAAGAACGTCTTCTTTTCTGAAGACTTTTGTTATTGCTTTCGTTGCCTGGCATTCGAAGCCGACCCCGCCCTGAACGGCGCGGTCTTGAAGAAGCGCTTCGGCGCGCCGGCTTCCCGACGCGGCGCCGGCGCCGGCGCCTCGGACCGGGTGACGCGCACGTTGTCCTCGGCGTCCTCCGGCAGGTTGGCGGCAAAATCCTCGGCCATCGCCTCGGTGATCTCAAACCGTGTCTCGCGGTCCTGGATGCGTATGGCCCCCACGTCGCGCTTCTCCACGCCGCCCATGCGGCAGATCAGCGGCAGCAGCCATTTCGGGTCGGCTTTCTGGGCTCGGCCGATGTTGAGGCTGAACCAGGCCATCGGGCCCGACGCGATGGCGGCCTTTTCCGGGCGGACCGGGGCCTCGCGAGCCGGCTCGCGCCGCGTGCCGGGCATGGGGGAGAGTTCGGTCATTTCCTCAGGCGCCGGCAGGCGGGCACGGTACATGCGCACCAGCGCGGCGGCGATGTCCTCGGCCGAGCGACCTTCCAGCAGGGTGCGGGCGAGGGTCAGGTCGTCCTCGGTCATCTCGTCGGTCAGCACCGGGTCGGCGAGCAGGCGCTGGCCGTCGCGGGCGCGTATCTCCTCAGGCAGCGGGGCGCCGCTCCATTGCGCGCTGACGCCGGCGGACGCGATCAGCGTCTCGGCGGCACGCGCGCGGTTGGCCGGCACGATCAGCACGCAGGTGCCCTTGCGGCCGGCGCGCCCGGTGCGGCCGCTGCGGTGCAACAGGGTCTGCTTGCTGTTGGGCAGGTCGGCGTGGATCACGAGGCCGAGGTCCGGCAGGTCGAGCCCGCGGGCGGCGACGTCGGTCGCGACACAGACGCGCGCCTGGCCGTCGCGCATCGCCTGCAGCGCGCGGGTGCGCTCGTTCTGGGTCAGCTCGCCCGACAGCGCCACGCTGGTGAAGCCGCGTTCCTGCAAGGACGCATGCAGGTGGCGGACCCCCTCGCGCGTCGAGCAGAACACGAGGGCTGTCGGCGCCTCGAAGTAGCGCAGCACGTTGACGACCGCGTGCTCGCTCTCGCGCGGCGGCGTGCGGACCGCGCGGTACTCGATATCGGCATGCGGCTGGTTGCGCACCAGCGTGTCGATGCGCAGCGCATCTTTCTGGTATTTGCGCGCCAGTGCGGTGATCTCGCGTGCGATCGTGGCGGAGAACAGCAGCGTGCGGCGCCAGTCCGGGGTGGCGTCCAGCAGCCTGTCGAGCTCGTCGCGGAAGCCGAGGTCCAGCATCTCGTCGGCCTCGTCCAGCACCACCACGGCCAGGTCGCCGAGCTTCAGGCGGCCGCGTGCCAGGTGGTCGCACAGGCGGCCGGGGGTGCCGACCACGATGTGGCAGCCGGCCTCCAGCGCGCGGCCCTCCCGCTGGCCGTCCATGCCGCCGATGCAGGAGAGGATGCGCGCGCCGGTCTGCGCGTAGAGCCAGGTCAGCTCGCGATGCACCTGCATGGCCAGCTCGCGGGTGGGGGCGATCACCAGCGCCCGCGGGTTGCCTGGACGGTCGAACCGTTCCTCGCCGCCCAGCAGCGTGGGTGCGAAAGCCAGGCCGTAGGCGACGGTTTTGCCGGATCCGGTCTGTGCCGAGACCAGCAGGTCGCGCGCCTCGGCACCCTCGGCGAGCACCGCCTCCTGCACCGGCGTCAGCTCGGTGTAGCCGCGATCGGTGAGCGCGCGGTCCAGGGCGGGGTTGGTGGCGAAGGGCATGGGGCGGGGGGTCGATCCGAAACGCCACGAGCGCCGGCGGCGCGGCCGGCGGCTTGTCAGGCTATGGCTTGGGTGAGCCGGTGATATAGGGATTGCGGCGCCGGAGGGAAAGAAACTGCTGGCCTTCGCCTTTTGCACGCTGGTGGCGGCTGCTTTGCTGGGCGCGTTCCTGGCAGCGGGACATCTGCGCCGTGCCGCGCTCCTGCACGGTGCAGCGGGCCTCGCGGGTTTGCTGGCGCTCTGCCTGGCCATGGCCCGGGGTTCGCCACGCGGCCCGTTCGCGTGGGACGCGCTGGTGCTGCTGGTCGCGGCGTTCGCGGGCGGGCTGGCGCTCTATGGGCTGTCGCTGCGGCGGCGCAGGCCGCCCGGCCTGCTGGTGTTGCTGCACGCGACGGCCGGCGGGCTCGCCACCCTGCTGCTGTCGGGCTTCGTGCTCGGGCGCTGACCTCTTGAGCATCATCGGCTCAGACGCGATCAGCGGCCGATGAAGATGCTCGCGAAAACAAAGAGCTAAAGCATGTTCGGGCCGCTGCCATAGTCCATTTGGTCCGAACAGGCTTCAGCCCGGCCCGGCAGCTCGCAGCGCCGGCGTTCCCACTCGGCGCAACCTGCTTTACGAGGCGCCATGTTTCAGAGTTTCACGCTAGACTCAGCGGGGCACCTCATTCAGGTGGCCCTGACGCCGGTGTTCCTGCTGTCGGGCATCGCAGCCCTGCTAAACGTCTTCGCCGGCCGCCTGGCCCGGGTGGCGGACCAGCTCGACAATCTCGCCGCCAAGATCGGCCACGATACCTGTTCGGCCGAGCAGACACTCGAGGTGCAACGGCTGCACCGGCGTTCGCTGGCGCTCGACGTGGCCGTGGTGCTCGGCACCGCAGGTGCGGCCTGCACCTGCATGGCGATCATGACGCTGTTCCTGTTCGCGCTGAGCAACCGCGCCATTGCCGGCGTGCTGGTGACGTTCTTCGGGCTAGCCATCGTGTGCACCTTCGGCTCGGTGATGGCCTTCGGGTCGGAGATGCTGATGAGCAGCAACGGCCTGCGCGCGCGGACCCGGTTGCATTTGCCGCATCTGGCGTGGCCTGGCCTGTTTAAGGCCAAGCGCCAGCTGCGGTAAAAATGAGGTCTGTTTTGGGAATGCTGTCGCGGAAGTCTTGACGTTACGCGACTCAACGAACAAAGGTTTCCGGTTCTTTTTTCAAAAAGAACCGCTTGCCTTCCTCGGCATCGCCGCCCCGGTCGCGCGAAGGTGGTCCTCGAGAATGCGTATGTTGCGCAAATTCGCCTTCAGCGCCACGTCGAACATGTCGCCCAGCACCGGGATCGAGCCGCCGACCACTTCGACCGCCACGTTGCCGATCATGCGCATCACCAAATGGCGCGGCACCCCGAGCGCCGCCGCCTCGCGCACGATGTAGAGCGAGATCAGCCCCAGCACCGTGTCGCCGACGCCCGGAACCAGCCCCACCACGCTGTTCAGGCCGAAGCGGAACCGTGTGCCCGGCAGCACGAAGGCGGCGTCCACCAGCCAGGCCAGCCGCTTGATGCGGGCGAGCCGGGCGGCGGCCTCAGGCGTGGGCAAGGACCCGTCGAAATACGTGCCGACCATGGCGGCATCCTCCTTCGCGCGCGATGATGACGGGCAGGCTTCGGGTCAACGCGCATTCAAGTCGCCGCGGCGTGCAGCAGTTTCAGCAGTGCGGCCCCGTAACGCTCCAGCTTGGACGCGCCGACGCCCTTGATCCCGCCCAGCTGCTGCAGGCTCGCGGGCCGCACGGCGGCGATGTCGCGCAACACCGTGTCGTGAAAGATCACGTAGGGCGGCACCGCCTGCGACTTGGCCGCTTCGGCCCGCCAGGCGCGCAGCGTCTCGAACAGGTCCGACGTGCCGGGCAACATCGAGACGGGTGCGGAGACGGCGCGTATGGCGGCGCTGCGTGACGGGCGCGTGACGGGCGGGCCGTCCTCGCGCAGCATCACCTGGGCTTCGCCGCGCAGGATCGGGCGCGCCTCCTCGGTCAGTTCAAGGCTGGCGTACTCGCCGCTTTTCACCCGGAGCGCGCCGCGCGCGATCAGCTGGCGCAGCACGCCGCGCCAGAAACTCTCCGCCCGCTCGCGGCCGATGCCGAACAAGGCGAGCTTGGCGTGGGCGTTGCGCTCCACCGCGTCGGTCTTCTCGCCACGCAGCACGTCCACCACGTGCTTGGCGCCGAAGATCTGGCCGGTGCGGTAGATCGCCGAGAGCGCCTGCTGCGCCGCCTTCGTGCCGTCGAACAGGGCGAAGGGCGAGCGGCAGGCGTCGCAGTGGCCGCAGGGCTGGTCGAGCTCCTCGCCGAAGCAGGCGAGCAGCGTGCGGGTGCGGCAGGAGGTCGCTTCCGCCAGGCCGATCATCGATTCCAGGCGATGGCGCATCACCGCCTGCTGCGCTTCCGGCGCGTTGGATTGCGACAGCCAGTAGCGGGCGCGGGAAAAATCCTCGCCGCCATACAGCAGCAGCAGGTCGGCCCGCTCGCCGTCACGGCCGGCGCGGCCGATCTGCTGGTAGTAGCCTTCCGGGCTGTCGGGCATGTCCAGGTGCACGACGAAACGCACGTCCGGCCGGTCGATGCCCATGCCGAAGGCGATGGTGGCGACCATCACCACCGCCTCGCCGCTGCGGAAGCGCGCGAGTGCGGCCCGCTTCTCGATCGGGCTCAGGCCGGCGTGGAAGGGCAGGGCGGTGAAGCCCTTTTCCTGGAGCTTGGCCGCCGTCCGCTCGGTCTTGGCGCGGCTGCCGCAATAGACGATGCCCGCCTCCTTCGCGTGCGCCTTGAGGAATGCCAGGAGCTGCGTCGTCTCGCCGGTCTTCGGCTCCGCCGTGATGTGCAGGTTCGGCCGGTGAAAGCTGGCCGCGAAGACCTGCGCGTCGCGCATGTCGAGTGCGGCGAGGATGTCGTCGCGCGTCCTCGGGTCCGCCGTCGCGGTCAGCGCCACGCGCGGCACGCCCGGGAAGAGCTGCGACAGGCGCCTGAGTTCGCGGTACTCCGGGCGGAACTCGTGGCCCCAGGCGCTGACGCAATGCGCCTCGTCGATGGCGATCAGCGACAGCGTGCGACGTCGCAGCCGCTCCAGCGTGCCCGGCGAGAGCAGGCGCTCCGGCGACACGTAGAGCAGGTCGAGCGCGCCGCGCTCCAGCAGGTTGGAGACGCGGCTCGCCTCCGCCGGTTCCAGCTCGGAGTGCAGCGCGCCGGCCGAGACGCCGAGCTGGCGCAGGGCCGCGATCTGGTCGTCCATCAGGGCGATGAGCGGCGAGATCACCAGCGCCGTGCCTGGGCGCACCAGGGCGGGCACCTGGTAGCAGACGCTCTTGCCGCCACCGGTGGGCATCAGCACCAGCGCGTCACGCCCGGCGACCACCGCGTCCACCGCCTGTTTCTGCAGGCCGCGAAAGGCGGGAAAGCCGAACACCCGGTGCAGCACCGCCTCGGGTGCGGGTGCGCTGTCGGTCTCGGTGTCATCCAGCACGGGCGTGGCCTATCGGGCGGCGCCGTCCATGGTGATCTCGACACGGCGGCCGATCACGCCGGAGACCGGCATGGCGCCGGCCGCCACGCTCTTGATGCGAGCGGGAACGATGCCGTCGGCCAACAGCGACATGCGACGGACCATGCGGGCGACTCCGGGCTGTTCCAGGCCGCACCGTGGCCAGGGGCGGCACGCGCGTCAACGTTCAGCCGGCGGCGGCAACCGCATGGCCGGAGGACAGCCGCCAGATGCGGTCCAACCGCTCGGCGCCGGTCAGGCGATGCGCGATCAGGATGACGGTCCGGCCGGTGGTCTCGGCGAACAGGGTGGTCAGGAACGCCCGCTCGGTCTCCGCATCCAGGCCGGCGCAGGGCTCGTCCAGGATCAGCACCGGGGCGCGCTGCAACAGCGTCCTGGCCAGCGCCACGCGCCGGCCCTGGCCGCCGGAGAGCTGTGCGCCGCCCTCGCCAAGCCAGGTGTCCAGCCGGTCGGGCAGCGCGCGCACCATGGTGCCGACCGCCGCGCGGTCCAGCGCGTCCCACAGCGCGCGCTCGGTCGCGTCCGGCCGGCCGAGCAGCAGGTTGGCGCGCAGGGTGTCGTCGAACAGGTGGGTCGCCTGGCCCAGCCAGGCCACCCGGCGCTGCACGTCGGCGGCGGCGAGCGAGGCCATGTCGGTGCCGCCCAGGAACACTTGGCCCGATTGCGGGACGGCGACCTTCAAGGCGAGCGCCGCCAGCGTCGACTTGCCGACGCCGGAGGGGCCGAGCACCGCGACGCGGGCGCCGGCCGGCACGTCAAGCGTCAGCCCGTCGAACACCTGCGGCTGGTCGGCACCCCAGGCGAAATGCACGCCGGCAAAGCGCAGGCCGGGGTTCTCCGGCACCGCCGACGGCGTGGCGAGCGGCGGCCGGGTGGATCAGCGGTTACTCTCTGTTCGTGACGGACAGACTGGT
>CAXTJP010000034.1:0-24787 GCA_964244615.1 uncultured Acetobacteraceae bacterium
GGCCGAGGCCGCGTCCTTGGCCAGCGCCTGGTATTTCTCGCAGATCTGGAAGGCCGTGCCGCGGATGCGCACTTCCGGCCCGTTGCTGTCGAAGACTTGCGAGCGATTACCGCCCTGCCCGCCATTGCCGCCGCGGCCGAGGCTGCCGCTGCCCGCCTGCGCGGCGCCGGTCGGCTGATCTATTGCGGCGCCGGCACGTCGGGCCGGATCGGCGTGCAGGACGGCGCCGAACTGCCGCCGACCTTCGACTGGCCGGAGGACCGGCTGGGCCTGCTGATCGCCGGCGGGGCGGAGGCGCTGACCCGCGCGGTGGAGAACGCCGAGGACCGCACCGACCTCGCCGATGCCGACATGGCCGGCCAGCACGTGACGCCGGCCGACGTGGTGCTGGGCCTGGCTGCCAGCGGCGCCACCCCCTACGTGCTCGCCTGCCTACGCCACGCGCGCCGGGCGGGCGCCCTGACCATCGGCGTCGCCAACAGCGCGGGCGCGCCGCTGCTGGCGCAGGTCGACCACGCCATCCTGGTGCAGACCGGCGCCGAGCCGATCGCCGGCTCGACGCGCTTGAAGGCCGGCACGTCGCAGAAGGTGGTGCTGAACCTGTTCTCCACCCTGGTGATGTTGCGCCTGGGGCGGGTATGGCGCGGTCAGATGGTGGACATGGTCGCGCGCAACGAGAAGCTGCGCCGACGCGCGTTGCGCATGGTCTGCACGCTCGCCGGATGCAGCGAGGACGCGGCACAAGACGCGCTGACGCGCGCCGGCGGGCGGACGAAACTGGCGGTGATGCTGGTAAACGGGATGGACATGGAACAGGCGTCGGCGAGGCTGGAGACGTGCGGCGGCAATCTGGGGCTAGCGCTTGCTTGAAGGTCGGGTGCCTGCAGAAACCTCCGCGACAGCCCGACCAGAAGTCTCTTGCTTCTTTTCTTCAGAAAAGAAGGCCTTGTCTTGCCGTCAGCGTGACAGCCTGTTCGGCCGTCGCCTCCCAATCCGTACCGTTCCAGACCCGCCCTTCGATGACCGTGCCCCCATCGGCCGCGATGGCGATGCGGTTGTAGGCGTTGGGCTCGCCGCGCAGCCGGACCGATGTCGCCGAGCCGCCCTGCAGGATCAGCGGCGTCGGCTCCTCCGGCGCGCTCAGCCGCGCGTAGCTGCGGTGCAGATGGCCGGCCAGCACAAGACGCACGCCGTGCTCGGCAAAGGCGGCCAGGGCACGGCGCGCGTTGCCGGCCACCTGCGGCGAGGTTTCGCCGGGCGGCGGCAGCAGCGGGTGGTGCGCCACGACGATTCGGGTCAGGCCGGACGGCAGCGCGTCCAGCTTCGCCAGCAGCCGCGCCAGCCTGGACATCGTTACGCGGCCGCGCGACCAGTCCAGGTGCGGCTGCATGCGGCGCGCGGTGTTCAGGCCGACCACGCCCACATGCGCGTTCTGCCAGACCGGCTCGATATCGGGCGCGATCTCCTCCTGCCAGCGCGCGTAGGGCAGCAGGAAACGTTCCACCAGGCGGTAGGGCGTGATGTCGTGGTTGCCGGGCACGGCGAGCGTCGGGGCGGGCAGGCGGTCGAGAAAGGCGCGGGCGGCCCGGAACTCGGACCGTCGGGCCCCCATCGTCAGGTCGCCGCTGACGACCACCAGGTCGGGCGGGTCGGCCACGAGCTCGCGCACCAGACCCTCGACCACCACCGGGTCGGTGGCGCCGAAATGCACGTCCGTCAGGTGGGCTATGCGGGTCACGCTCATGCCGGTCTTACGACGCGAAGGGCCGCGGGCCGTACCGCGTAACGCAGGCGCGGCTTCATCACCCGCAACTCGCCATCGACCAGGACGTGGATGGCGGCGTGCCGGCTGCTCACTTCCACGGCTTGGGTCAGGATCACTTCGATCTCCGGCGCGCGCAGGCTGCCGGTCCAGGCGGTGCGCAGCAGCAGGCGGAGCTGCGCCAGGGCGGAGCGGCGCGGCACCAGGTAGATCGCCAGCTGGCCACCATCGAGGCACGAGCGGCCGAACAGCCGGCCGGCCGCGTCGTCCAGCGGGTTGACCGTGATGGTCAGCGAGGGCGTGCGCACGCGCCTGACCTGGCCGTTGCAGCGCAGGACCAGGCGCATGGAGCGGTTGCGCAGCAGGGCGCGCCCGGCTGCCAGGCCGAACGACGCCCAGGCGAACAGGCCGTTGCCGCGCGCCCGCCCGGCCTCGCGGTGGCGGCTGAGGCGGGCGGGCGTGCCGAGCATGGAGGCGCAGAGGAACACGTGGCGCTCGCCGTCCTCGCCGGTCACCTCGCCCACGTCGATCGCCCGGACCACGCCCTGGCCCAGCGTGCGTATCGCCGCGTCGCGGTCGGCGGGGTCGAGGCCCAGGTCGCGGGCCAGCAGGTTCATCGTGCCGCACGGGATCATCCCCAGCGCCACGCCGGTGCCGGCCAAGGTCTGAGCGGCGCAGGCGATGGTGCCGTCGCCGCCCGCCACCACCACGCAGTGGGCGCCGGAGTCCCTGGCCCGCGCCATGCGCTCGGGCAGCGTGCCGGCCTCGGCCGGGATCACCTCCAGCGTTGCGGCTTCCGAGCGCAGGAGGTCCTCCAGCGAGGCCGTCCCGTCCGGCCGGCCGAGCAGCGCGCCGGCTTTCGCGTTCATGACGAGAACCATGCTGCGTCCGCCCGGTCCGGCGGCGGAGGCGCCCGCATCGTCGGAGTCGTGGCCGGCCTTCACTGGCATACGTGACCTGCAATGCTGAACCGTGGACAAAACGCCCGGGCTGCCAGAAGCTACCACACCTGCCCGCCCAACAGCCCGGCCCGAACGCCGGCGGAAAAGCAAGAACAGCGAAGGCCCAGAGCCAGCGTACCCAAATTCGCAAACCGGGGCGGCGCCACCATCCGGGAAGCTTCAGACATGGACATCTACACCGGCCCGTTCTTCGAACAGGCCCGCGAAAACTTTGCCGTCATCGCCGACTACCTCGAAATCCCGACACACCAGCGCGACCGGCTGCTGCTGCCCAAGCGCGGCATCATCGTCAGCTGCCCGATCCACCGCGACGACGGCTCGGAGGCGGTGTTCACCGGCTACCGCGTGCAGCACCACCTGACCATGGGCCCGACCAAGGGCGGCACGCGCTACGCCGCCAACCTGCACATGGGCGAGGTGGCGGCGCTGGCGATCTCCATGAGCTGGAAATGCGCGCTCGCCGGCCTGCCGTACGGCGGTGCGAAGGGCGGCGTCGCGGTCGATCCCTACGGGCTGTCCAAGCGCGAGCTGGAGGCGGTGAGCCGGCGCTACATGCAGGAGATGATCCCGTTCGTCGGCCCCAAGACCGACGTGATGGCGCCCGACATGGGCACCAACGAGCAGGTGATGGCCTGGTACATGGACACCTACTCCATGTACCAGGGCCAGACGGTGACCGAGATCGTCACCGGCAAGCCGGTCGATGCCGGCGGAACCGTCGGGCGGCGCGAGGCGACCGGGCGCGGGGTGGTGCACCTGGTCGGGCGCGCGATGGAACGGCTGCAGCTGAACCCGCAGGACGCCACCGCCATCATCCAGGGCTTCGGCAACGTCGGCAGCGTCACCGCCGCCTCGCTGGTGCAGCAGGGAACGCGCGTGCTCGGCGTCTCGGACCACACGTCCTGCTACTTCGACCCGCGCGGCCTGGACGTGCCGTCGCTGATACGCTGGACCGAAGCGCACGGCACGCTGGCCGGCTGGTCCACCGAGGCGGCGTTCGACCCGGACCAGCTGCTGATCCAGGCCTGCGACATCCTGGTGCCGGCGGCGATGGAGCAGGTGATCACCGAGGACGTCGCCCGCCACCTGCAATGCCGCATCCTGGCCGAAGGCGCCAACGGCCCGACGACCCCGGACGCCGACCGCGTGCTGGCCGAGCGGCGGCACGAGATCTTCGTCATCCCGGACATCCTGTGCAACGCCGGCGGCGTGGTGGTGAGCTATTTCGAGTGGGTGCAGGATCTGCAGCAGCTGTTCTGGACCGAGCCCGAAGTGCGCGACCGCCTGAATCGCGTTCTGGAACGCGCCTTCCAGGCGGTGATGGCGCGCGCCGAACGCGACACCGTGACCCATCGCACGGCGGCGCTGGCGATCGGCGTGGAGCGGGTGCAGAAGGCGAAGCTGACCCGCGGGCTGTTTCCGTAGGCTACGGCTCAGGCAGGATCGTGGCCGCAGATCGGGGTTCAGGACGATCGCGCGTCGGACGCCGCGCGGCGCGGCCTGGCCGCCGACCTGCTCGACGAGATCAACCACCCGTTAGCTCGACCCGTCCAGCACGATGCTGCAGACCTCTCTGGCGTACAGCAGCGTCCGATTTTGTTTCGAACAACAGAGATCATGGTCGGCTGAGGCTGTGTGGACTCTTCTGGCCGCCGCTTTCGGTCAGCACCCTCGCTTTGAAGCTCGTTCTTGATCGTCTTCGTGGGCGACAGCGCCGCGTTCAGACGGCAGCGCCGCGTTCAGACGGCAGCCTGCTTGGACCGGTTCTCGAAGAAGCCCTGCAGCGCCTGTTTCACCTCCGGCGACTGCAGGCGTGCCTGAAAGGCGGCGTTCTCCTCGGCGATGCGGCCGTGCAGATCGTGGGTGGCCGACTTCATCAGCCGCTTGGTGGCGGCCAGGGCGCCGGACGGCTTGGTGGCCAGGCGTGCGGCCAGCTCCTGTGCCTGCGCCTTTGCCGTGCCGGCGGGGACGATCCTGTTCACCAGCCCGAGGGCGAGCGCGCGCTCCGCGCCGATCCGGTCGCCAAGCAGCAGCAACTCGGCGGCGCGGCGCTGGCCCATCAGGTTCGGCACCAGCAGCGAGCTGCCGGCTTCGGGCACCAGGCCGAGATCGACGAACGGCATCTGCAACTCGGCATCGGGCTCCGCCAGCACGAAGTCGCAATGCAGCAGCATGGTTGTGCCGATGCCGACGGCACGGCCCTGCACCGCGGCGATCAGCACCTTGGTGGCGTCGGCCAGCGCACGGATGAAGCGGAACACCGGCCGTTCGCCGTCGGTGGCAGGCGTGGCCAGGAAATCGGCCAGGTCGTTGCCGCCGCAGAACGCCACGCCCTCGCCGGAGAAGATGACGGCGCAGACGCCCTCGTCATCCTCGGCCGCCACCATCGCATCGGCCATGGCCGCGTACATGCCGACCGTCAGCGCGTTTCGCTTGGCCGGACGGTCCATCTCGATATGCAGCGCCGACGCTTCGCGCCGGATCCTGACTGGCGTGTCCACCGTTCGTCCTCCCGTTTCGGCAACTTATAGGGCAGGAGCGGCACGCGAGAAAGGAACGCGGCGGTAGCGCGAGGCTACTTCAAGGGTGTCAGCAGATCGTCCAGCAGGGCCGGCTTGTCCGCCACACGTTGCAGATGCGGGTAGCGGAGGCCGTCATGGTAGTCGATCCGCACGGTCTGGAAGTGCCGGTCGTATTGCACCAGCAGTTCGATCGGTTCGGCGGCGTGGGCGGCCAGCTTGATGGCGCTCGACAGGTCGGTCGCGTCCTCGAAGGAGAGGCCGTTCACGGCGACCAGCTTGCCGCCGCGCACCAGCCCGGCGCGATAGGCGGGGCTGTTCCAGACGACGCTGCCGATGGTGCTGCCGCTGCCCAGCGAGAGGCCGATCGACCAGGTGAAATCATGCGTCTTGCGCTTGGCCTGCACGCTCTTGAGCGTCTCGGACGGCGTGTCGGTGTAGACCAGCCGGTAGCCGCCGCGGGCGATGCCGTCGAGCGGCGCATGGGCGCTCACCGCGTCGATGCGGGTGCGCAGGAAGCCGGCCCAGTCATAGGGCATCACCCCGGCCAGGGTCTGCACGACGTCGGTCAGGGTGTAGGGGTGGGTGACGAAGCTGCCGTCCTCGATGCCGAAAAAGGCGCGGGCGAAATCGTTCATCGACTTGGCGCCGTGGGTCTGTTCGCGGATCAGCGTGTCGGCGTCCAGCCAGATCAGCAGGCCCTCGGTGTAGTAATCCTCCTGCCGTTCCCAGCTGTGCCAGGATTGCGGGCGCCGCTCGTTGATGATCGGGTCGTTGGTGGTGTCCTGCAGCGGACGCCATAGCCGGCCGGTCTCGGCCTCCATGCTGGCGGCGTCGTCGGCGATCGCATCCAGCGCCTCCTGGTGGCTCCAAAGGCCGGAGCGCGCGGCCAGCACCTGGCCCCAGAACTGCGTCTGGCCCTCGTACACCCACAGCAGGCTGTCGCGCATCGGCACGTTGAAGTTCGGTGTCCACAAATCGGCGGGGCGGCGGAACTTGCCGTTCCAGGAATGGGTGTACTCGTGCGGCAGCAGGTCGCGGTCGGCGATCGTGTGGTCCCAGTCGGTGAAGTAGTCGCGGTCCACCCCGTCCTCGCTGGATTGATGGTGCTCGAGGCCGACGCCGCCGAGCTCGCTGCTGAGCGCGAACAGGAAATCGTAGTGGCCGTAGTGCTGCGCGCCGAACAGCCTGGTCGCCTGCTGTACCAGGGCGCGGTGCTTGGCGAGCTGGTCGTCGCTGATCGCCAGGTCCTGCGGCCGGTCGGCGAAGACGTTGAGGTGCACCGGCACCGACGCACCCGGAGCCAAGTCGATGCGGGCGGAGTAGTGGCCGGCGTAAAGCGGGGAGTCGACCAGCGTGTTCAGCGTGGTCGGCTTGAAGCTGGCCGCGCCGTCCCAGGAATCGGCCGGCTCCAGCGCGGTCGCGAACTTCCAGCCTTTCGGCATGGCGACGCTCGCCTGCACGGTGATGCCGCGGCTGAACACGCCGGCGGGGTAGAGCAGAACGGTGTTCCAGGCCAGGTCCACCATCTCCGGCGTCATCTCGACCCTGCCCTCGCGCTCGCTGGGCGGCGACAGGTATTGGAAACGCACGTCAAGGCTGCCGGCGCCCTCGGGCACCGTCACGTGGAAGGCGTGCACGTCCACCGTGTCGCGGGTCCAGGCAAGCTTCTCGCCGTTCGCCTGGATTTCGAGCCCGGCCAGGTCGGCCAACGGCCCGGTGGGGCCGTGATCGCCCGGCACCCATTCGGGGTACAACAGCACCAGGTCGCCGGCATGCTGCACCGGCACCGTCTCGTGCACCGACACCACGTGGCGCGCGCGGTCGGTGATGTCTACAGAGAGCCCGATCGTGCCGGGCCAGCTCTGATCCTGTGGTGCGGGGATGGCGGCTGGCATGGCCAGAGGCTGTGGCTGGGTCTGCGGCTGGGCGGCCTGAGCCGGCATGGCGGCGGATGCGAGCAGAAGGGCGGCGGCACGGCTGATTTTCAAACGATCGAACTCCGGTCGGGCATGAGGGGCGGCTTAGGCGGCGTGAGCTTCGCTGCGTCGCAGCGCCATCGCAAGCACGCCATCCACCAGCGCGTCGGCGTCGGCGGCCACGGTGCGATGATTGAACAGCGCGGCCCGTATTGCCAGCCGGCCGTCGATGGTGGTGGTGGAGGGCGCGGCGATGCCGGCCTCCTGCAGGTCGGCCACGATGTCGCGGTTCAGCGCGTCCAGGTCGGTGGCGCCGACCGCCACGCGGAAGCAGACGATGTTCAGGCTCACCGGCGCCAGCAGTTCCAGCGTCGGCTCGCTGGCGATCCGGGCGGCAAGGTAATGCGCAATGTCGCAGCCGCTCTCGACCACGCGGGCGATGCCGGACGTGCCGTACGCCTTCAGGGTCATCCAGATCTTCAGCGCGCGAAACTCCCGTGAGAGGTCCGGGCCGAGGTCGCGCGGCCAAGGCGGGTTGCCGGCCAGGCCGCGCTGCTCCTGCGTGAGGTAGGCGAGTGACTGGGCAAAGGTTTCGAGCTGCAAAGCGGGGTCGCGCACCAGCACGCAGCCGGCATCGTAGGGAACCTGCGCCCATTTGTGGAAGTCGAAAGCCAGGCTGTCGGCCCGCTCGATGCCCGACAGAAGCGGACGCAGGCGCGGCGACAGGGCGGCCGTGGCACCGAACGCTCCGTCCACGTGGAACCAGGTTCTGGCCCGCGCAGCGATGTCGGCGATGGCGGAGAGGTCGTCGATGGCGCCGGTATCGACGGTGCCGGCGGTGCCGACGACCAGGAAGGGCTGCAAGCCTTCCCTACGGTCGGCTTCGATGGCCCGCGCGAGGGCTGCAAGGTCCATGCGGTGATCGGCGTTGGCCGGAACCAGGCGCAGCGCGTCCGAGCCGATGCCCGCCATGTCCAGCGCGCGCGGGATGCAGCCGTGGGCGGCGGCCGAGGCGTAGGCGGTGAGCGGCGCCGATTGCAGCCCCCGCGCCCTTACTTCGGCCCCGAGCGCCGCGCGTCGTGCGACCAGCACGGCCACCATGTTGGCCATCGAGGAGCCGGCCAGCAGCACGCCGGTGGTCGTGGCCGGCATGCCGACCATCTCGGCCGCCCAGGCGACCACCTGGCGTTCCATCTCGATGGCCGCGTGGTCACGTCCGCCGCAATTGACGTTGAAAATGCCGGTCAGCAGTTCGGCCAGCAACCCCGCCGCGCTGCCGCCGCCATTCACCCAGCCCATCATGCGCGGATGTTCGTTGGCGCTGCTGTAGGGCAACACCAGGCGCTGGAAATCGGCGTAGATCGCCTCCATCGGCGCGCCCTCCGAGGGGATGGGCGCGCGCAGCTCGGCGCGTAGCGCGTCCGGCATGCGCTGCCAGACCGGGCGATCGCGGCTGCCGGCGAGCCAGTCGATCATGTCGTCCAGCATGCGGTGGCCCAGCGCGCGCGTGGCCGACCAGTCCTGCGGGTCCAAGCTCGGGTGTGCGGCGTCGTTCTGTGGCATGTCGCCGCGATGCCACGAAGCGGCGGCCAAGCCAAGCCGGGGTCGAGAAACGCACCGGCCGGGCGCCCGAAATCCTCGACGCGTGAAGCGCGTGGCAAGCGGTTCTTCGTTGCAAAGACACCAAGAACTCATGGTCGCGTCTCGTCGAACTCTCTAGCGCAGGCGCCCGATTAGTGCGGCGACCTCGCAGGCCGGTACGGGGCGGCTGAAGAAGTAGCCCTGCACGCAGGTACAGCCATCGGCTTTGATCTGCTCGAGCTGCGCCACCGTCTCCACGCCCTCGGCGGTGGTCGGGATGCCCAGGCTCGTGCCCAACGCTGCGATGGAGCGGACGATGGCGTTGCTTTGCACGGAGATCTCGACCGGGCTGACAAAGGAGCGGTCGATCTTTATCTTATCGAAACGAAACCGGCTGAGCTGGCTGAGCGAGGTGTAGCCCGTGCCGAAATCATCCAGGACCAGCCGAACACCTTGCGCCTGCAGCGCAGTGAGCGTGTCCAGAACCGCCCCGGTGTCGCGTAGCAGCAGGTTTTCCGTGATCTCCACCTCCAGCCGTCCCGCCGCAAGGCCGGTGGATGCCAGCGCATCGGCCACCGAGCGGGCAAGGCGCCCGGTCTCGAATTGCAGCGGCGACGCGTTGACGGCCACGGTCACGGTGTCGGGCCAGAGCACGGCCTCGCGACAGGCTTCGTGCAGCACCCAGTCGCCGATCGCGCCGATCAACCCGAGCTGCTCGGCCAGCGCGATGAACGAGCCCGGGAGCACCAGGCCGCGCTGCGGGCTGCGCCATCGTATCAACGCCTCCAGCCCTGTCACACCACCGCCGCAGATATCGACCTGCGGCTGGTAGTGCAGCTCGAACTCACGCCGCTCCAGCGCGCGACGAAGATCCGCCTCGAGCGCACGCCGGACTAGTACCCGTTCGGTGAGGCCGGGATCGAAGAACCGTGGGCTGGTTTCGGCATCGGATAGCGACGCCTGCAGCGCGAGGCCGGCGGAGGCTGTCAGGGCTTCCGGGGTCGATCCGTCCCGGGGCGCCATCGCAACGCCGACATGCACGCCCAGCGTCACCGGGTGGCCATCCACCTGGCAAGGTCGGGACAGGACAGCGTGCAGGCGCGCGCACTGGGCGGCGACACCGTCGCGGTTGCCGGGCCTGGCGATGGTCAGGGCGAACTCATCCCCGCCGAAGCGGGCGAGCATGTCGTCCTCGGCGAGCTGTTCGGCGAGCCGGTCGCCCATCATGCGCAGCAGCGTGTCGCCCGCTTCCGGCCCCAACGCCTCCTTTGTCTGCCTGAGGCCGGTCAGCCCGATCAGCAGCACGCAGGGTGTCGCGGGCTGATCGCCCGACGTACGCGTCAGGCTGTCCTGCAGCATCAGCATGAAATGCTGACGATTCCATAATCCGGTAACGGGATCGGACGACACGTGTTCCAGCAGCCAGTCCTGCGTCTGTCGTGTCTGCGTCACGTCGGCCAGGCTGAGCACCCAGCCCCCCGATTGCTGCACGGAACGTATGTCAACCGCGAGCATGCGCGTTGGCCCCGCGCCGTTCAGCGTCACAGTCACCTCGCGCCCTTCGGGCCCCGCATCGTCCAGCGCGGCGGTGATCTGCCGAACAGCTTCGGGTGTTAGTGCGCGGCTGCCGGCCAGCACATGCGTGATCGGCAGCCCGGCCACGCACGTGCCGGGCATGCCCAGGAGGTCGGCCGCGTTCTGCGTCAGCAGGTGCACCCGGCGAACGTGGTCCAGTATGATCAGCCCAACGGGCGCGCAGTCCAGGGCCGCCCGCGTCAGCTGGTCAAACACCGGCCGATGTTCGCTCAGCGGCGGCGGTATCGAGAGGGTCTGCAAGGTTGCGCCGAATCGGTTCATGGAGCCTCGTGCCGACGGACCCGGCGATGCCCGCAGCCTAGACCGTAAAACTTTCCGAAAACTTATTCGCCTGGGGCCGTCAGGACAGTGCGGCGCAGAACGCGGCGATGCGGCGGCACGCGCGGTCGAGCTGCGCATCGGCGGCGGCCGTGCTGATCCGGACATGCGGGCTCCTGCCGAAGGCTGCACCGTGCACCGTGGCCACGCCCGCGTCTTCCAGCAGGGCGCTGCAGAACGCAGCGTCGTCGTCGATACGCAGCCCGGCCCGGGTCCGTTTCCCGATCAGGCCGGCAATCGAAGGGTACAGGTAGAACGCGGCCTGCGGCGACGCACAGCGCAGCCCGGATACGGCATCCAGCGCGGCGGCCACGCGTCGGCTGCGGGCGGCGTAGGTCTCGCGCATGACCGCTACCTGATCCTGCGGACCGTCCAACGCCGCGGCCGCCGCCGCCTGTGCCATCGGCGAGACGCCGCCCGTCGATTGCCCCTGAACCCGGGTCATCGCCGCGATCAGCCGTTCCGGGCCGCCCGCGAACCCGACGCGCCACCCGGTCATGGCATAGGTCTTGGACACACCGCTCACCGTCAGCACTCGGTGGGCGAGGTCCGGGGCGACCGCCGCCAGCGTCGCGTTGCGTGACCCGCCATGGATCAGGTGCTCGTACATGTCGTCCGACATCACCCAGACCTGCGGGTGCGCCCGCAGCACCGTGGCGATGGCGCGCAGGTGGCCGGCGGGGCAGACGGCACCGGTCGGGTTGTTCGGGAAGTTCAGCACCAGCCATCGCGTCCGCTCGGTGATGGCGCGCCCGATTGCGTCGGGCTGCGGCAGGAAACCGTCCTCGGGCCGGCAGTCGAGGAACACAGGCATGGCGCCCGCCATGCGCGCGATCAGCGGATAGGCATTCCAGTAGGGCGCCGGCACCAGCACCTGATCGCCCTCATCCAGCGTGGCGATCAGGGCGTCGAAGATGATCTGCCGCGCGCCATGCCCGATCAGGATCTGCTGCGGCGTGAAATCCAGCCCCGAATCGCGTCGGAACTTGGCCGCCACCGCCTGTTTCAGCTCGGTCGTACCTGAAACCGGCGGATATTTCGTGTCGCCGCGCAACGCCGCGCCATGCGCGGCCGCAACGGCATGAGGCGGGCTGTCGAAATCCGGCTCGCCCAAGGTCAGCGCGATGACGTCGCGGCCGCTTGCGCGCAGCGCCCGCGCACGTGCGGCGGCGGCGATGGTCGCCGCCTGCGGGATCGCCGACTGGCGGGCGGACAAGGCGGGCAGGTGAGCCGCCGGGTCTCGGCCGTAGCCGGGGCCGGCCTGCCCGGATCGGCTCACGCTACCGCAGGGCCGCGCAGAAGCTGGAGATGCGCGCGCAAGCCTCCCGCAGGCTGTCCGTATCCGTCGCGTAGCTCACGCGGAAATGCCCAGGATACATGAACGCGCTGCCATGGACGGCGGCGACGCCCTGCTCCTCGAGCAGCGCCACGACGAAGGCCTCGTCATCGACGATGCGCGTGCCGCCGGCGCTGGTCTTGCCGATGCACCCATGCAGGCCCGGGAACACGTAGAAAGCACCCTCCGGCCGGTGGCAGGTCAGTCCCGGGACGGCGTTCAACGCATCGACCACGAGGTCCCGCCGCGTCCGGTAGAGGGCCACCATGTCGGCGACGGTGCCCTGCGGTCCGTCCAGCGCCTCGACCGCCGCCGCCTGGCTGATGGACGACGTGTTTGACGTGGACTGGCTTTGCAGCTTGTCCATCGCCCGGATCAGCACCGATGGGGCGCCGGCGAAACCGATGCGCCAGCCGGTCATCGCGTAAGCCTTGCTGCAGCCGTTCATGGTAACGGTCCGGTCCCGCAGGCGCGGCTCCACCTGCACGATCGTTGCCGGCTCAAAACCGTCATAGGCGAGCTTTTCGTAGATGTCGTCGGTGAACACCCAGACATCCGGGTGGCGCAGCAGCACGTCGCAGATCGGCCGCAGATCCTCGGCGGAATACCCGGCGCCGGTGGGGTTGCAGGGCGAATTGAGGAAGAACCACTTCGTGCGCGGCGTGATCGCCGCCTCCAGATCCTCGGCGCGCAGCTTGAAGCCGTTGTTCTGGCCGCAGGGCACGATCACCGGCGTACCTTCGGCCAGCGCGACGATGTCGGGGTAGCTGACCCAGCACGGGCTGGGGATGATGGCCTCGTCACCCGGGTTCAGGGTGGCGACCATGGCGTTGTAGATGACCTGCTTGCCGCCGGTCGAGACGATGATCTCGTCGGGCGCGTAATCGATGCCGCTGTCGCGCTTGAACTTGCGCGCGACGGCGCGGCGCAACGCCGGCGTGCCCGCGACATCGGTGTATTTCGTGTCGCCAGCCTGGATCGCCCGGATCGCCGCCTGCTTGACGTTGTCGGGCGTGTCGAAATCCGGCTCGCCGGCCGAAAGGCTGATGACGTCGCGGCCCGCCGCCTTCAGCGCGCGGGCCTTGGACGAGATGGCGATCGTCTGGCTTGGGCTGATCCGGTTCAGCCGGTCGGCGATGAGCATATGCACAAACCCTGGTTCGTCGGCGCACGGACCCTAGTCCCGCGCCGCCGGCCGGGCAATCCGAGCGGCATCAAGCCGGCATTTGGCCGACCCGATGCCCGCTCGATCGACCTCGTTGAGCCAGAGGGCCGCCTAGTGAGGAGAGGAGCCGCTGGTGTTGGTACCGACGCTGCCGGTGCCGGTGCCGTTACCGTTGCCGTTCGGCATCCCCACGGCGCCGCCCGGCCCCTGCATGCCCGTTCCGGTGCTGCCCGACATGCCGCCCGGCGCGCCGCTCATCGAGCCGGGGGCTGCCATGCCGCCGGGCGCCATGGCCCCGCCTGCGCCAGTGCCGGTCATGCCGGTGCCCGTGCTGCCGCCCATGCCGCTCGTGCTGCTGCCGGTGCCCATGCCCGCGCTGCCCGTCCCCATGCCGCCGCTCATCCCGCCGGTCGAGCCGGCACCCGCGCCGCCGGCGCCGCCCGCACCACCCGCAGCCTGAGCCAAGGCTCCGCCGGTCGCGATGGCGGTCATGCAACCCGCCAGAAAGATCGTCCTGATCGTGAGAGACATTGTTTTTCCTCCTTCTGAATGCACCACGCGTCACGCGCGAGGGCTCGACGGCAGAACGCGCCGGCGCGGCGTGGTTTCCGCCAAGGCTGCACAAGCAGCCCTGCCCGGCAGTTTCCGCCCGGCACAATATGCCGGGTCGAGCGATGGCGGGCAGCCGGACCGGCCCTCGCCGTAGGGCAATACAAGGACTCCGCCCTGGCACGAGGCTTGCGCTGCATCTCGGGCAAGCCTGTGAAAGCGACCCGGTGCCATGGACAACATCATCAACATTGCGGTCTCACGTCTGGCGGCGCAGCAGCGGTCGATGGACGTGGTGGCCGGCAACCTGGCCAACGCCAGCACACCGGGCTACCGCGCCGAGCGCACCGTGTTCGCCGACTGGCTGTTGCGAGAGCCCGCCGCCGCCGAGCCGAAAGGCGGGCGCATCGTGGCCTTCACCCAGACACGCGCCACGTATCGCGACCGCGCCGAGGGCACGCTGAGCCAGACCGGCAACCCGCTGGATCTGGCACTGTCCGGAGAGGGTTGGTTCACCGTGCAGACCGACGCCGGAACCCGCCTGACCCGCGCCGGCCGTTTCACGCTGCAAAAGGACGGGACCGTGACCGACGAGGCCGGCCACGCGCTGCTGGACGTGAACGCCCGGCCGATGAGGCTGTCCACCGCCGATACCGACCTGACGGTGAAGGCGGACGGAACGCTGCGCAGCCAGAACGGCATGATCGGCCAGATCGCGGTGGTGGTGCCGAACGACCCAAACCGCATCAGCGCCGAGGGTGGCCGGCTGTTCCGCGCCGACGTGCCGACCACGCCGGTTGCACGACCAAAGGTCGTGCAGGGAACGGTGGAGGACAGCAACGTGCAGCCGATCGCCGAGATCACCCGGATGATCTCCACCGAACGCGACTTTCAGTTCGTCTCGCAACTGGTGGAGGCGGAAGGCCAGCGCCGGCAGAGCGCCATCGACAAGATCGCCGCACCGGCCGGCGCCTGACCACACATATATAAGGAGAGGCGAAGATGCGTTCACTCGACATTGCCGGCACCGGCATGCAGGCGCAGCAGACCAACGTGGAGGTGATCTCCAACAACATCGCCAACATGAGCACCACCGGTTTCAAACGGCGGCGTGCCGAGTTCCAGGATCTGATCTACCAGAACCTGCGCAGCGTCGGTTCCAACTCCTCGGACAACGGCACGGTCGTACCGTCGGGCGCGCAGATCGGCCTCGGGGTGAAGACGGCAGCGATCTACCGGATCACCGAACAGGGCAACCTGCAGCAGACCGGCAACTCGCTGGACATGGCCATCCAGGGCAACGGCTATTTCCAGGTGACGCTGCCCTCGGGCGAACTTGCCTACACGCGCGACGGAACCTTCGCGCTAGCCCCTGACGGCACCATCGTCACCGCCGACGGGTTTCCCGTGGCACCCGGCATCACCGTTCCGACCAACGCGGTGAGCGTCAGCGTGAACGCGTCGGGGCAGGTGCAGGCGACGATCAGCGGCCAGACCCAGCCGCAGACACTGGGGCAGATACAGCTCGCCGCCTTTCCCAACGAGGCAGGGCTCGACGCGCAGGGAGACAACCTGTTCCTGCAGAGCGGTGCCTCCGGCAACGCCGCCACCGGCACGCCGGGCTCGCCCGGCTACGGCAGCGTGATGCAGGGCTACGTCGAGAGCAGCAACGTCAACGTGGTGACCGAGATCACCAGCCTGATCACCGCGCAGCGCGCCTACGAGATGAACAGCAAGGTCATCACGTCGTCGAACGAGATGCTGCAGACACTCACGAACCTGAGGTGACCCCGATGCGCTCCCTGCCCTCGCTTCTGTCGGCGGCCGTGCTGGCCATGCCGATCTCCTGCCCCGCGGCGATGCTGCGGCCGTTCAGCCAGATCACCGCGTCGGCCGTACACCTGGCCGATCTGTTCGACGACCTCGGCGCGACACCGGACCGTGCCTTGGGCGCGGCGCCCCCCCCGGGGGCGCGCATCGTGGTGAACTCGCCGCAGCTGGCGGCGATCGCGCGGGACTTCAACGTCGATTGGCGTCCGGCCAGCGGCAGCGAACAGGCGGTCATCGAACGCCGTGGCGAGGCGCTGTCGTCCGCCGCGATCAACGCCGCGCTCCGACGCAGCCTGGCCGATGCGGGCGCGCCGGCCGATGCGGACATCGCTGCACCCGATCGGCAGCCGGTGATGGTGCCGGCTGGCTTCGTCGTGTCGCCGGACGTCTCGGAGCTCAGCTACGATGCGCAAAGCGGGCATTTCACGGCACTCGTGTCCGTGTCGGTGCCCGACATGGCATCCATACAGCTGCGCATCTCCGGACAGGTGGTGCCGATGACGGAGGTTGCGGTGGCGACGCGCCGGCTGCTGCCCGGTGCGCTCATCGGCGTGGGCGACGTGCAGATGGCACGCGTGCGCTTGGCCGCCCTGCACGGTGCCGGCGCGTTCAGCCCCGATGACGCGGTCGGCCTGTCGGTGAAGCACAGCCTGGCGATGGGACAGCCGGTCAGCGCTGCCGACCTGACGCGACCCTCGCTGGTGATGCGCGGTGCCACGGTGCGCATGACGCTCGATAGCGGCGGCATCGCACTCAGCGCGCAGGGCATCGCCGCGGAGGCGGGCGCGCGCGGCGACCGCATCAGGGTGGAAAATCCCGTCTCGCACATGATGGTGGAGGGCGAGGTGACCGGCATCGATGCCGTTCGCGTGGCGCCACGCGCCGCCATCAGCCTGGTGTCCGCGCAGTGAGGCGCGTCCGTGGCGTGTTGCTGGCGGCGTCGGCGTTGGCGGGGCTGGCCGGCTGCAACACCTTCCAGCGCCTCTCCGAGATCGGCCGCCCGCCGGTGATGACACCGACGGCCGACCCGACAGCCGACCCGCACTGGCGTCCGGTGACGATGCCGATGCCTCGCGCCGAGGCGGCGCCGCGCGAGCCCGCCAGCCTGTGGCGGACCGGCAGCCGGGCGTTTTTCAAGGACCAGCGCGCGGCCCAGGTGGGCGATATCGTGACCGTGCTGGTGAACACGACCGATGCGGCAAACGTGCAGAACGCCACCAGCGCCACCCGCAACGGCACTGAATCCGAGGGGCTGCCCAACCTGTTCGGCTTGCAGGCGGCGCTGCCGAAGCTGCTCGGCAAGGCGGTCGACTCAAGCCTGCTGGTGAACGCGAACAGCAGCAACGCGGCCGTGGGGGCCGGCACGATCAAGCGCAACGAATCCGTGACGCTGCGCCTGGCCGGCGTGATCACCCAGGTGCTGCCGAACGGCAACCTGGTTGTGGCGGCGCGCCAGGAGATGCGGGTGAACAGCGAGTTGCGGGAACTGCAGGTGAGCGGCGTCATCCGGCCACAGGATATCGCGAGCGACAACACCGTCCCGCATGACCGCATGGCGGAAGCGCGCATCTCGTATGGCGGACGCGGCCAGCTGACCGAGGTGCAGACCGCCCGCTACGGCCAGCAGGCGCTGGACATCCTGCTGCCGTTCTGACGGGCGGTGTCGCTCACTCGTCGCGATGCACGCGTTCCATGCGCTCGTGGCGCTCCTGCGCCTCGAGCGAGAGGGTGGCGATGGGGCGGGCTTCCAGCCGGCGCAGGCCGATCGGTTCGCCGGTCTCGTCGCAATAGCCGTACTGGCCGTTCTCGATGCGTTGCAGCGCCTGGTCGATCTTGGAGACGAGCTTGCGGGCGCGATCCCGGGTGCGCAGTTCCAGCGCGCGGTCTGTCTCCACGCTCGCACGGTCGGTGATGTCGGCTTCCAGGATGCCGCCCTGGCCGAGGCTGGCCAGGGTGTCGTCGGAGTCACGCAGCAGGTCGGCACGCCAGCGCAGCAGCTTCTGTCGGAAATACTCGGCCTGCAGCGGGTTCATGAACTCCTCGCTGTCGGTCGGCCGGTAGTCGGGCGGCATCGTGAGCATCATGTCGGCCGATCCTCGTCATTCGGTGCCCGGGGGCACGCAGGCAACCCCCCGGCGGACTGGCGCGGCTTATAGCTGCGCCGTCCGGCCTCGCCAAGCGCACAGAACGGGGTGGTGCATGATCGCCGCGGGGGCGCGTCATCCTTGCCGCGCCAGTTCGACCGCGGCGCGGGCGGCGATGGCCTGCAGCACCGCTTGCAGCTTCGGGTCGGCCGCTTGTTTTAGGCCAGACGCCAGCTCGGCCAGGCTGCCGAGCCCGCCTGCCTGGCCGTTCAGACCGGCCAGTTGCAGGCCGGCCAGCGCCTTCAGCATGGCAGCGCCCTGCCCGGCCGCCCTCCTGTCCGTCTCGGCCGCGCCCAGGGCTGGCGAAGCAGGCGGCGGCAACTCCAACGGAACGATTGGTGCAGGAACCGAGATGTCGCGCGGCGCCGACGCGGGCTCCTCCTCCTCCGGCAGCACGAAACGCGCCGACCCGCGCCGGCCGCGCACGGCCCCGGCAGTCGTTCCGGCGAACAATTTATCGATTTCACCTATCTGCATGCCTCTGTACCCCTTTCGCCTGGCCGCCGAGCGATGCACTTTCCAGCAACTTATTGGTGGTTTGCTGAGGGCATGACCGAGACAGAGCCCCCGGCCCAGATCGCACCCGGCCATCGCCCGGCAGCATGGCGATCAATTGTTGCCGATCTGCGAAGACGGCCAGCCCGCCTGATCTGCCTAGCGTTGGCGCTGGCCTGGCCGCAGCTCGCGCCGGCGCAGGTGCGGGTCAAGGACATCGCCGATGTCGAAGGCGTGCGCGAGAACCAGCTTGTCGGCTACGGCCTCGTCGTCGGGCTGAACGGCACGGGAGACAAGCTGGACAACGCGGTGTTCACGCGTGAGTCGTTGGTCGGCATGCTTGAACGCCTCGGCGTCAACACGCGCGACCAGATTGCCAAGCTGCAGACCAAGAACGTGGCCGCCGTGATGGTGACCGGCAACCTGCCGGCCTTCGCGCGCACCGGCAGCCGGATCGATGTTTCCGTATCCGCAATCGGGGACGCCACCAACCTGTCCGGCGGCACGCTGCTGGTGACCCCGATGCTGGCCGCCGACGGCGAGGTTTACGGCGTTGGTCAGGGCGCCGTGACAACGGGGGCTGTCGCGGCACGCGGCGCATCGGGCTCGTCGGTCACGCGCAACGTACCGACATCGGGCAAGATCGCCAACGGCGCCATCGTCGAGCGCGAGGTGGCTTTCGCACTCGGCGCGCATGACGAGGTGGCGCTGGCCTTGCGCAACCCGGACCTGACAACCGCGCGGCGGATGGAGATCGCCATCAACGAGGCGATCGGACCAGGTATCGCGCGTGCCACCGACCCGCGTACCGTTGCGCTGACCCTGCACAACATCGACGTGGTGGACGCGCTGACCCGCATCGAGGATCTGCGCGTCGAGCCCGACACGCCGGCCGTGGTGGTGATCGACGAGACCAGCGGCACCATTGTGATGGGCGCCAACGTGCGCATCAGCACGGTCGCCATCGCCCAGGGCAACCTGACGATACGCGTCTCCGAAACGCCGGAGGTCAGCCAGCCGAGCCCGTTCAGCGGTGGCAAAACGACGTCCGTGCCGCGCAGCACGATCAACGTGGATACCGAGCATGACCACAAGCTTGGCCTGCTCACCGCATCGCCCACGCTGCGCGACCTGGTGGCGAGCCTGAATGCCTTGGGGGTAGGCCCGCGCGACCTGATCAGCATTCTGCAAGCGATCAAAGCCGCGGGCGCGTTGCAGGCCGATCTGGAGGTGCGGTGATGAAGGTCGACACGACAGGCGCACCGGCGACTGCTGACGCAAGCGCGACGCGGCAGAAGCTTCGCAAGGCGGCGGAGGACTTCACCTCGGTCGCGCTGAACGAACTGCTGAAGCCGATTTTCGACACTGCCGACACGGCGGAGGGGCCGTTCGGCGGCGGCGCGGCCGAACAGGCGTTCAAACCGATGATGGTGTCGGAGATCGCCAAGCAGATCGCCCGCAGCGGCGGGCTGGGGCTGGCCGAGCCCGTCCTTCAACAGATGTTGCGATTGCAGGAGAAACGTGGATGAGCGGAGTGCGCAAGGCAGAGCCGGAGGCTTTGCACGATGCTGCGATGGAGGAGGCGATACGGCGGCTGAGCGACCTGCTGGTCGAGGAGAACGCGGCGCTGGCGGCAATGGATTTTGCGCGCGCGGGCGGGCTTCTGGCACCCAAGCACGCAGCCGCGGACGCTCTCGCAGCCGCATGGCGCGCGGCCGATCCTGCCGCCGTGGTAAGCGAGGCCATGTGCCGGCTGGGAGTTCTGGCCGAAGAGAACAGGCAGCTTCTCAAGCGCGCGATGCGCGTGCAGCAACGTGTCCTGGACCTTGTGGCAAAGGCGGCGCGGACCGCCCCACAGGCCAGCGGCTACGGCTCCACGGGCAAACCGTCGGCCGGAACTCTCATCGCCCATAATTTCAAGACCCGCGCCTAGAGCGGGATGCGTCCTTGAGTGGGCGCAGCCGGGCGCATCCAGCTCTAGCTCTTTGTTTTGTCGAGCATGTTTATGCGGCGACTGACCGCGTCCGGCCGCATCATGCTCTGGAGCAGGATCGGGTCAGACGGGGTCGCCGGTCCGATGATCGTCACGACCGACGCCGACATGATCCGTTACTCTGCCGCTTCGCCGGCCCGAGCTGACCCGCTACGGTCACGCGAACCGACGCAAGATTGTGGGCCGATGACGGTGACAAAGATAAGGCCAGGAGCAGACCTCCTGGCCCTAGTGTCGCCTCCGACCGTGACGCGCAAACTGGCTGCCAGGCCGCCGGCGCTGGATGTCGCGCGCGGCCGGGAACGATGCCCGGACGCGCGCGACGGCACCGATCAGCTCGGCTCGGACTCGTCCGAAGCCGAGTGCTCCTCGCCATGTTCTTCGGGCATCGCAACTTCGACCGGCGTCTCGGACACCGCCCGGCGACGGCCGCGCTTCTTCGGCGCTTCGGCCGCGATCGGCATGACCGATGCTTCTGCCTCCGGGCTGCGCGCGCGGCGTGGCTTGCGCGTGGTCTCAGGCGCCGCAGCACGCGCCGTCAACCGCCCGGTGCCGTTGGTCGCCCGCGAGCCGGCCTTGCGGCCGTTCGTGGAACGCCCATCCACCTTGCGGGGCGCTACAGCCTTGGTCGCACGCGTTGCCGGTTTGGCGGCGCGTGCCGGTGCCTTGACGGCTGATGCACGAGACGTCGTCTTGCGGGCCGCGGGCGTGCGCGCCGCCGGCTTGCCGCGCGCGGGCGCTGCCGCCTTTGTCACGCGTGCTTTCGTGCTGCGAGTCGCGGCCGCCTTGGTGGTGGCTTTGCCGCGTGCGCTGGCCGCCGTACGACGCGCAGGCTTCGCGGCTGCAGCTCGCGAACTCTTTGCAGCTCTCGTGGCCGTTGCAGCTCGTGTTCCTGCTGTGGCTCTCGTGCCGCGCGTCGCAGCCGACTTGGTAGTGCGGGTCGACGCAGGCTTGCGGGACGCTGCGGCCTTGGTGGTGCGGGTGGCCGTGCGCGCAGCCGGCTTCTTGGTTGCCGCGCGCGTCGCGGTCTTGGTCCCGGCTTTCGCGGCCTTTGTCGCAGGTGCCTTGGTGCCGCGCGCCGGTGCCGCCTTGGCCCGCGCCGGCGCTTTGGCCGGCGGCTTGGCGCGCACGGTGCGGCCGGTCGTTGCGGCGCCGCGGCGGGTTGTCGTTCTTACCGCCATCGCCTTCGTCCGTCCGGGTGCGCCACGCTCTGGCGTCCCCGTCTTGTCTTCGCTGCTCATGTTACCTTGCTCCTTTTGATCACTGCCGAACTACGCGCCTTGGTCGAACGATCGGCGCTGCCGGTCCTTGGTCGCTGTACCGACCAGGTCGCCTGAAGACGCCGCATGTAGCAGGCGCTTTCAACGATCGTCACGCCCAGGTTCACGCGTGCATGCGGCCGAAATCACGTGTTTCTCGAATCGCAGACAGGCGCTGTCTTCGCTATCGACTGCATTCCGCATGCATGTCAATCGAAAGCGTCGCTTTACTGACGTTCGGCAAACAAAAGCGTTGTGACGATCCAGTGAGGCTGTCGCTGTTAAAGCAAGCTTCAAGCGCAGATGCCCGCGTGCGTGGGCAACGATGATGTTCGGCCGACGGATGCTGCCGACCAAGCCACTCCGCGCCGCGTCAGCGATTGATCGGGCGGATGCATCTCGTCGGACCGCGCGTGTCGTGCTGACCGGACGCGCGCGGCGGCAGGTCGGCCGGGTGCGGCGCCGTCGTGACGTTGCGGCCGGGTTCGCCGGCCGGATCCGGCGCGTTACGATCGCCCGGCGCACCTCGCTGGCGTCAGGACATGATCTGCGACCTTCGCACGGGTCGTGTTACGGCGGGCGGCCCGGGCGCGCGATGCTGCCGTAAAATCGGCTGCCCGGCTTGCCATACGGCTCGGCACGGACCAGCTTTTGCCACAGCGACGCAAGTGACGGATCGAACACGCAGTTCAAGGCGATGCACCTCATGCCCGACATATCTCCCGTCCGCTGGCAGCCAGACAGGCGATCCGATCCATCGGTGTTTGCCGCGGCACCCCTGTTGACGTCCCTGCGGCGCGGCCTGTCCGCACGCTGCCCGGTATGCGGCCGCGGTCCGCTCTTTGACGGCTGGCTACGGGTCGTGACGGTTTGCCGCGCATGCGCAGCGCCGCTGGGTCTGATACGGGCCGACGACGCGCCGCCCTACTTCACCATCTTCATCGTGGCGCACGTGGCGATCGGCGCATTGGTCGCGTTCGAACGCGTCGCAATCCTCTCCGTCGGCACCGAGATGATGATCTTCCTGCCGGCAACCCTGGCGCTCACCCTGTTGCTCATACGCCCGGTGAAGGGCGCCACTGTCGGGTTGATGATGAAGCTTGGCTTCATGAGGCCGCCGGACGAAGTCGATGCCTGATCCGACGACACGGGCCTTGCCGGAAGCGTCTTGTCCAACGGAACCGACCAAGACGCGCTCCCTCGTGGCGGTGGTACTGGATGGCGAGAAGCGTGGCCAGCTCTCCTTGCTGCAGCAGGCTGACCTGGAGCAGGCGGTGCGGGACCTGGCGGTGGAGAACCTGTTCGCCCTGCACGGTCGCGCCGGGCCTTTCGTACTCCATCTGTCCATCGTCGAAGGCCGGCTCGCCTTCGACGTGCGCGACACCGAGAACACGCCGCTGATGGCGTTGGGCCTGGCGCTCGGGCCGTTTCGCCGGCTGATCAAGGATTACCAGCTGCTTGTGGAAAGCTACGCGCATGCCATCCAGGATGGACGCGAGGCCAGCATACAGGCGATCGACATGGGGCGGCGCGGCCTGCACAACGAGGGGGCGGAGTTGATGGTGGCGCGCCTGCAAGGCCGCGTAGAGATCGATTTTGAAACGGCCCGGCGCCTGTTCACACTGGTTTGCGTGCTGCATCAGCGGGTCTAGAGCGAAGCCGTCTCGCTGCACCGACACTACTCGAAGCGACACGCTCTAAGTTGAGGTTCATTGGATGAAGATCGACGGAACACCGTATCGCAGCGTGTGGGTGGACGAGCACGATGGCTGGTCGGTGCGCATCATCGACCAGACCAAACTGCCCTGGTCGCTGGACGTGCTGCGTCTGACGGGGCTGCGCGAGGTGGCGCATGCGATACGCAGCATGCAGGTGCGTGGCGCCCCGCTGATCGGTGCCGTCGCCGCCCACGGCCTGGCGTTGGCGCTGCGCACCGATGCCTCCACCGACGCCATGGAGGCTGACGCCGCGCTGCTGGCGGCGACGCGGCCGACCGCGGTCAACCTCGCCTGGGCGCTGTCGCGCATGCTGACGGTGCTGCGCAACACGCGCCAGGCGGATCGCGTGGCCGTCGCCTACCGCGAGGCGCAGCTGATTGCCGACGAGGACGCGCAACAGAATGAACGCATCGGCGTGCACGGGCTGACATTGCTGCAGGACGTGGCCGAGGCGAAGCCCGGGCGGCCGGTGAACGTTCTGACCCATTGCAACGCCGGATGGCTGGCCACGGTGGATTGGGGCACGGCGCTGGCACCGGTGTTCAAGGCGCATGATGCGGGCCTGGACGTGCATGTCTGGGTGGACGAGACGAGGCCGCGCAACCAGGGTGCGGCGCTGACGGCGTTCGAACTCGGCAAGCACGGTGTCGCGCACACGGTGATCTCCGACAATGCCGGCGGGCACCTCATGCAGCACGGCCGGGTCGATCTGGTGATCGTGGGTGCCGATCGGGTGACGCGCGCGGGCGACGCCGCCAACAAAATCGGCACCTACCTCAAGGCCCTGGCGGCCCATGACAACGGCGTGCCGTTCCACGTGGCCTTGCCGTCCTCCACCATCGACTGGACGATCGCCGATGGCGTGCGCGACATCCCGATCGAGGAGCGTGCGCAGTCGGAGGTGACGACGGTGACGGGACGGGCGATGGACGGCTCGATCACCACGGTGCGCGTGGCGCCCACCGGCAGCCCGGCCGCCAACCCTGCCTTCGACGTGACGCCGCACCGCCTGATCACCGGCCTGATCACCGAACGCGGACGGTGTGCCGCCACGGATGACGGGTTGGCAAAGCTGTTTCCGGACCTGGCACCCCATCAGCGCAGCGGGACGCCGGTCTCCGCCGTCTAGAGCGGGATGCGTCCGTCTGTCGGCGCGGCCGGGCGCATCCCGTTCCCGCTCTGTGTTTTGTCGAGCACGTTTATGCGGCGGCGGACCGCGTCCGGCCGCATCATGCTCTAGCCTGTGATGCGGATGAAGGTCTCGAACGGTTCGGTGAACCGTTCTATGAAATCCGGCTGCATCGTGAAGCCGGACGGATCGTCGTCGATCACCTGGCCGAGCTGCGAGCGGTGGCAGGCGATGGCGCGCCGCTTGGCCGGCAGATGCGCGCGCACGTCCAGGCGAAAGCCGGCGGGATCGCCGGCCGGCAGCAGGCGGCGCGGCGGCAGCGTCCAGCCCCAGACCGGATACTCGAACAGCGCAGTCCCCGTCATCCCTGCCACCATGCCGGCCAGGATGCTGGCGGCCAGGTGATCGGCATGCGGGTCGTGCCGCCAGGTGGTAAACAGGGCGCGCGCGCCGCTGCGTGCGACGTGCGCGGCGATGCCGTCGGCCGCGCGACGCGCACCCTCGCCCGAGCG
>CAXTJP010000035.1:0-24079 GCA_964244615.1 uncultured Acetobacteraceae bacterium
CCTGGCGGGGCAGTGCGACGACATGCCGGCGGCGCTGGCGCTGGCCGACGTGGTGGTCAGCACCAGCCTGCGGCCCGAGCCGTTCGGCCGCGCCGTGATCGAGGCGCAGGCGATGGGCCGCCCGGTGGTGGCGTTCGACCATGGCGGCGCCGCGGAGACGGTCAGCGACGGCGCCACCGGGTTCCTCGTGCCGCCCGCCGACGCCGCGGCACTCGCCAGTGCCATCGACCGCGTGCTCGACCTCCCGCCCGACGAGCGCGCGGCACTCGGCCAGCGCGCCCGGGCGGCGGTGCTGGCCGGCTACACGACGGCGGCGATGCAGGGGGCGACGCTGGACGTCTATCGCGAGGTGCTGGGGGCCGGATGAGCCGACGCGTGCTGGTCATCCGGCTGGGCGCGCTCGGCGACGTGGCGCTGTCGTTCCCGGCCTTTGCCGCGATACGCGCCCATCATGCGCACGACCGCGTGGCCCTGCTGACCACGGCGCCCTACGCGGATCTCGCGCGGGACAGCCCCTGGTTCGACGAGATACGCATCGATGACCGGCCGTCCTGGCTGAACCTGCGCGGCCTGTGGCGGCTGCACGGCCAGCTCGCCGGCTTCGACCTCGTCTACGACCTGCAAACCTCCGCCCGGTCCTCCCGCTACTTCCGCCTTGCCGGCCGGCCGGCCTGGTCCGGCATCGCACGCGGCTGCTCGCTGCCCGACGCCGACCCTCAGCGCAACGCCCTGCACACCGTGGCGCGCCAGCGCGGACAGCTCGCCGCTGCCGGGGTTGCGGCGGCGCCGCTGGCGCTGGACTGGCTGCGGTTACACGGGCCGGTGCTGGACGGGCCCTACGCGCTGGTGGTTCCCGGCACGTCGCCGGCGCATGGCGGGGCCAAGAAATGGCCGGTCGACCGGATGGCGTCGCTGGCCGCGCGACTGGCTGCCGGCGGCCTGCGCCCCGTCATCGTCGGAACGCGGGCCGAGGCGACGGACGCATCGACGATCCTGGCCGCCTGTCCCCGGGCGGTGAACCTCACCGGGCGAACCTCGCTCCGGGCCCTGGCCGGCCTCGCCAGCCGAGCCCATCTCGCGGTGGGCGGGGACACCGGACCCATCCACCTGGCGGCGGTCATGGGCTGCCGGGTATTGGCGCTGTTCTCGCGCTTCAGCGACCCGGTGGTGGCGGCGCCGTTCGGCGCGGTGCGACTGCTCGCCGCCGAGCGGCTCGACCAGGTCGGCGTGGACAGGGTGGTGGCCCGCCTGCACGGCGCGGCGGGCGAGGCGGACTGGCTGGACAACTGAACAGGCGACAGGGGCGACGCCGCGGGTCGCCTTGCCGCCGCTCCCCGTGGCCCGCTAAACAGCGCTCCGTGCAGCCCCGGAAACACCTGTTGGCGATCGAGGGCCTGTACCCCCCCGAGATCGGCCAGCTTCTCGACCTGGCCGAGAGCTACGCGCTGCTCAACCGCTCCGGCAAGACGCAGCGCGACCTGCTGCGCGGGCGCACGCTCATAAACCTGTTCTTCGAAGACAGCACACGCACACGCACCAGTTTCGAGCTGGCCGGCAAGCGTCTGGGTGCCGACGTGATCAACATGTCGGTCGCCGCCAGCTCGGTGAACAAGGGCGAGACGCTGCTCGACACCGCGACCACGCTGAACGCCATGCAATGCGACCTGCTGGTGGTGCGCCACGACCAGTCCGGCGCGCCCGCCCTGCTGGCGCAGAAGGTGGAGGCCGCCGTCATCAACGCCGGCGACGGCACCCACGAGCACCCGACGCAGGCGCTGCTCGACGCGCTGACCATACGCCGCCGGCGGGGCCGGCTGGACGGGCTGATCGTGGCCATCTGCGGCGACATCGCCCACAGCCGCGTGGCCCGCTCCAACATCTACCTGCTGACCACCATGGGCGCGTCCGTGCGCCTGGTCGGGCCGCCGACCCTGATGCCGCCCGGCATCGAGCGGCTTGGCATCGAAATGTTCCACGACATGGATGCGGGACTGGCCGGCGTGGACATCGTCATGATGCTGCGGCTGCAGCGCGAGCGCATGACACGCGGCCTCGTGCCTTCGGCGCGCGAGTTCCGCCGGTTCTACGGCCTGGACGCCGCCAGGCTGCGGCGCGCCAAGCCGGACGCGCTGGTCATGCACCCGGGACCGATGAACCGCGGCGTGGAGATCGACAGCGCGGTCGCCGACGACCCGGCGCGCAGCCTGATACGCGAGCAGGTGGAGATGGGGGTTGCGGTCCGCATGGCGGTCCTCGACACGCTCGGCCGGCGGCAGCGACGCGATGTCTGACCTGCTGATCGACAACGTACGCCTGATCGACCCGGCAAGCGGGCTGGACGTGCATGGCGGCCTGCTGGTGCGCGATGGCAGGATTGCAGGCCTCGGCGCCGATCCGGGCCGGCCGGCCGGCGCCGAGATCCTGGACGGCCGGGGCGCGGTGCTGTGCCCGGGCCTGGTCGACATGCGTGTGACGCTGGGCGAGCCGGGCTTCGAGTATCGCGAGACGATCGCCTCGGCGGCCGAGGCGGCCGCCGCCGGCGGCATCACCACGCTGGCCGCCCTGCCCGACAGCGCGCCCGCGATCGACGACCCGGCGCTCGTCTACCTGCTGCGCAGCCGCGGCGAGGCCACCGGCAGCCTGACCATCCTGCCCTACGCCGCGATCACCCGTGGCTGCCGCGGCGAGGAGATGGCCGAGCTCGGCCTGCTGCGCGAGGCCGGCGCGGTCGCCTACACCGACGGCAAGCGGGCGCTGGCCAACGCCCAGCTGATGCGGCGCGTGCTGAGCTACGCGCGCGCCTTCGGCGGCCGGGTGGTGCAGCACCCCGAGGACCCGTCGCTGGCCGAAGGCGGCACCGCGACCGAGGGCGAGCTGGCGACCCGCCTCGGCCTGCCCGGCATCCCGCTCGTCGCCGAGGCCATCATGGTGGCGCGCGACATACGCCTGGCACGGCTGACCGGCGGCGCGCTGCATTTCGCCCATGTCTCGACCGCCGAGTCGGTGGAGCTGATACGCCGCGCCAAGGCGGAGCGGCTGGACGTGACCTGCGACACCGCACCCCCCTATTTCGACCTCAACGAGACCGCCATCGGCGATTACCGGACCTATTCGAAGCTCTCCCCGCCGCTGCGCCCCGAGGCCGACCGGCAGGCGATCGCCGACGGCTTGGTGGACGGCACGATCGACGCCGTGGCGTCCGACCACCAGCCGCGCGACGCCGACGACAAGCGCCTGCCCTTCGCCCAGGCCTCGGCCGGCGGCGCCGGGCTCGCGACCCTGCTCGGCATCACGCTGGCCCAGGTGCATGGCGGCCGCCTCGGCCTCGCCGCCGCGTTGGCGCTGCTGACCTGCCGGCCGGCACGGCTGCTCGGCAGCCCGGCCGGCACGCTGGCGCCGGGCGCTCCGGCCGATCTGTGCCTGTTCGACCCCGAGCGGCTCTGGCAGGTGCAGGCCGGACGCCTGCCGGGCAAGGCGCAGAACACGCCGTTCGATGGCCGCGCTCTAGAAGGTCGCGTGCTCGGCACCTGGAAGGCCGGCAGGCGCGTGTTCGGGTGAGGGGCATGCGCCCATGACGCCGGACGGCTTTGTTGTGCTGCTGGCGATGATGGCTTTTTTGCCAGCGATGGCCGGCTATCTGCTGGGCTCCATCCCTTTTGGCCTGATCCTGACCCGTATGGCCGGCTTGGGAGACATCCGCGCGGTCGGCTCCGGGAACATCGGTGCCACCAACGTCTTGCGCACCGGTAGGCGCGGACTGGCCGGGGGAACACTGTTGCTGGATGCGGCGAAGGCGGCGCTTGCCGTTGCCCTGTTCACCTCTGTGCTGGGCTGGCCGCCGCGCAACGTTCTTACAGCGATAGCAGCCGTTTTCGCGGTAGTGGGCCACTGCTTCCCGATCTGGTTGCGGTTCAAGGGTGGAAAGGGAGTAGCAACCGGGTTAGGCGCCCTGCTTGTGCTGGACTGGCGCTTGGGACTGGCCGGCTGTGCGGTCTGGCTGGCTGTTTTCTTGAGCACGTCGATCAGTTCGGTCAGCGCGCTGAGCGCGTTCGCCGTGATGCCGCTGCTGGGCGCGTTCGTGTTTCCGGACAGCCCGATCGTGGCATCGATTCTTATCGCTCTGCTCGTGTGGATACGGCACGCAAAGAACATCGGTCGTCTGTTAGCCGGCACCGAGCCGCGCTCCGGCCGCCGCGCGTGAGCGACCCGACCCTCGACCGCCTGCGCCTGGCGCGAACCGAGGGCGTGGGCCCGGTCACCTACCGCCGGCTGATGGCGCAGTATGGCACCGCAGCCGAGGCCATCGCCGCGCTGCCGGAGATCGCGCGCGCCGGCGGGCGGGCCACGCCGCCGCCGGTGCCCCACGCCCGCGAGGCGGAGCGCGAGCTGGACCGGCTGCACCGGGCCGGCGGCCGCATGGTGTTCGTGGGCGACGCAGAGTACCCGCCGATGATGGCGCTTTTGCCGGACCCGCCGCCGGTGCTCTCCGTCCTCGGCGACATGGGCGCCCTGCATGGCCGCGCGGTCGGGCTGGTGGGCGCGCGCAACGCGTCGGCCAACGGCCAGCGCATGGCCGAGTCGCTGGCCGCCGACCTGGCGGTGAGCGGCCTGGTGGTGGTGTCCGGCATGGCGCGCGGCGTGGACGCAGCCGCCCATGCCGGCGCGCTGCATGTCGGGCGGACGGTGGCCGCGGTGGCCGGCGGGCTGGACCAGCCCTATCCGCCGGACCATGCGGATCTGCAGGCGCGGATCGCCGAGCGCGGCGCGGTCGTCACCGAAGCGCCGTTCGGCACCGCGCCGCAGAGCCGGCACTTCCCGCGCCGCAACCGCATCATCGCCGGCCTCTCGCTCGGCGTGGTGGTGGTGGAGGCGGCGCTACGCTCCGGCAGCCTGATCACCGCACGCCTGGCGATCGAGGCCGACCGCGAGCTGTTCGCGGTGCCCGGCTCGCCGCTGGACCCGCGCTGCCGCGGATCGAACGACCTGCTGCGCCAGGGGGCGCACCTGGTGGAGAGCGCCGAGGACGTGCTGGCCAACCTGCCGGACAGCCAGGGGCGCCCTGCGCCGTTCGAAGCGGGCCAGGGCTTCGCCGATGGCGGCGAGGCTTGGCGGGCGCCGCCGGACACGGAGCTCGATCTCGGCCAGGCCCAGGAGATGGTCATGGGCCTGCTCAGCCCGTCGCCGACCGAGCTTGACGAGCTGGTCCGCCGTAGCCAGCTACCGGCACCTTCCGTAATGGCGGCCCTGATGCAGCTCGAGCTGGCGCTGCGGGTGAGCTTCCTGCCGGGCAACCGGGTGATCCGCCTCTGACCCGACGATGGCCATATCTTCCGGTTGCATGCGCCGGTCGTACTCAACCCGCTCAGGCTTGACTCATTCCGCCGCCATTCCCTAAGCGCACCGACGGGTCGAGGAACTCAGGACAACCATGACAGACGTCGTCGTCGTAGAGTCGCCCGCCAAGGCCAAGACAATAAACAAGTACTTGGGTGACAAGTTCACCGTGCTCGCCTCCTTCGGCCATGTGCGCGACCTGCCGCCCAAGGACGGTTCGGTGCGGCCGGACGAGAATTTCGCGATGGACTGGGAGTCCGACGAGCGCGGCAACCGGCAGGTCGGCGCCATCGTCAAGGCGTTGAAGGGGGCGAAGACCCTCTACCTCGCCACCGACCCGGACCGCGAGGGCGAGGCGATCTCCTGGCACGTTCGCGCCATGCTGGAAGAGAAACGCGCGCTCAAGGGCGTGGACGTCCAGCGCATCACCTTCAACGAGATCACCAAGACCGCCGTGCAGCGCGCCATGCAGCACCCGCGCCAGCTCGACATGCCGCTGATCGAGGCCTACATGGCCCGCCGCGCGCTGGACTACCTGGTGGGCTTCAATCTCTCGCCGGTGCTGTGGCGCAAGCTGCCCGGCAGCCGCAGTGCCGGACGCGTGCAGTCGGTCTCGCTGCGCCTGATCTGCAACCGCGAGGCCGAGATCGAGCTGTTCCGGCCGCGCGAGTACTGGACCATCGAGGCGCATTTCCAGACCCCGGCCGGGGCGCCGTTCACCGCCAAGCTGTCGCATCTCGACGGCAAGCGCCTCGACCAGTTCGACCTGAACAACGCCGAGCTTGCCGCCCGTGCAAAGGCCGCGGTGGAGGCGGGCCAGTTCAGTGTCGGCTCCGTCGAGCGCCGACGCGTCAAGCGCAACCCGCCGGCCCCGTTCACCACCTCCACCCTGCAGCAGGAGGCGTCCCGCAAACTCGGCATGGGCGCGCAGGCGGCGATGCGCACGGCGCAGCAGCTCTACGAAGGCGTCGACGTCGGCGGCGAGACGGTCGGGCTGATCACCTACATGCGGACCGACGGCGTGCAGATGGCGCGCGAGGCGATCGACGCCATACGCGCCCATGTCGGCGAGGCGTTTGGCCGTAGCTACGTGCCCACCGCATCCCGCGAGTACACCAGCAAGGCAAAGAACGCGCAGGAGGCGCACGAGGCGTGCCGGCCGAGCGACGTGGCCCGCACGCCGGACAGCGTGGCCCCCTACCTGAACCAGGAGCAGCGTCGCCTCTACGAGCTGATCTGGAAGCGCGCCGTGGCCAGCCAGATGCAGTCCGCCGAGCTCGACCAGGTAGCCGTCGATGTCGTGCATGGCGGCACGAAATTGCGCGCCACCGGCTCCATCGTCGCCTTCGACGGCTTCCTGAAACTCTACCGCGAGGGCACCGACGAGGACGAGGACGAGGACAGCCGCATGCTGCCGCCGATGGCGGAGCGCGATCCGCTGATCCGTGGCGAGGTGGATGCCTCGCAGCATTTCACCCAGCCGCCACCGCGCTACTCCGAGGCCAGCCTGGTCAAGAAGATGGAGGAGCTGGGCATCGGCCGCCCCTCCACCTACGCCTCGATCCTCTCGGTGCTGCGCGACCGCAACTATGTGCGCATGGAGAACAAGCGCTTCGTGCCGGAGGATCGCGGCCGGCTGGTGACCGCGTTCCTGGCCAGCTTCTTCGAGCGCTACGTCGATACCGGCTTTACGGCTGGCCTCGAAGAGAAACTCGACGACGTGTCCGACGGCCGGCTCGACTGGCACGCGCTGATGCGCGCCTTTTGGGACGATTTTTCCAAGGCGATCGAGCAGACGCGGGAACTCAAGATTTCCGACGTGATCGACGCGCTGGACCAGGATCTAGGGCCGCATTTCTTTCCGCCCCGCGCCGACGGTACCGATCCGCGCCTGTGTCCCGCCTGCCACAACGGACGCCTCGGGCTCAAGCTCGGCCGTCACGGCAGCTTCATCGGCTGCTCGAACTACCCGAAATGCCAGTTCACCCGCCGCCTCGCGATCGAGGGCGGCGAGGGCGACGCCGAGGTCCTCAAGGAGGGGATGCGCACGCTCGGCCACCACCCGCAGACCGGCGAGGACGTCGTGGTCAAGCGCGGCCCCTACGGCCTGTACGTGCAGCAGGGCGAGCCCGACCCGGCCGACAAGAAGGCCCGCCCGCGGCGCACCTCGCTGCCGAAGGGCGTGGATGGCGAGACGATCACGCTGGAACAGGCGCTGGGCCTGCTCTCCCTGCCCCGCCTGGTCGGCCGCCATCCGGAGACCGGCCAGGACATGGAGGCGGGGCTCGGCCGCTTCGGCCCCTACATCAAGATGGGCAGCATCTTTGCCTCGCTCGACAAGGACGACGACATCCTGTCGATCGGCCTCAACCGCGCGGTGGACGTGGTGGGCCGCAAGCTGGCCAGCGTGCGTATCGTGGGCCAGCACCCGAAGGACGGCGCCGACATACAGGTGCGCAAGGGCCGGTTCGGTCCCTATCTGCAGCACGGGCAGATCGTGGCGAACCTGCCGCGCACCCTGACGATGGAAGACGTGACGATGGACGGCGCCCTGGCACTGCTGGCAGAGCGCGGCAAGGCGCTGCCGCCGCGTGGCAAAAACGGCAAGAAGCTGCCGGCCAAGAAGGCTTCGGCCAAGGCCGCGCCCGCGAGCGACGCGGCGCCGAAGCCGGTCAAGGCCGCGGCGGCGAAACCGGGTGTGAAGCCGAAGGCCAAGGCGAAAACCAAGGCCAAGCCGAAGCCGAAGCCAAGGATCAAGTCCGTAGCCGCCGCGATACGCGCCTGACCCGAACGATGCGCTGATGCGCCGCCCCGCCAAGCCGCGACGCCGCGCCGAGCCCGCCGACGCACCGCAGGGCCTGCCCTCGCGCGACGCGATACGACAGTTCATCCGCGAATCGGGCGGCCGGGTCGGCAAGCGGGAGATCAGCCGACAGTTCAAGCTCGGCCCGGAGCACCGCGCGGGCTTGCGCGACCTGCTGCGCGACCTCGCGGGAAGCGGCGACATCGCGCCGGCCGGCCACAAGCGGTTCGCCCCGCCCGGGCGGCTGCCCGATGCCATGGTCGTGCGCGTCACCGGCACCGACTCGGACGGCGACCCGATCGCCCGTCCCGTCGACTGGCAGGGCGACGGCCCGCCGCCGCTGATCTACATGGCGCGCGAGGCACGCGGCCAGCCGGCCCTCGCCCCCGGCCAGCGCGTGCTCGCCCGGCTCAAGCCCATCGGCGGCGGCAAATACGAGGGCCGCACGCTGAAGCGCCTGAATGACACACCCGCACGGGTGCTCGGCGTGTTCCGCGCGCCGGACCGGCTGGTGCCCACCGACCGGCGCGCCAAGGCGGAGTGGCGCATCCCCGCGGGCGAGACGGCGGGCGCCGAGGACGGCGAGATCGTGCTGGCCGAACCGCTGCCGGGCGAGGGTTACGGGCTCAAACCCGCCGCCGTGGTCGAGCGGCTCGGCAACATCGGCGATGCCCGTTCGGTCAGCCTGATCTGCATCCACACCCACGAGATCCCGACCGTGTTCAGCCCCGAGGCGCTGGCCGACGCGAAGCGCGCGCGCGGCACCCCGCTTGGCAAGCGCACGGACCTGCGCGAGACGCCGCTGATCACCATCGACGGCGAGGACGCGCGCGACTTCGACGACGCCGTCTACGCCGAGCCCGACGAAGCAAGCGGCTTCCGCCTGATCGTCGCCATCGCCGACGTGGCCCACTACGTCCGACCAGGCGCGCCGCTGGACCGCGACGCGCGGCTGCGCGGCAACAGCTGCTACTTCCCGGACCGCGTGGTGCCGATGCTGCCCGAAGCGCTGTCGAACGGCTGGTGCAGCCTGCGCCCAGACGAGGAGCGCGGCTGCCTGTTCGTCGAGATGCATATCGACGCGGAGGGGAAAAAGACCCGGCACCGCTTCGGGCGCGGCCTGATGCGGTCGGCCGCCCGCCTCACCTACACGGAGGTGCAGGACGCCCACGATGCCGGCGACACGCTCGGCCTGGCCGAAGGCTTCCTCCCCGCGCTGTACGCCGCGTTCCGCGCGCTGCTGGCCGCACGCATGCGACGCGGCACGCTCGACCTCGACCTGCCGGAACGCCGCGTCGTTCTCGACGATGCGGGCCGCGTCGCCGCCATCGCGCCCCGCCCGCGCCTGGACAGCCACCGGCTGATCGAGGAGTTCATGGTGCTGGCCAACGTCGCCGCGGCCGAGGAGCTGGAGCGGCTGCACCAGGCCTGCATGTACCGCGTCCATGCGCCGCCGTCGGAGGAGAAACTCGCCAACCTGCGGCAGTTCCTCGGCACGCTGGACATCAGCCTGGCGCCCGGCAGCCAGGTGAGCCCGCGCGACCTCGACCAGGTGCTGCAACGCGTGGCCGGCACCGAGCACGCGCCGATGGTCAACGAGGTGATGCTGCGCAGCCAGAGCCAGGCGGCCTACAGCCCCGACAACATCGGCCATTTCGGCCTGGCCCTGCCGCGCTACGCGCATTTCACCAGCCCGATCCGCCGCTACGCCGACCTGCTGGTGCACCGCGCGCTGATCGCCGGCCTCAAGCTCGGCCTGGGCGCGCTGTCCGACGACGAGGCGGCCACCATGGAGGACACCGGCCAGCACATATCGGGCACGGAACGACGTGCGGCGCTGGCCGAGCGCGAGGCGATCGACCGTTACCTCGCTGCATACATGGCCGACAAAATCGGCGCGAGCTTCGAAGCGCGCATTTCCGGGGTGACGCGGTTTGGCCTTTTCGTCACAGTGCATGGCAACGGTGCAACGGGTCTGATTCCCCTGTCAGCCCTGCCCGACGATTTCTGGATGCATGACGAGGCCACCCAATCCCTGACAGGCCGGAAAACCCGCGTCACGTTCCGCTTGACGCAGGACGTGACCGTTCGCCTGGCCGAGGCGAGCCCGGTCACCGGCGGGCTGATCTTCGGTTTGGGCGCGGCGCCGCGCATCGCCCCAAGGCGCTGACCGGTGGGCTGATCGCCGCACTCTGCGTGCTGCTGGCCACCGGCGCCCACGCGCTGGCCACGCCGAACGCCGGCTTCGACACGCCGCTGGCCGCGCGCGTGTTCGCCGCCGCCCTCGCCTTCGCAGCGCCGCGCACGCTCGATCCGGCGACCGCGCAGCAGCTCTCGCTGTGGGGGTTGCACGGCATCACCGCGCTGGACCCCGCCCTGAACGCCGACCTGCACGGCCAGCACCTGCAGCTCAGCGCCGACACGCGCGTGCTGTTCGACAGGCTGGCGCCCGGCCCCGAGGACGCGGCCAACTGGGGCAGTGCTGCCGCCGATCTGGAGGCCGTCGCCTACGCGCAATCCGCCGCGCTGCGCGCCGCCGGCACGCAGGGGCTGATCCAGGGCTTCTTCGACGAGATGTTCAACCACCTCGACCCCTACTCGCGCTACGAGCCGCCGGAGCCGGCGGAGGCGGAGCGCACCAAGCTGTCGGTGGACGCGGGGGCCGGCCTCGGCATCGTCGTGCGCGACCACGCGGTGGTGGTGGGCGATCTGGTGCCGGACGGGCCGGGCCAGCAGGCCGGGGTGCGCGTGGGCGACCGGATCATGGCCATCAATGGCCGGCGCGTCACCGGACGCGGGCTCGACCACGCTCGCCAGCGCCTGACCGGGCCGGAGGGCACCGAGGTCAGCCTGCGGCTGCGCGGGCTCGACGGGCTGGTGCGCAACGTCACCCTCGCCCTGGCCGACATTCCGCCCGAAACCGTGTTCTCCGAGCGCGACGGCACGCTGCTGGTCATCCGCATCACCAGCTTCACCAGCAACACCGCCGAACGCCTGAGCGAGGCCATCGAGGCGGGGCTGGCGGCGAGCCCGCCGCCATCCGCCATCGTCGTGGACCTGCGCGGCAACCGCGGCGGCCTGCTGCGCCAGGCCGTCACCAGCGTGGCGCTGCTCGCCGATCACGGCATCATCGCCAGCACCGCCGGCCGTGCGCCGGAGGCGACGCACGATTGGCGGATCGACGGCGGCGACCTGACGCACGGGCTGCCGGTGGTGGTCCTGGTCGATGGCCGCTCGGCCAGCGCGGCCGAGATCATGGCGGCCGCGCTCGCCGACCTCGGCCGCGGCGTGGTGGTCGGCAGCGCCACCCTGGGCAAGGGCCTGGTGCAGACCCTCACCCGGCTGCCGGACGGCGGCGAGCTCTACGTCACCTGGAGCCGCGTGCTGGCGCCGCGCGGCTGGCCGATCCAGTCGCTGGGCGTGATCCCGCAAGTCTGCACCAGCGGCGGCGCGCTTCCGGCGACCAAGGCGATGCATGATTTGCTGGACAGCAAGCAGGACATGCAGGGCGCGCTGACTGCATCGCGCGCCGCCCGCGCGCCGCTGCCGGTCGCCCGCGCGCTGGACATACGCAGCGCCTGCCCGGCCGCCGAGGGCGCCGATTTCGACCTGCAGGCCGCCCATTTCCTGGCCGACCACGCGGTGGCCTACCGCACGGCCCTGCTTGGGGGGTCCTGAAGCCGCAGGGCTTGACCGGGGCGACCGGCGAACGCATTTTCCGCCCCTGGTGGCTGCCCGGCGGGCCGGCCCGTTTTGAGGTGCGTCATGGCCAAGTCCAACACTGTGCAGATCCGGCTCGTCTCCAGCGCGGAAACCGGGTATTTCTACGTGACGAAGAAGAACGCACGCACGAAGACCACGAAGATGGAATTCAAGAAATACGACCCTGTCGCGCGCAAGCACGTCGTGTTCAAGGAAGCGAAGATTAAGTAGTTCTTTTTTAAAAAAAGAACAAAAAACTTTTACTTACACGACGCGCCTCGTAGAAATCTCCGCGCCAGCATGACCGAAAGTTTTTTGCTGCTTTTTTTCAAAAAAGCAGGCCTTGCCTTGTCCAAACCTCGATCGTCGCGCGTCCACGTTCAACAAAGCGTGGGGTTCTGCCGCGTTAACCGCTCATCCATCCCGTCCTCGGAAACTGGGACCGAAGACGAGATGCGAGACGGAGCAGATGAACCTCGGCGATCCAGATGCGACAGGCCCGACGCCGATGCGGCCGGGTTGGGCCTTGCTGACGATCCGACATCCGCCACGGTCCAGGCGCCGCGCCGGACGGGACGCGGCTGCCGAGGGTCCGCTCCGCCTCACGCCGCGCCACGCGCTCGACGGCGGCGTGCTGCTAGGGGCAGAGGCAAGCCTGGCCGGCCCGGCCGATCTCGGCCAATGCCTGCTGCGCACGGCTTGCACGGAGGCGATGCTGTGGGCGGGGCCGTCCTGCGCGCGCGGCCTGACCGTCTCGCTGACCCTGCCGCCCGGGATGGCCTGCGACTTCCGCCTGGTGGAACGCACCGAGGCGGCGCTGGTCCATGCCGGCCTGCCGCCGGGCCGGCTGGAGATCGGCCTGGGCAGCTGGGCGCGTCTTGAGGCTGCGGAGACGTTGCTCGCGGCCTCGGCCCTGCGAGACATGGGCGTGGGTTTAGGACTGGAACAGGCGGACACGAACCCGCTGGGCCGGCGCCTGCCGCTGACCTCCCTGCGCCTGCAGCCCGGCATGACGGTTTTTCTGACCTGCAGCCAGGACGCGCGCCGGGCCGTTGCCGCTGCCATAGAGGCGGCCCATGCCCTGGACGCGACCGTCGTCGCGACCGGCGTGAGGACGGCCGCCGAGCGCGACATTCTGGCGGCGCTCGGCTGCGACGATGCGCAGGGCCCGCTCTTCGGACCAGCCATGCCACCCGAGACGTTCCAGGCCGCGCTGGCGCGGGTGTGATCCCCACCGCCCGCATCGGCGACAGCCGGCGAAAGTTTCTTGCTGCTTTTCAAGAAAGCAGGCCTACCCTCGACCACGATGATGAACCCAACCGACGCCGGCAAGGCGCTAGAGCGGCAGCGCGAAGCCTTCAACGCGGCGCCGTTTCCCACGGCCCAGCAAAGACAGGCGCACCTCAAGCAGGTCGAGCACCTGGTACGATCGAACCAGGAGGCCATCGTCTCGGCTATCAGCAGCGATTTCGGCAACCGATCGAGTACCGAGACCATCCTGTCGGAAATACTTCCCACGCTGGCCGCCTGCGGCCACGCGAGGCGGCACGTCGCGGAGTGGATGCGGCCAAGGCACCGCGCGGTCGCGATGAACTTCCAGCCGGCGACCAACCGGGTCGAGTACCAGCCGCTGGGCGTGGTGGGCGTCGTCTCGCCCTGGAACTACCCGATTTTCCTGACGCTCGGCCCGCTGATCGACATCCTGGCCGCCGGCAACCGGGCGATGATAAAGCCTTCGGAGCTGACGCCGGAGACGGGCGCGCTGCTGGCGCGCCTGTTGGGCGATGCGTTCGCGCCCGAAGAGGTGCTGGTGGTGCAGGGTGACGTGGCGGTGGGCCGCGCATTTTCCGCGCTGCCGTTCGACCATCTGATCTTCACCGGCTCCACCGAGGTCGGCCGCGCCGTCATGCGCGCCGCGTCCGACAACCTGGTGCCGGTGACGCTGGAGCTCGGCGGCAAGTCGCCGGTGATCGTGGCCGACGACACCCCGATCGACAAAGCCGCACGGTCGGTGGCGCTCGGCAAGTTCTTCAACGCCGGTCAGACCTGCATCGCGCCAGACTACGCGCTGGTGCCGGCGGCGGGCGCCGAGGCGTTCGCGCGCGGCGTGGTGGACGCGGCGGAGGCGATGTTCCCGGCGCTGGACGGCAACCCGGACTACACCGCCATCATCTCCGACCGGCACCACCAGCGCCTGACCGACCTCGTGGCCGAGGCGGAGGCCGCCGGCGCCACCGTGCTGCGCCACCGAGACACCAAGCGGGGCAACATACGCCATTTCCCGCCAACCGTGGTGCTGGACCCGCCGCTGGACGGCGCGCTGATGCGCGACGAGATTTTCGGGCCGGTGCTGCCGGTGATCCGTGTGGCGAGCACCGATGCCGCCATCGACTTCGTCAACGCGCGGCCGCGTCCGCTGGCGCTGTACGCCTATACCGGCCGTGCCGCGACCGAGCGGCACATCCTGGACCGCACCATCTCGGGCGGCGTCACCGTCAACTCGACGCTGGTGCATTGCGGGCAGGAGGACCTGCCGTTCGGCGGCGTGGGGCCGAGCGGCATGGGCAGCTATCACGGGCGGGAGGGCTTCGCCCGGTTCTCCCACGCGCGCGCAGTGCACAAGCCCGGCTTCTTCTCCGGCTTCGAATATTTGCGACCGCCGCACGGGCCGAAGACCCGCTTCGCGCTGCGCGCGCTGGGCATCAGGACCGGCTGATCGTCTCCACACCCATGGCCGGCCGCAGCACTTCGGGCACGGTGATGCTGCCGTCCGCGCACTGATAGTTTTCCAGCACCGCGATCAGCGCGCGGCCGACGGCGACGCCCGAGCCGTTCAGCGTGTGCACGTGGGCGACCCCAGTATCGCACCGGAAACGCGCGTTCATCCGGCGCGCCTGGAAGGCGCGCGTGTTGGAACACGAGCTGATCTCGCGCCATAGACCCTGGCCCGGTAGCCAGACCTCCAAGTCGTGCGTGCGTGCGGCGCCGAACCCGGTGTCGCCGGCGCAGAGCAGCATGCGCCGGTAGGGCAGTTCGAGCGCTTCGAGCACGGCCTCCGCGCAGCGCGTCATGCGCTCGTGTTCCGCGTCGCTATGGTCCGGGTGGGCGATGCTGACGAGCTCGACCTTGCGGAACTGGTGCTGGCGCAGCATGCCGCGGGTGTCGCGGCCCGAGGCGCCGGCTTCGCTGCGAAAACACTCGGTCAGCGCCGTGCGCCGTATCGGCAGCGACGCTTCCGGCACGATGTCGCCCGCGACCATGTTGGTGATCGGAACCTCCGCCGTCGGGATCAGCCATCTTCCGTCGGTCGTGTGGAACAGGTCGTCGGCGAATTTGGGCAGCTGGCCGGTGCCGAACACGGCCGCGTCGTTCACCAGCGCCGGGACGCTGATCTCGGTGTAGCCGTGCTGCGATGTGTGCAGGTCCAGCATGAACTGGCCGAGGGCGCGCTCGAGCCGTGCCAGGGCGCCGTGCAGGATGGTGAAGCGGCTGCCGGCGATCTTCGCGGCGTGCTCGAAATCCATCAGGCCCAGCGCTTCGCCGAGTTCGAAATGCTGGCGCGCCGGGAAGTCGAACGCGCGCTTCGTGCCCCAGCGCTTCAGCTCGACATTCGCGGTTTCGTCGGCTCCGTCCGGCACCTCGCCGTCCAGCACGTTGGGTAACCTGCTCAGATGGTCGTGCAACTTGCGCCCAAGTCCTGGGATACGTTGCTCGTGGTTTTCGGCTTGAATCCGTATCGTCGTTGCGGCTGCTTCAAGTGCCGCTGTATCGGAGCCAGCACGCCTTTCCTGCCCAATTTGTTTTGACAGCGCATTTCGCTGCGTTTGAGCTGCCTGATAAGCACTCGTTATACGGCGCCAGTCAGTATCGGTCTGTATTAACTCATTTGTTTCCAAATCACCGGCCAACCCGCGTCGTGTCATAGCTGCAGCAAAGACGGCTGGATCAGCACGTATCGCCTTGATGTCGTGCATCAGATGTCGACCGGCTTCGGCTCGACCAGGCGCGCCGAGAAGATCGAGATCTCGTAAAGCAGGATCAGCGGCACCGCCAAGCCGGTCTGGGTGATCACGTCGGGCGGCGTCAACACGGCGGCCACCACGAAGCAGCCGACATAGGCGTAGCGCCGGTACTTCTTCAGCCCGCGCGAGCTGATCAACCCCACCTTGGCGCACAGCGTCAGCAGCACCGGCAACTGGAACGCGATGCCGAACGCCATGATCAGCTTCATCACCAGCGAGAGGTACTCGCTGACCTTGGCCTGCAGCTCGATCTGCAGCACGTCGCGGCCGCCCGGCGTCTCGAAACTCAGGAAGAAGCGCCAGGCGAACGGGAACACGAAGTAGTAGGCCAGCGCCGCACCGGCCAGGAACAGCACCGGCGTCGCCACCAGGAAAGGGGCGAAGGCGCGGCGCTCGCTGCGGTACAGGCCCGGTGCGACGAACATCCACATCTGGCTGGCGATCACCGGGAACGCCACGAAGGTGGCGCCGAAGAAACCCACCTTGAGGTAGGTGAAGAACGCCTCGTACAGCGCGGTGTAGATCAGGTGCGGCTGCTCGCCCTTGCTCCGCATGATGTGGGCCAGCGGCTGCGCCAGGAACAGGTAGATCGCGCCGGAAAAGTGGTAGCAGACGACGAACGCCAGAACGAAGGCCACCGCCGACCACAGCAGCCGCCGGCGCAGCTCGACCAGATGCTCCAGCAGCGGCATCGGCTTGTCGTGGATCGGGTCCGCCTCCGGACCCTGCGCGCCGGCGATCGCCATGGCGCTCAGGTCTCGACCGGCGGCGTGTGCTCGACGGCCGCCGCGGGCGGGATGAAGGCCGGCGCCGGCTGGATCGGCGCGGGCACGGCCGAACCCGGCGGAATGAAGGCGGGCGGGGCGGCAACCGACCCGGCGGCCTCCGGAACACGCACCGCGCCTGCCGGGTTGTCCGCATGAAGCTGGTCGAGCGGCGTCATCACCGGACGCACCGGGTTGTCGCGGAACGGGTCGGCGAACGCGCCGCGCACCGTGCCGTCGGGGTCGACCGCGCGCTGCACCAATGCCTTCGGGTTCAGCCGGCGCAGCTCGTCGAACGAGGTCTTCACGTCACCCAGATCGGCCTCGCGCATCATCTCGTCCACGTGGCCCTGGAACTCGCCAGCCATGCGTCGCAGTTTTTTCACCGTCGTGCTGATCGCACGGATCGCCACCGGCATGTCCTTCGGGCCGATGGCGATCAGCGCCACGACCGCGATCAGGGCGATCTCGGAAAAATCGAAGTCGAACATGCGCTCGTCTTAGCCCCTGCCAGGCAGCGAAGGAAGGCGCCCCCCCCCGGCGCTCTCCCGCAGGAGGAGGATTGGGTCTAGGGGCCGACCTCGCTAGGCTGCCCGCCATGGAACGCATCAGGATCGGCATCGGCGGATGGACCTACGCACCCTGGCGCGGGCGGTTCTTCCCGGCCGGGCTGCCGCACGCCCAGGAACTCGCCCATGCCAGCGCGCGCCTGACCTCGATCGAGATCAACGGCACCTTCTACCGCCACCAGGCGCCGCAGAGCTTCGCCGCCTGGCGGGACGCGACGCCGGAGGGCTTCGTCTTCTCGGTCAAGGCGCATCGCGCCACCACCCAGAGCCGCGACACGGCGCAGGCCGGCCCCGCGATCGCGCGCTTCGTCGGCAGCGGGCTGGAGGAGCTCGGCCCCAAGCTCGGCCCGATCCTGTGGCAGTTCGCGCCCACCAAGAAGTTCTCGGCCGACGCTTTCGAGCCCTTTCTGGCCGCCCTGCCCGAGACGCTCAACGGCCAGCGCCTGCTGCACGCGATCGAGGCGCGGCACCCGAGCTTCGAGGACTCGGCCTGGATCGCCCTGGCGCGCGCCCGCGGCGCGGCAATCGCCATCATCGATTCCGACAAGCAGGCTCTGCACGGCGACGTCACCGCCGGCTTCGTCTACGCCCGCCTGCAACGCAACCGCGCGGACGCGCCGGAAGGCTACGCGACCGGCGCGCTGGACGCCTGGGCCGCCCGCCTGCGCGGCTGGTCCGTCGGCCAGGCGCCCCACGACCTGCCGCTCTGCGCGCCGGCTGCGCCATCACCACCCCTGCCGTGCTTCGCCTACTTCATCAGCGGCGACAAGGAACGCGCGCCAGAGGCGGCGCTGGCCATGCTGAAGCGCCTGGGCGGCGACGCGTGAACCCGACCGGTCAGTCGATCACGCCGCGGAACTTCTGCGCCACCACGTAAAGCTCGCTACTCTCCTTGCGGCTGGCCGGCGGCTTGGCGTGCTTCACCGTCGCGAAACGCTGCTTGAGCGGCACCAGCATCTCGCGTTCCGAGCCGCCCTGGAACACCTTGGCCACGAACGCGCCGCCCGGCGCCAGGATACGGGAGGCGAAATCCAGCGCCAGCTCCGCCAGCCCCATGATGCGTATGTGGTCGGTGGCGGCGTGGCCCGTCGTGTTCGGCGCCATGTCGGACAGCACGAGGTCGGGCGGGCCGCCGAGGAGGGCGACCAGACGGGCGGGCATCGCCGGGTCCTCGAAATCGCCCTGCAGCAGGGTGGCCCCGGCGATCGGCTCGATCGGCAGCAGGTCCACCCCCACCACCTGGCCGGCCTGGCGCTGCAACGCCACCTGGGTCCAGCCGCCGGGCGCCGCACCGAGGTCCAGGACCCGGCAGCCGCGCCGTATTAGCGCGAACCGGTCGTCCAGCTCCATCAGCTTGAACGCGGCGCGCGAGCGGTAGCCCTGCTGCCTGGCGGCGGCGACGTAGGGGTCGTTCAGCTGGCGGTTGAGCCAGCGCTGCTGGGCGGGGCTGCGTCCGCGCGAGGTGCGCAGCGTCACGCTCAGGCCGCGGGCGCCTCCGGTTTTTTCTGCCATGCCGGGTTTCTACTTCAGCTCAAGGAAGGAAGGCCTTCTTTTCCGGAGAAAAGAAGCAAGAGACTTCTGCTTATCGGCGGCGGCGGGGGGCCTGGCGCATCATGCGCAGCAGCATGCCCTCGCGCAGGCCGCGATCGGCCACGATCACGTCGGGGGCCGGCCAGGTGCGGCGGATCGCCTCGAAGATGGCGCAGCCCGGCAGCACGAAGGCCGCACGGTCGGGGCCCACGCAGGGGTGCAGGCCCAGACCCTCGCGACCCAGGCCCCGCAGCAGGGCAAGCGCCGCGTCCGCCGCCTCCGCGCCGAGCTGCGTGCCGTCCACCATCGGCCGGCGGTAACGGGTCAGCTTCATCGCCACGCCGGCCAGCGTGGTGACCGTGCCGCTGGTGCCGAGCAGCCGCACGCCGCCCATGCGCATCTCGTGGCCGATGCAGTGTATGCGCTCGAAGGCGGCCAGGCGCGCCGCCACGTGCTCCACCATCGCGGCGTAGCCGTCCGGTTCGTAGCCGTGATGCCCGAAATGCTCGGCCAGCGTCACCACGCCGACCGGCAGGCTGTCGTAGCCGATCAGCTCGGCCGGGCGGCCGGCCTGCAGCCGCACCCAGGCGAGTTCGGTGGACCCGCCGCCGATGTCGAACAGCAGCGCCCGCCGTCCCGCCCCGCGCAGCAGCGGACCGCAGCTCTCCAGCGCGAGCTCCGCCTCCTCGCGGGTCGAGATGATGTTGAAGGCGAGCCCCGTCTCGGCCTGCACCCGGCTGAGGAACGCCCTCCCGTTGCCGGCGCGTCGGCACGCCTCGGTGGCGATGGCCCGGATGCTGCGCACCGGTCGGCGCGCCAGCCGCGCGGCACAGGCGTGCAGGGCGCCGAGCGTGCGGTCCATCGCCATCTCGCTCAGCACGCCCGAATTCTGCAGCCCCTCGCCCAGCCGGACGATGCGCGAGAAACTGTCCAGCACCCGGAAGCCTTCGCCGGTCGGCGTGCCGACCAGCAGGCGGCAATTGTTGGTGCCGAGGTCCAGCGCCGCAAAGGCGGCCGCGTCGCCCCGCCGGTCGGGGACGGCACGGGCTGGTGCGGGCGGTGCCACCGGCGCCGGGATCGAGGCTGACAACATCTGGCGGGACTTCCCGTCCTGAATGGGCCAGTCTCGGCCAGTTACGGTGCAGTGCGCAAGAAGTGCGTGACCGGGCCGCAGGATGGTCGCGGCCAGCGCAAGATCGCCTGTGGACAGGCCGGGCATAAGCAGGCATGGCCGGCCATGACGGAGGGGACGATTGTGTCGGTTTACGACGTCGATGAGGAGCTTCCGGGGGGCGCCCGTCTGCAAGGCTGCGTGGAGCCGCGCTTCGAGCCGGTGGTGGCGGCGTTCCGCGCCAATTTCATCGAGCATGGCGAGGTCGGCGCCAGCGTCTGCGCCACGCATCGCGGCCGCACCGTCATCGACCTGTGGGGCGGGCTGGCCGAGCGCCGCGGCCGGGCCTGGACGCGGGACACGATCGGCATCGTGTTCTCCTGCACCAAGGGCGCCACCGCGCTCTGCGCCCACATGCTGTCCGAACAGGGCCGCCTGCCGCTGCACCTGAAGGTGGCCGAGCTGTGGCCGGACTTCGCGCAGGGCGGCAAGGCGGCGACCACGGTGGCGATGATGCTGGCCCACACAGCACCGGTGCCGCATCTGCGCGACCCGATCCCGCAGGGCGGCCTGGAAGACTGGGACGGGATGGTGTCCCGCGTCGCCCGCGAGCCTGCCTGGTGGGAGCCGGGCACGCGGCAGGGCTACCACGGCGTCACCTACGCCTGGACCGTCGGCAACCTGGTGCGCCTGGCCGCCGGCGAGCCGCTCGGCGCGTTCTTCGCCCGGCACGTCGCCGGCCCGCTGGGGCTCGACTTCCACATCGGCCTGCCCGAAAGCGAGGAGCATCGCGTGGCGCCGGTGATCGGCAGCACCCCGGCGGAGGCCAACATGAACTCCCCCTTCCTGCAGGCCGTGCTGGGCCGCCCGGGCAGCCTGCCCCACCTGTTCGCGACCAACCTGGGCGGTGCGGACTTCAACACCCGCGCCATCCATGCGGCCGAGATCGGCAGCGCCAACGGCGTGACCAACGCGCGCGGGCTGGCCGGGCTGTACGCCCCGCTCGCCTCCGGCGGCGGCGACCTGCTGACCCCGGACAGCATCGCCCGCCTGTCCCGGGTGGCCGCCGCCACCTTCGAGGACGCGACCCTGCTGCAGCCGATGCGCTTCGGCCTGGGCTTCATGGCGTCCACCGACAACCGCGATACCGGCGGCGACAGCCTGTTGCTGGGCGAACAGGCGTTCGGCCATGTCGGCATGGGCGGCAGCGTGGGCTTTGCCGATCCTGGCCTGGAGCTCAGCTTCGGCTACACGATGAACCGCATGGGCCCCGGCATCCTGCTGAACGCCCGCGGCCAGGGCCTGGTGGACGCGACCTATCGCAGCCTCGGATTGCACGGTAACGCCAGCGGTGCCTGGCGGTAGTCTCGCCGACGGGCACCCGCGGCAAGGGTCACGCCGCCCCTGGCTGCGGGCTTGGGGCGGCCATATATCTGGACCGTATACGAGGAGGCCCGTGCGCGGATGTTCCTACCGGCTCAACTGACACGATCCGGGGCGAACCTGTCCCTGGCCGAACGGCTGGAGGGCCTGGGCGTGCCGACCGGGCCGCAGCGCGAGCTGGTGGGCCAGGCTGCCGCCGCGCTGGACTCCGGCGGGCTGGTGTTGGTGGTGGACCAGACGGCCACGGGTGGCGTCGGGCGCGGGTTCTTCCTGGGCGTCGCGGCCCTGGCCACCGCGCAGACGGTGAACGTGACGGTCACCTGGGGCCGGGCGCTCACCTGCTTCTCGGTCACCGCCGAGCGGGCGATGGCGCTGGGCCTGGTGCTGGCCGGCGAGTATCGCGAGGGGTATCGCGGCCCGATCCTGCTGCGCTCGGTGGAAGCGGCCGATTGCGACGGCACCGGCATCTCGGCCGCCGACCGCGCGGCAACCCTGCGTGCCGCCGGTGCGCCTGACGCGGGCATGACCAGCCTGAAATCGCCCGGCCACGTGATGCCGACCATGATCGCCTATCGCGGCCGCGAGCACCGGGCCAGCGCCGACATCGCGCTCGACCTGGTGCGGCACCTGACCGGGTTCGAGGTGGCGGCCTGGACCGACATACTGGACGACGACGGCGACGTGGCCGGTGCCGGCTATTGCTGCGACCTGGCCGGCAGACTCGGGGTGGTGTGCCTGTGCATCGCCGATGCGTTCGGGCCGGAGGCCCTGGGCCTGTCTTCGCAGGCGGGCTGATGGCCAAGCTCGACCCCGACGCCGCGCGCGTCGTGGCGTTCCTGTCGGCCCGCACGCCGGGCGATCTCGGCCAGATGAACCCGGCCGAGCTGCGCGCCTGGTACGCCGATACGCCGATGATGCCCGGGCCGGACGTGCACGAGGTACGCGACCTGATGGTGGCCGGCGCCGAAAGCGAGGTCGCGGCAAGGCTCTACCGGCCGTCCGCGCGGACCGGCCTGCCGGTGCTGGTCTGGTTCCACGGCGGCGGCTGGGTCATCGGCGACCTGCGTTCGGCCGACTGGGTGTGCCGCGAGCTTTGCGTGCAGGCGGGCACGGTCGTGCTCAGCGTCGATTACCGCCTGGCGCCCGAACACCCTTTTCCGGCCGGCCCCGAGGACGCCTTTGCCGCCACCGCCTGGGCCGTGGCGAACGCCGCATCGATCGGCGGGGACGCGGCCCTCGTGTCGGTCGGCGGCGACAGCGCCGGGGGGGCGCTTGCCGCCGTGTGCTGCCTGCTGGCCCGCATGCGCGGCGGCCCGCCTTTGCGCACGCAGCTGCTGGTCTATCCCGGCACCGATCACGACCTGACCCGGCCGTCGGTGACGGGGTTCGCCGACGGTCCGTTCCTGACCCGGGACGCGCTGCTGTGGTTCCAGGGCCATTACCTCGGGGCCGGTGCAGACCGGTCCGACCCGCGTGCCAGCCCCGCTCTGGCCGCCGACCACGCGAACCTGCCGCCGGCTTTTGTCCTGACCGCCGAGGTGGACCCGATACGCGACGCCGGCGAGGCGTACGCCCACATCCTGGCCAGCGCCGGGGTGATGACGACGGCAAAACGCTACAACGGGGTGTTCCACGGGTTTTTCACCATGGGCCCGTCGATGGCCAAGACGCGCGAGGCGGTGGCGGACGCGGCGCGGTTCCTGAGCCTGGCGTAGGTGTCGCCCTGGGTGCGCGGCCCTTGACCCTCGCGGGTCATGAGAACCTTGACCCTCGCGGGTCATGAGAACAAAATGCGAACATGCCGACCCCCGACCTGGCTGCCTTGCGCAGCCGCATCCGCCTGCTGGAACGTCCGGCCGCGCGGGATGTGCGGGTGCTGCCTTTCGGCATCCCCGCGATGGATGGCCACCTGCCGGACCGTGGCCTGCCGCAGGGCACCCTGCACGAGGTCGCCGGCGGCGGACCTGATACGGTGCATGCGGCCTGTGCCGCCCTGTTCGTGGCCGGCATCCTGGCGCGCGTGGAACGCCCGGTGCTGTGGTGCGCGGCGCGCAGCGACCTGTTCGCCCCCGGCCTGGCCTGCGCCGGGCTGCACCCGGACCGGGTGATCCTCGCCGAGGCGACGGACGAGCGCAGCGTTCTGCTGGTCATGGAGGAGGCGCTGCGCCACCCCGGCCTCTCGGCCGTGGTGGGCGAGGTGTCGCGCCTGACGATGACCGCCTCGCGTCGCCTGGTGCTGGCGGCGGAGGCATCGGGCGCCATGGCGTTGGTGCTGCGCCGCCGCCCGGACGATGCCGGCCTGACCGCCGCCTGCACCCGCTGGAGCATCGCTCCCCTGCCCTCATCCCCGCTGCCGGCAGCGGGGATCGGCCGCGCCCGCTGGCAGGTGGCGCTGACACGGTGCCGCGGCGGACGGCCGAAAACCTGGATCTTGGAGGCGTGTGATGCGCAGGGTCGTCTCGCTGTTCCTGCCGAGCTGGCCGACCGACAGGCTGCGCCGGGCCGGCATGTCGCCTGAGGCGGCCCCCCAGGCGGCCCCGATGCTGACCGCCGCCCGGCAGGGATCCAGGCGCCTGGTGATGGCGGTGGACGCAGGCGCGTCGGCGCTGGGCCTGCGCCCCGGCATGGCGGTGGCGCAGGCCCAGGCGATGGTGCCCGGCCTGCACGTGGCCGAAGCCGACCCCATCGGCGACGCGGCCGCCCTGGACCGGCTGGCCGCCTGGTGCTGGCGGCGCTACAGCCCGCTGGCCGCCCCGAACCCGCCGGACGGCGTGTGGATCGACGTCACCGGCTGCACCGAGCTGGCCGGCGGCGAGACGGCGCTGCTGCACGGCATGGTGGGCCGCCTGGCCTGCGCCGGC
>CAXTJP010000036.1:0-23953 GCA_964244615.1 uncultured Acetobacteraceae bacterium
GAACCGCGCCGGTAAAAAAGAAATAGGCGAGAGAGAAGGACATGTCAACATGATGGTCGCCGCCATCGCTAACCGCTCGGCCGGCGTTGACGCATCCCCCTGCCACCCGCACATGCGCTGCATGACAGCCCCCTTCGTCGACCCTCAGGAGCCCAGCGCGGCGCGCGCCATCGAGGCCATTCGCGACGAGCTGGACGTGTTCGACGACTGGATGGACCGCTACCAATTCATCATCGAGCTGGGCCGAAAGCTGCCGCCCTTCCCCACCGAATGGGCAGACGACGCCCACCGAGTGCCAGGATGCCAAAGCCAGGTGTGGATGCAGACGCGAACGCAAGACGGCCGGCTGTTCCTGGCCGGTGCGTCCGACGCTGCCATCGTCTCGGGCCTGGTCGCCCTGCTGTTAAGGGTTTACTCCGGCCGTACCCCCGGTGAAATCGCACGAACCGATCCGGCCTTCCTGACCGAACTCGGTCTGATCGCCGCCCTGTCCAGCAACCGCGGCAACGGCGTCGCCAGCATGGCGCAGGCCATCCAGCGGGCCGCGGCGTCGGGCTGATCCGCCCTAACCCACTCCCCGCCCGGCCCTCAGTTCAGTCGGGTGGACGGTGGCGGAGCGGCTGCCGACAGGGGATGCGGCGGCAAGGTCGCGCGTGCTGCCGCGATGTCGGCCGCCAGCCTGGGCGAGCGCTCGCTGGCATGCAGTAGGGCGGAGATAAACCCTCGTCCCCAGGCGGCAGGCGTTGCCGCTTCGATCGCCTGCCAGGCCGCCTGCCAGCGCTCCTGCCGTTCGCCGAGCGGCATCGTCAGTGCGCGGTCCAGGGCTTCCGCCAATTCGTCAGGGTCGTGCGGGTTGACCAGCAGTGAGGAGCCCAGCTGGTGCGAGGCGCCGGCAAACCGGCTCAGCACCAGAACACCAGGATCCTGCGGGTCCTGCGCCGCGACGAACTCCTTGGCCACAAGGTTCATGCCGTCCCGCAAAGGCGTGACCAGGCCGACGCTCGCCTCGCGCATGTAGCCCGCGACGATCGCACGGGGGCCTCCGCGTGCGATCAGACGGGCTGGCGTCCAGTCCGGCTCACCCCATTCGCTGTTGATCGCGCCCGCCTCGGCGTCGATCGCCGCGCGCAGATCCTGGTAGGCCGAAACGTCGGTCCGCGATTCCGCCGCGATCTGCAGAAGGGTCACGTTGCGCCGCCAGTCTGGTCGGGTCTCCAGCAGACGCCGAAAGCCCAGCAGCCGCTGTATCAGGCCCTTGGTCGGGTCAAGCCTGTCGATGCCGAGGACGAGCTTCTGTCCCTGCAGGCTACGGCGCAGCCGTTCCACGTTACCGGCCCGCCACGCGCCCTCCGCCATGCCGGCAAACTCATGCGCCTCGATCTCCACCGGGAACACGCCGAGCCGGACGCGCCGGGCGCCAAGTTGCAGCCCATCGTCGGACAGACGCGTGGCCCCGGCGAGGCGAATCGCGGCCGCGGAGAAGTTTTCGAGGTCGTTGGCGGTCTGAAAGCCCACCAGGTCCGCCGACAGCAGGTCACTGATCAGGCTGCCAGCCTCGGGAACGCTGGCCAGCATGTCAGGGGCGGGAAACGGGACGTGAAGGAAGAACCCGATCGGCGCATTCACGCCCCGGGCGCGCAGCATGGCCGGCATCGCCATCAGATGGTAATCGTGCACCCAGATCACGTCCGTCGGCCGCAACAGCGGCACCAGCGCCTCGGTCATGCGCTCGTTGGTCTGCCGATAGACCTGGGCGCTGCGACGATCGAAGATCATGTGCTCGGGCATCGAGTGGAGCAGCGGCCAAAGCGTGGCGTTGGAAAACTCGTTGTAGTAGCGGTCGTGCTCCTCGCGCGTAAGATCGACGGTCGCGAACTGCATCGCACCGACCGTCCTCTGCGTCACCCGGCGCACCTCCTCGCCGACCTCGCCAGACCAGCCGAACCACAGCCCGCCGCGCTGCGCCATGAGACCGTCCAGCGCGACCGCGAGGCCGCCGGCTTTCACATTAGCATCGGTCGGCACCTGGACCCGGTTGGACACGACGACGATGCGGTTCATCAAACCTCCAGGAGCGCCACCGGCAGGGTGGCCAGGACTTCGGCCAGCGGCACGCGCCCACTGGACGGCACATCTAGCACGGATCCCGCGCTTCCCAGCACGGACCCGAGGCTGCGACCCGCCAGCTGACGAGGAACAACAAGGTCCGTTCCGGTCCAGACGTCCCGCCCGACGAGCGGTGTGTCCGATTGTATCAAAGTAGCCGACAACCGCGTGACAATCGTCATCACGGTTTGTTCACCATGCTGGCGCAGGAATGCCAGCGCGTGCGCCTCTTCCGGCCCTTCCACCTTCAACGGCGTGTAGCTTCCCTCCAGGAACAGCGCCGGGTGTCGCGCGCGCAGCGCCAAGGCCCGATGCAGGATGGCCTGCTTCACACGCCCATCCCGCCAGTCGGCCAACAGCGACCCGGGCGATGACGGCTGCTCGAGGGCGCGCTGCCGGCTCGCGTAGTCGACCGGACGCCGGTTGTCCGGGTCCACCATGGAGAAGTCCCAGAACTCGGTTCCCTGGTAGAGGTCGGGTATGCCCGGGCTCGTCAGCCGCAGCAGCATCTGGGACAGGCCGTTCACTGCCCCGGCAGGAGCGATGCGGCGCACCAGATCGCAGATTTCCTGCACCACGTGCGCGGGGCGGTCCGGGTCCAGCACTGCGGCGAGGAAGTCCTGCGCGGCCTGCTCGTAGGCGTCATTGGGGACTGCCCAGCCGGAATGCCGCTTGGCCTCGCGCAACGCCTTCTGCAGCCAGGCCGACACACGGTCACGAAAGGCGGCCAGGCCGTCGCGATCATCGGCCGTCAGCTCCAACGGCCAGGCGCCCACTAGCGTCTGATACAGCATCACTTCGTCCGCCGCGTCGGGTGCGGGGCCGACAAGATCACGCTTGAGCGGCGCGTTCAGCCGCATCCAGCGCAACAGCGCCGCCTCCCACTCCGCCGGTATTTCGCTCAGCACCGCCAGCCTCGCCCGGGCATCCTCGCCGCGCTTGTGGTCGTGGGTGGCGGTCGCCAGCAGAGCGCGTGGGAAGCGGCGAGCGCGTATCCGACTGGCCGCATGCCAGCCGAGCGGAGTCAGCGCGAACTGGGCGGGCTCGGTGCCCACCTCGTTACGGCTCAGCAGGCGGCCGTAACGGTAGAACGACGTGTCCTCGACCGATTTGGCCGCCGTGGGCGAGGATAGTTGCTGAAAGCGGACCATCGCGCGCAGGCGCTCCTGCCGGCGGCTGCCCGCCGGCAGCTGCCGCAAATCGTCGCCTGACAGCCAGCCGGCCATCAGTTCGAGCAATTGCCGGTCAACCGCACGCACGGTGCGGCGGGCGCCGGCGAGCGCCCAGTCCATCGCCTGCCTGTCCGCCTCACTCAGGCCGCCAGGGCCGGCATAGACGCGATAGACGTGAAAATGCGCCAGCAGCTCGGTCAGGGTCCGCTGTATGGCGGTCAGGGTGTAGTCCCGCGTGGCCAAGTCGCGGCGGGCGATGCGATGCAGGGCCACCGAGGTGGCGTAAAGCTCGCTGGACAGGCTTTCGCGCAGGATCTGCCTGCGGGCGGGAACGCTTTCCTCCTCGAATACCCCGGTGCGGCCGGTGGCCTGGGTCCAGATCCGGGTGATCTCCGTCTCGCCCTCCGGATCATGCAGGACGGCAGAGACATCGTTCATGAAGTCGTAGCCCGTGGTGCCGTCGGTCAGCCAGTCGGCGGCGAGCTTTTCGTGCGTGGCCAGGATCTTCTCGATCCAGATCACCGGCGGCTCCGCGGGGGCGCCACCGGGGCGGGTTTCCGCCAGGGTTTGCAGGCGCCGGCGCAGCTTCCTGCAATAGGCGCGGGGTTCGGCCAGACCGTCCACGTGGTCGATCCGCAGCCCGTCGACCAGGCCCTCGGCGTAGAGGCGAAAGACCGTGGCGTGGGTCGCCTCGAACACCGCCGCGTTCTCCACGCGTATGCCGGCCAGCGCGTTCACGTCGAAGAAGCGGCGCCAATTGATCTCGTCGGATGCCGCGCGCCACCAGGCCAGCCGGAAGTTCTGCCGGTCCAACAAACGGTGCAGGTGGTCGCGTCCGAGTTCGGCACCGGCGTCGTAGGACCGCAGCGCCTCAGCGATCGCCTGCGCGTATTGCGGGCGGCGCAACTCGGCGCGCGCCTCCGCCGCTGCGCGCCGCATCGTGTCACGGTCGGCGGGCAGGTCGGCAAAGGCGCGTGCGACCGTCTCCAGCGGACCACCCTCGGTCAGCAGCACGGCCGGATAGTCGCGCGGGTTGATCGGGAAGCGATTGTCGAAGTAGTCGACGAACAGGCGGCCGTCCGACGGGTCGAACTTCAGCACCAGCTCGTTACGTTTCAGCACATGACCGTAGGCATCGCCCAGGAACGGGGCCAGCATGCGGCCGCGCAGGGTGGGATCCGGCGGGTCCCAGTCGATGTCGAAGAACTCGGCGTAGGGGCTGGCACGCCCCCATTCCAGCACGTCGAGCCACCAATCGTTGTCGGCGCCGCCGACCCCCATGTGGTTGGGCACGATGTCGAGGATCAGGCCCATGTCGTGCGCGTGCAGGCGGTCGGACAGGCGACGCAGCGCGTCCTCGCCACCGAGTTCCGGGTTGATCGTGGTGTGATCGACGATGTCGTAGCCGTGCGTGGAGCCCGGACGGGCGCGAAAGATCGGCGAAGCATACAGGTGGCTGATGCCCAGCCTGGCGAGGTAGGGCACCAGTTCGGCGCCGCGGTCTAGGGTGAAATCCTTGTGGAACTGCAGCCTTGCCGTCGCGGTCAGTGCTTTCAAACCGTCAGATCCTTACGTGCCTGGTGCAGCAATGCCAGCCGTCGCGTCACGTCTTCGTCGAACAGGGTGGCGGGCAGGCGGCGCTGCCAGTTGGGGTGTTCGTGCAGCGTGCCGGGCAGGTTCGGCTGCTCCACCAGGGCAAGCGCGTCCTCCATGGGCAGCATCACCAGTTCGCAGGCACTGCCGCCCACATGGCGACATGCCGCATCCGCAACGATACCGCCCTCCCCTTCGCCCGGCGGATCGCCGTCCGCCGCACCGGAATCGCGGAACGCTTGCCAGAGCCGGCCGCGTTCAAGGTCGCGCTCGGCGCGCGTGACGGCCGGATCGGCCACGCGGTCGAGCGTCTCGCCCCAATCGATGTCGCGGCCCGTCCACCAGCCGGCGACCGTGGCCAGGTCGTGCGTGCTGGTCATCGCCACGGCGCGCGGGGTCCAGCGATCCGGCGGCACGTAGGCGCCAGCCTGGTCCTGTTCGAACCACAGCACGCGCATGCCGCTGATGCCGGCCTCGCTCAGCCGGTCCTGGAAGCCGTCCGGCACGGTGCCGAGGTCCTCCGCCAGGATCACGGCGCGATGGCGGTGCGATTCGAGCGCGATCAGGCGCATCAGGTCGCGTTCGGGGAACGAAAGATAAGCACCCTCCGCGCCACTGGCTCCGTCCGGGATCACCCAGAGCCGGTTCAGACCCATGGCGTGGTCGATACGCATGCCGCCGGCATGGGCCAGCGCGGTGTGCAGCATGTCGCGATAGGCGGAGAAGCCCCGGCGAACCAGGCCGGGCGGCGAGAAGGCGGTCAGGCCCCAGTTCTGCCCATCCCGCTGCAGCAGGTCGGGCGGCGCACCGACCGTCAGGCCCAGCAGCGTCTCGTCCTGCCGGCTCCAACACTGGCTGCCGCCCGAATCCGTCCCGACGGCGAGGTCGCTGACCAGGCCGATGCCCATGCCGGCGGCGCGGCAGGCAGCCTGAGCGGCGGCCAGGCCGCGATCGGCGCGAAATTGCAGCCAGGCGTGAAAATCGACCTCGTCCGCGTGGTCACCGGCGAACGCCGCGACCGCCTGACCGGCGGGATTGCGGAACGCGGTCGGCCAGTCACGCCAGTGCCACAGCGCCGGGTCAGCGCCGAAGAAATGCGCGTGCAGCGCTTCGAAAACCGCGTGGTCGTGCAGCTGCGCACCCTGAACCGTGCGAAAACCGGCCAACGCCGCCATCTCGCCCTGATCGGCGCGCGCGGCGTCGAACTGCGCCCGAAACAGCTGCAGGCGAAGCCGAGTGGCGCGCGGCCAGTCCACCAGGTCGTTCTGCTCCAACGCGCGCATCAAGGGATCGGCGTGGCTCGCGTCCAGGGCGGCATGCAACACGTTCAGCGCCGTGCGGGTGGAGGGCGCATAGGGGCTGAAACGGTCGGGATCGGCGCTGAACTGCGCATGGACGGGCGAGATGCCGATCGCCTGCGCCCCGTGCCGGGCGGCCTGCGGCGCCAGCTCGGCCAGCGCCGCGAAGTCGCCGATCCCGCCGTCCCCGGGACGGCGCAGCGCGTATAGCTGTACCGCGAGCCCCCAGCCGCGTGCGGTCCGCATGGCCTCGGGTGCGGTGAAGCCGCGCGCCGGGGCGACCGCCACGGTCGCCGCCGCATCACCCATCACCAGGCGATGGTAGCCGGGCTCGAGGATGGCCGGGATCGAGGCGCCACCCGGACGCGGCTCTGCAAACCCGTCGAAGCTGCGTCCGTCATCCAGCGTCAGGCTGTAGCGCCCCGGGGCGACCGGCAGCTCCACCTGCCATCCCTGCTGCGCGGTCACCAGCGGCGGCAGCAGGACCGGCGGCGTGGACGCCCGCCTGAGACTCTCCTCGATGGCCGCGTCGGTGTCCGCCGGCAAGTCGAGAGCCGCCAGCACCGCACGCAAGGTCGGCGGCATGATGTGGTGGGTCGCGCCGAACACATCCTTCCAGGACGCGGCAATGCCCGCCGCACGCGCCAGCCGTTGCAGGGAGGCGTCGGTCACGTCGCCTCGTCGAGGAACGCCAGCGCGCAACGCGGGGGCAGCAGGCCGTCGGACGGCGTCGGGCCCGACGTGAACAGCAACCGACCCGCCGGCGTGGCCAGAGCGACAGGCTCTTTGCCGAAATTGGCGGCCAGGGTGAGCCGACCACCCGTGCCGAGGCGCCAGCCCCCGCAAACGGCATGGACGCCGATCGCCTCCGCACCCTCGCTGCGGCAGCCGGGGATGCCTGGCACGACATGGGCGTGGCGCAAAGCGAGCAGGCGACGGTGCAGGTCCAGGACGGCGTTTCCAGGGGCTCCGCCCGCCGGCACCGAGGCCTCGAACGTGGAGGCGGCGTTCGGGTCGGGGATCTGTGCGCGGCGCGAGGGGTCCTGGAAAGCGGCGAAATGCGCGAACTCTCGCCGCCGTCCCTCGCGGACCAGTTCGGCCAGTTCGGCGTTGTGGTCGGTAAAGAACAGGAAAGGCGTACGGTCGCCGTACTCCTCGGCCATGAACAGCAGCGGGATGCTCGGCGACAGCAGAAGCAGGGTCGTGGCCGCCGCCAACGCCTGCGGATCGGCCAGCTGCGCCAGCCGCTCGCCCAGAGCCCGGTTGCCGATCTGGTCGTGGTTCTGCAGGCAGATGACAAACGCGGTCGGCGGCAGGTCGGCCGAGGGTTCGCCGCGCGGCTCCCTGTGGTGCGGCGAGACCTCGCCCTGATAGACGAACCCCTCCGCCATGGCGCGCGCCAGTTGTCGTGCCGGGTCCTGGAAGCTTTCGTAGTAGCCTTCGCTCTCGCCGGTCAGCAGCACGTGCAGGCAATGATGCCAGTCGTCGGCCCATTGCGCATCGAACAGCTTCGCCTCGGGCCCGCGCAGCAGCGAGGATCTGTTGCCCTCGTGCTCCAGCACGAGGTGCACGGGATGATCGGCGCCGTCGCGAATGGCGGCGGCCAGTTCCGGCAGGAAGGCGGCCGGCGAGATCGCATGCACCGCGTCAAACCGCAGCCCGTCGATCCGGTACTCGTTGACCCACATCAATGCGTTCTGCACGAAGAACGCGCGGACCTCGGGCTTCTTGAAGTCGATGGCGGCGCCCCAGGGCGTATGCACGCCCTCGTCGAAGAAGGTCTTGGCATAGGCGTGCAGATAGGCGCCGTCGGGCCCGAAATGATTGTACACGACGTCGAGGAACACCATCAGCCCGTGCTCGTGCGCCGCATCGACCAGCGCGCGCAGATCGTCGGGCGAGCCGTAGGCGTGGTCCGGCGCGAACGGCAGCACGCCGTCGTAACCCCAGTTGCGACGCCCCGGGAAATCGGCGATCGGCATCAATTCGATCGCTGTCACGCCGAGCGCCGCCAACGCCGCAAGCCGTGCGCGCACGCCAGCGAAGCCGCCCATCAGTCCAGGATGCAGCTCGTAGATCACCGCCTCGTGCCAGGGACGGTTGCACCACGCGGTGCAGCGCCAAACGTAACGGGAAGCATCGACCAGCAGACTGGGGCCGTGCACATCGTCCAGCTGCGCGCGGGAAGCCGGATCCGGCACGGTCAGGCCGTCGGGCAACACGAAGCTGTAGGCGGCACCCGCCCCTGCCGGCGCATCGAGTTCGAACCATCCGGCCGGACAGGCCTGCATCGACAGCGTGTTTCCTGCCAGGCGCAGGCTCAGCCCCTCGACAGACGGCGCCCAGACCCGAAACCGCGTCGTGCCGTCGCTCCGCAGTTCCGGACCATGTCGCAAACCAGGATCGGTCATCGCGCCCGCACTCCAACCGGCATCATGCCGCGCACAGCAGGATCGTCGCCAGCGGCGGCAGCGTCAGAACCAGCGATGCCGGCAGGTCGTGGCTGGCCACGGGCTCCGACTCGCTCGACCCGTTATTGCCGAGGCCCGAACCGCCATAACCGGCCGCATCCGTGTTGACCACTTCCCGCCACGTGCCGGACCGCGGCACGCCGACGCGGTAGCCGAAACGCGGCACCGGTGTGAAGTTGCAGACCACCAGGACGGGCCTGTCGTCCGCATCGCCAATGCGCAGGTAGGCGAACACGCTCTGCTCGGAATCGTCCATCACCACCCAGCGGAACCCTTCCGGCCGGCTGTCGGCGACGTGCAGCGCGCGCACTTCGCGATAGGCGGCGTTGAGGTCGCAGAGCAGCGTCTGCACCCCCTTGTTCAGAGGATTGTCGAGCGAGAACCAGTCAAGACCAGCATCGTGGTTCCATTCGCGCCATTGCGCGAACTCGCCGCCCATGAACAGCAGCTTGCGGCCGGGATGCGTCCACATGAAGCCGAAATACGCGCGAAGGTTGGCGAAGCGCTGCCACTCGTCGCCCGGCATCTTGCGTATCAGCGAGCCTTTTCCATAGACCACCTCGTCATGCGACAGCGGCAGGACGAAGTTTTCGGAGAACGCGTAGACGAGGCCGAAGGTGATCTGGCCATGGTGCCAGCGCCGATTGATCGGCTGCTCCGCCATGTAATGCAGCGTGTCGTGCATCCAGCCCATATTCCACTTGTAGTCGAAGCCGAGACCGCCCTCCTCGACCGGGCGCGAGACCTTGGGAAACGCGGTGGATTCCTCGGCGATCATCACCGCGCCGGGCACACGGTCGATCAGCGCGCGGGACAGTTCGTGAAAGAACTCGATCACCTCGAGGTTCTCACGCCCGCCATAGCGGTTCGGCACCCACTCGCCCGCGGCTCGGCTATAGTCGCGGTACAGCATGGACGCCACAGCATCGACACGCAGCGCATCGACGTGGAAATGCTCCAGCCAATACAGCGCGCTGCCGATCAGGAACGCCCGCACCTCGTTGCGTCCGTGGTTGTAGATGAAGGTGTTCCAGTCGTTGTGGAACCCCTCGCGCGGATCGGCATGTTCGTAGAGCGGCGTGCCGTCGAAGCGCGCCAGCCCGTGCGTGTCGCTCGGGAAATGGGCCGGCACCCAATCGAGGATCACGCCCACCCCGGCCGCGTGGCAGCGGTCGACGAAGCGCGCGAACCCGGCCGGCTCGCCGAGGCGGGCGGTGGGTGCGAACTGCGCCAGCGGCTGGTAACCCCAGGACCCGCCGAACGGGTGTTCCATGATCGGCATCAGCTCGACATGGGTGAACCCCATGCGCTGCACGTAGGGGACGAGCTTGTCGGCGAGATCATCCCAGGTGAAGTCGGCGGTCTCCGCGTTCGGCAGCCACGACATGGCATGCAGCTCGTAAGTCGACATCGCCGCGTCCGGCCCCTGGAACGCGGCGCGGCCGGCAATCCAGGCAGCGTCGGTCCAGACGAGTTCGGCGGGATCGGGCACCACCGACCCGGTCGCGGGCGGCCGCTCCGTCTGTTGCGCGACCGGATCGGCTTTGAGCGGCAGCACCGCGCCATCCGGCCCGGTGATCTCGTATTTGTAGATCGCGCCGGCCGCCACGCGCGGGACGAAAATCTCCCACACTCCCGAACCGTGCCGCAGGCGCATCGCGTGACGTCGCCCGTCCCACTGGTTGAAGGTGCCGACAACCGAGACCCGACGCGCGTTCGGCGCCCACACGGCGAACCGCACGCCGGCCACGCCGTCGATCTGCGTGACGTGTGCGCCGAGCGCACTGGCGAAATCGCGGTGCCGTCCCTCGCCCAGCAGGTAAATGTCCACGTCGCCGAGCAACGGCGGGAAGCTATAGGCGTCCTCGCATTCGCGCACGGCGCCGCCACTCGCGATACGGAAGCGGTACGGCACGCCCGACGTCACGCACCCGCTCCAAAACCCGGTCTCGTCCAAGCGGCTGAGCGTGCCGAGCGACAGGCCGGTATCGCGCGCCAGCACCTCCACCGCGTCGGCGTCCGGGATGAAGGCCCTCACCGCGGTGCCTGAAGCGACCGGATGCGGGCCAAGCAGCGCAAACGGGTCACCATGGCGCGCATGCGCGACCGCCTCGATGGCGCCCGGGTCCAGCCTGTCGTCAGACATGCGCCGCTCCGAGCTCGAGGCGTTCGGCCACCCGCGCCACGCCGGCCAGCGGTATGCCGATCCAGGCCGGACGGTTGGCGGCCTCGTAACGTATCTCGTAGGCGGCCTTTTCCAGCAGGAACAGGTCGAGCACGCTGGTCTCGATGCTCGGATCCACCCACGGTTCGGACGATGCGTGCAGCACACTGCGATAGCACTGCAGGAAAGCCGTCGCCGCGTTACGGCGGAACTGCTCGACCATCGAGCCCTGGCGCTCCACCGCCTGACCGGAGCCGGGCGTGCGGCCCGCCAGAGCGCTCGCCGCCGCGTAGTCGAACGACCGCAGCAGGCCGGCCACGTCGCGCAGCGGCGAGGATTTGGCACGACGCTGCTCCATGGTCTTCGCAGGCTCGCCTTCGAAGTCGATCAGCGTCGCATCGCCCGGCGTCACCAGCACCTGGCCCAGATGGAAATCGCCATGCACGCGCGTCTGGGTGGCGAAACCGGCCGCACCGCGCGCCAGGCCCCAGGCTGCCGCGCGCAGATCGTCCGCCATGGCGACGAAGCCCATGGCGGAGACACGCACCGACTCGTCCGGCCAGTCAGCGACGCGCTGCACCGCCTGCACCGCGAGATCGATCTGCTCGACCACGCCCTGGCCCCAGACCTCCGCCTCGTGAGCGCCAACACGCTCCGGCGCGAATTCCGGCCGCTCGGTGGGCGTCGCCAGCACGGCGTGCATCTCCGCCAGGCGCCGGCCGATCGAGCCGGCGAGCGACATGTAGCCGCTCAGCGCGTCCTCGAACGCCGCCGCGTCGTCGTCGGATGCGATGTCGGCCGAGGCGCGCTTGAGATAGTCGAGCGTCCAGGTCCACGCGTCGCCCTGGTTGTGCACGAAGCCCTGCGCCAGCATGACCGTGTGCGGCAGATCCTGCTCGTCGAAGCGGATCACCTCGCCCAGCAACGGTGCTATGTTGGCGAACCCGCGCTCCGTCAGGTAGCCGGTCATCTCGGCCTCCGGGTGGCGGCCGGCCAGCACCTTGCGCACCAGCTTCAGCACCAGCCGCTCGTCCACGATCAGCGAACTGTTCGACTGTTCCGCGGACAGCCGCACGATCGGCGCCTCCTCGGCGAAGTTCATCTCGTCGAGCAGCGGCGATTTGCGGAACGCCAGGCGGCCGCCTTGAAAGCTCAGCACGCGCTCGGCACGCAGCGCTTCCACCACGTTGCGTGTAAAGGCGTCCAGCGCGAACGCGTCGGTCAGGTAGCCGACCTCGGCGGCGCGGCGCACGCGGGTCAGCGCCAGCTGCTGCGCCAGCGGGCCGCTGGTGCTGTCGTCACGGCAGACGCCGAGCGGCAGGGTGTAGCTCTCCACCCGGTCGCCGATCGTCGCTTCCACCTCGCACAGCAGCGAGGACCGTATGCCCTCGCCGATCCGGACGGCGTAGGCCAGCCGAACGCTGCCGATACGCTCGCCCTTGGAGCCGAACCAGCGGCGTTTCTGCAGGTAGGCCGGCAACGCCTCGCGCTCCAGGATGGCGCGGCCGGTCGGCTGCAGCACCTCGCTGATCTCGCGTCGCAGCACGATGGTCGCGTATTCCGGCATCGGCGCCGGCGCCTGGCTGACGCCGGACGGCAGTGCCGTCTCGGGGGTGAGTGCGAACCAATAGAATGCGTAAGGCGGCAAGGTCAGCAGGTAGCTAAGCTGCCCGATCGGCGGGAAGGCGGCGCCACCCACGAGATCGACCGGCGTGCGGCCGACAAAGGCCGACAGGTCGAGCTCGACCGCCTGCGCGGTGCGCGACAGGTTGCTGACGCAGAGCAGCACTTCCTCGCCGCTCTCGTCGGTATGCTCGCGCAGGTAGGCGAGGATCCGGCGGTTGTTCGGGTAGAGGAAACGCTGCGTGCCGCGGCCGAACGCGTGGTGCTGCCGGCGCACGGCGAGCATGGTGCGCATCCAGTTCAGCAGCGAGTGCTGGTCGCGCGCCTGGCTCTCCACGTTCACCGCCGCGTAGCCGTAGATCGGGTCCATGATCGGCGGCAGGACGAGCGAGGCCGGGTCGGCGCGCGAGAAGCCGCCGTTGCGGTCGATCGACCACTGCATCGGGGTGCGCACGCCGTCGCGGTCGCCGAGGTGGATGTTGTCGCCCATGCCGATCTCGTCGCCGTAATAGATCACCGGGGTTCCCGGCATCGACAACAGCAGCCCGTTCATCAGCTCGATGCGCCGACGGTCACGCTCCAGCAGCGGTGCCAGGCGACGGCGTATGCCGAGGTTGATGCGTGCCCGCCGGTCGCTCGCATAGGTCTCCCACAGATAGTCGCGCTCGGCGCTCGTCACCATCTCGAGCGTCAGCTCGTCGTGGTTGCGCAGGAATACCGCCCACTGGCAGTTCGCCGGTATGGCCGGCGTCTGGCGCATGATGTCGGTGATCGGAAACCGGTCCTCGCGCGCGATGGCCATGTACATCCGCGGCATCAGCGGGAAATGGAACGACATGTGGCACTCGTCGCCATCGCCGAAATATTGCTGCGCGTCTTCGGGCCATTGGTTGGCCTCCGCCAGCAGCATGCGCCCGGGCGCGTGCACGTCCAGTTCGGCGCGGATGCGCTTGAGGATGTCGTGCGTCTCTGCCAGGTTCTCGTTGTTGGTACCCTCGCGCTCCACCAGGTAGGGCACCGCGTCCAGACGCAGCCCGTCGATCCCGAGGTCGAGCCAGAACCGCATCACCGACAGCACCTCCTCCAGCACGGCCGGGTTGTCGAAGTTGAGGTCCGGCTGGTGCGAGTAGAAGCGGTGCCAGAAATAGGCGTGCGCCTCCTCGTCCCACGTCCAGTTGGATTTTTCGGTGTCGAGGAAGATCACCCGTGTGCCGGCGTATTTGTCGTCGTCGTCGGACCACACGTAGAACTCGCGCTCCGGCGAGCCCGGCTGCGCCTTCCTGGCGCGCTGGAACCAGGGATGCTGGTCGCTGGTGTGGTTGATCACCAGCTCGGCGATCACGCGTATGTTGCGGGCATGCGCGGCCTCGATGAACCGCCGGACATCGGCGAGCGTGCCGTAATCGGTGTGCACGCCGCGATAATCGGCGATGTCGTAGCCGTCGTCGCGCCGCGGCGACGGGTAGAACGGCAGCATCCAGATGGCGGTGACACCGAGTTCGGCGATGTAGTCGAGCTTCTCCATCAATCCGTTGAAGTCGCCGATGCCGTCGTTGTCGGCATCGAAGAACGACTTCAGGTGCAGCTGATAGATGACCGCGTCCTTGTACCATAGCGGGTCTTCGCTGAGCGGCACGGTGGTCGGCAAGGCGGGCTGCAGGGAGGTCGAGACGTTCATTGCGTATCCGTGTGGATTGTGGCGGTCAAAGCGTGCGCACGCGCCAGATGGCGTAGGGCGTCTCGGGGGTCAGGCGCAGCCGCTGTCGCTTGCCCTGCCAGTTGAACTGCCGGCCGTCGAGCAGGTCCTGCATCGGCAGGCTCGCGTCGTCGGGCAGCGTCCATTGCCATAGCGGCACCTCGATGTCGGCTTCCTGCGCCTGTGTCGGGTCCAGGCTGATCGCCACCAGCACCACGTTCGAGCGGTCAGGAGTCGCTTTCTCGAAGAACAAGATGGCATCGTTGTCGGCCGTCAGGAAGCGGATGCCGCGATGCGTCTGCAGGGCGGGGTTCTGCCGACGCAGCCGGTTCAGCACCGTGATCTCGCCGGTTATGTTGCCCGGGCGGTCCCAGTCCCACGCGCGCAGCTGATACTTCTCGCTGTCCAGGTATTCCTCCTTGCCGGGAACGGCCGCCGCCTCGCACAGCTCGAAGCCGTTATAGACGCCCCACAGGCCGGACAGCGTCGCCGCGAGCGCCGCGCGTATCAGAAAGCCGGGACGGCCGGAGGTCTGCAGGAACGGCGGGTTGATGTCCGGCGTGTTGACGAAGAAATGCGGCCGGAAGAAGTCGCGCGGCGGTTCCGTGTCGAGCTCGGTCAGGTAAGCCTCCAGCTCGCGCTTGGAGTTTCGCCAGGTGAAATACGTATAGGATTGCGAGAAGCCGACCTTGGCCAGGCGATACATCACCTTCGGGCGGGTGAAGGCTTCGGCCAGGAACACGGCATCGGGGTAGCGGCTGCGGACCTCGCCGATCATCCACTCCCAGAACGGCAGCGGCTTGGTGTGCGGGTTGTCCACGCGGAACAGCCTGATCCCCTGCCCGGCCCAGAACAGCACGACGTCGCACAAGGCGGTCCACAGCGCGGGCACCGCCTCGGGCGCGTAGAAATCGACGTTGACGATGTCCTCGTAGCGCTTTGGCGGGTTCTCGGCGTAGCGGATCGTGCCGTCCGGCCGCCAGTCGAACCAGCCCGGATGCTGCTTCAGCCAGGGATGGTCGGGCGAGCACTGGATGGCGAAGTCGATCGCCAGTTCCAGCCCGTGTGCCTGCGCCGCCTGACGCAGATGCTGGAAGTCGGCGAGCGAGCCGAGCTCCGGATGCAGCGCGTCGTGCCCGCCATCCTTCGACCCGATCGCGTAGGGGCTGCCCGGATCGTCGGGCGCGGGTGTCAGCGTGTTGTTGCGGCCCTTGCGGTTGGTCCGTCCGATCGGGCTGATCGGCGGGAAGTACAGCACGTCGAACCCCATGCCGGCGATCCGCGGCAGGTGACGCTCCACGTCGGCGAACGTGCCGTGGCGCGTCTCGTCGTCGCTCATCGAGCGGGGGAACACCTCGTACCAGCTTGCGAACCGTGCCTCTATGCGCTCGGCATCGACCGGGATTGGCGCAGTCTGAACAAGGTGCGGCCGGTCATCGGCCGCTTCCATCAGCCTCGCCAGTTCGGGCGACAGCAGCGCCTGTACGCGGGCGGCTTCGTCGCCGGTGCGGCACTCGGGCAGGCGCCCGCCCAACGCCTGCGCCAGCTTGCCCTCGGCGCGCTTGCCGGCGGCCTCCACCAGCGCCGCCCCTTCGATCAGCTCCAGGGCAATCCGCACGCCGGCGGCCGATTTCTTGGCCAGCTCGTCGCGGAACGTCTCGAAACGGTCGCGCCAGGCGCTCACCACGTAGGCGTGCCGGCCCAGCACGCCGAGCGGGAAGGCCGCGTGCCAGCGGTCGTTGCCGAGCGGGCGCATGCGCACTTCCTGCCACGCCCCGTCGGGACCGTGCCAGCGCAGGGCGGCGGCGATCTTGTCGTGCCCGTCGAACACGATGTCGGCTTCCACGCGCACAAGCTCGCCCGCCACCGCCTTCACCGGGAAGGCGCCGCCATCGACGCTGGGCGTCGGCAGCTCGATGGCCAGGCGCGGCGCCCGTGCGGCGCGTCCGGCCGCCTCGGGGTCCGCGCGAAGCGGCTCGGCGCCGGGGAGGTGTGCGCGCGCGGTAAACAGCCTCAGACCCCCCGGCGGCAGCTCGATCGCGGTCGCCGGCGTCAGCAACGTGCCCGCCGGGTCCAGCGCGTCGCGGAACGCCTGGAACACGCCGCCGGTGGCGGTCAGCAGGGCGCTACCCTCGACCGTTCGGCTGTGCCGCAGGTCGCCGTTGACCATCGCCAGGGCTGCGCAGGCGGCGCCGCGGTGGTCGGCCGCGTCGTGGCGCAGCACGGCGATCACCCGCCCCGCATCGCCCAGCGGCAGGCCCGGACGCACCCGTGCGGCCAGGACCGGCTCGCGCGCCAGCACGGCGTTGAGGGCCGCAAGCTCCGGCGCAGGCCACGCGCCGGCGACGTGCAGCCAGCCTTGACCGAGCAACGGGGCCAGCGCGGTCTCGCGCGCCGTGCCGGGCTGACGGGCGTGACGCGGGCCGGAGGGATGGCCATCCACGCCCAGCACGGGCGCCACCTTCAGCAGGGCTGCGATCTCGTCCCACAGCCAGTCGGCCTGCCAGTCCCACCAGGGCAGGGACGCGAACACGCCATCGAGCCCCGCGCCCACCAGCGAACCGACCGCCTCGCGCGTCAATCCCGGCGTCCAGCCGAGCAGCAGCGTGCCCGGCACCGCCGTGCGGAGCGCGCCCACGAACGTCGACAGGATTTCGGGCTGGAACGCGTCGAGCCCGATCAGGCGGAAGCCGGACACGCCTTGCGCCTGCCAGCCGCGCAGCCGCGTCGCCCACCAGGCCGCCAGCACCAGCGCGTCCCCTGCGCTGTCGAGCCTGGCCGGCGCCGCCTCGGCCCCCTCGCTGCGCCGTGGATCCAGCAACACGTCCCGTTCGGGGGCCGCGAACGGGCTGCCCGCCACGCCCACCAGCGCCGAGCCGGCCGCCAGCCGATCCACCACCACGTCCAGCACCAGGCCGAGCTTCGCCGCCGCTGCCGCATCGCCCAGCGCCGCCAGGCCGGTGATCCCTGCCTGAGGCGACAGACGGTCGAAATCCTCGGTCAGGAACGGGTTGCCGCGCCCGCCCGCCAGCCAAGGCGGGGCCACGGCCAGGTGGGTGAACCCCGCGGCCGCCGCTGCGGCACACGCGCCTGCGGCGTCGCCGGCCAAGGCCGCGTGCACCAGGCGAAGCGTGCCGCCCTGCGGGACGGGCGCAGGCGGCCTCGGCAAGGAGCGTTCGGTGCGCACGGCGTAGGCGGTCTCTGCCATCGGTGGTCCATCGCTGCGGGAGTGCTTGGGTCACCGGCCCCTCGAAGGCGCCGGTGGTTCGGGAGATGCTGTGGTTCGAGAGATGCTGTGGTTCGAGAGATGCTAGAGCACCAGGCCAGCTCGGGTTGCCAAACCCGCGTTCGAACCGGCCGGACGCTCGCCCGGGCCTGGGCTAGACGCTGTCCAGCTGCACCCCCCCTGTCACCGCCTGATAGGTGGCGATGGCCAGGGTCAGGGGCTCGAACGGCTTGGTGATCACGAAGGCCGGCTCGATCGCGTCCCCGGTCAGCAGCCGTTCCGGGTAGGCGGTCACGAAGATCACCGGTGCATAGTGGCTGCGCAGGATGGTGGCCACCGCGCTCGTGCCGTCGCCGCCGAGGCCTAGGTTGATGTCGGCCAGGATCAGCCCCGGCCGGGTACGCTTGGCGATGGCGATGGCCTCCGCCTCGGTCGAGGCAACGCCCACGACATGGTGGCCGCAACCGGCGACCAGCTCCTCGAGGTCCATGGCGATGATCGGCTCGTCCTCGATGATGAGCACGTCGGTCGCGGCCGAGGCGCGCAGCCGCTCGCGCGCGTCGCCGAGCAGCCGAGCCGCCTGTTCGGGCGGCAGGCCGAGGATCGGCGCCGCCTCCTCGGCCGACACGTCCTCCAGCGAAGTCAACAGCAGGAGCTGACGCTGCTTGGCCGACAATCCGTCATGCGCGTCGCCGTCATGCGCCGTGTCGTCGAACAACCTGGTCACGCCGCGGTAGAGCGCCTGGCGAGGATCGGACGGGCTGGCTTCGTCATCCTGACCACCGGCCAGCGTATCGCGCAGACAATCCGCGACCAGGGCGTCGCCCGCCGGTTGGCTGCCGGTCAGCGCACGGGCATACCGTCTCGCGTAGGGCAGCGCGCGGATCAGGTCCTCGCGTCGGAAGCTGGTCATCGTTTGGCCTCATACGGAAAGGTGGTTCGAATGGTGCCGGGCGGTCGGATGGGCAGGGGCGCCCGCCTTCCTATATCCGAGCCACACGACGTGGATAGCCTGGACATGGGTCACGACCGGCCTCGGCCAGGGCAGCGAGTGCCAAATTGACCATCGATACGGCCGTCTCGCCGAGGCGGGAACTGGCTGGCCTGCTACCGGAATTGCGGGGCTACGCGCGCTTTCTCGTGCGCGATCGATCGAGGGCCGACGATCTCGTGCAGGATGCGGTGGTGCGCGCGCTCGCCTCCATCGAGCAGTTCCAGCCGGGAACGAGCCTGAAGGCGTGGCTGTTCACAATTCTGAGAAACGCCTTCTTCGAACAGGAACGACGCCGGCGGCGCGAGGACGCGGCACTGGCCACCCACGCGCAACTCGCAACCGCCGGCACGCAGCAGCATCATGGCGAGATCGCCGACATGTCGCGCATGCTGTGGACGCTGCCGCCGCTGCTGCGCGAGGCCCTGGTGTTGGTCGGTGCCCAGGAACTGACGCACGAGGAGGCGGCGGCGATCTGCAGCGTGCCGGTGGGCACGATGCGGGCCCGGGTGTCCCGGGCCCGCGGCAAGCTCTCGCAGGCGTTCGGCGACGGCGCACGGCCCTGGAACGCCTGACCTTCCACCCCGAGGGACCAGCAGGCGGGCTGTCGAAGCAAGCTGACGATTTCGTGATCGGCGGCGATGCAGCGTGTTCTTGCCCTGCGTCATTGGTGGGTCAGGAAGACGGAGACACCGATGACCGCCGATACAATGACACCGACGTTCCACGACCAGATCATCGCCATCCTGCCGAAACTGCGGATTCAGGCACTGGCGCTGACCCGCAACCGGGCTTCCGCCGAAGACCTGGTGCAGGACGCGGTGTGCAACGCGCTGTCGGCGCAGCAGAGTTTCATCCCCGGCACCAATTTCCCCGCTTGGATGCATCGCATCCTGCGCAACCGCTTCATCAGCAACCTGCGCAAGCGCCGCGACACGACCGACATCGACGATGTGCCGAGTTCCGTCTTCGCCACCGAGGCGCCGCACGAGGATCGCCTGGCGCTGAAGGAACTGGCCCAGGCGATGACCCGTCTGCCCTCGGACCAGCGCGAGGCGCTGGTGATGGTCGTGGTCCACGGCATGAGCTACGAGGCGCTGGCCGAGTCGACCGGCTGCGCGGTCGGCACGGCCAAGAGCCGCGTGTTCCGTGCCCGTCGCCAGCTCGAATCCTGGCTGCTGGGCGAGACCAAGGAGAGTGCCAAGGCGGCACGCGGCGCGGCAGCCCTTCTCGCCCGCCGCCTGGCCGAAAGCGAGCCGGACGTGCAGCACGCCTGACGTCCCGTGCCGACACGATGACTGCCCGGCTACGGCCATGGTGCGACCGCCCGACCGGCGGTCCATTACCTGACCGGATCTGCAAGGCTTGATGCACCGACGATGCCGAAGGCCAAGGATCCCGCCCCGCCTGCCAAGAAGAAGCCTCGCCGAGCCGCGGCTGCCTTCGACGTCTGGCTGCAACGCGGCTTGCACGACATCTACGACAAGGTCGCGCAGGAGCCGGTTCCCGAGGAGCTGCTCCGGCTGATCGAGGAGGACAGGAAGCGGTGAACGGGCCGCCGGCCGGAACCCCGCTCCCGGCCGGGTTTCGGGGCGGCACCACACGGCGCCTTCGGGACGCGGATCGCTGGACGGTGCGTCTTCTCGGATCGATCCGCGTCCGGCTGGCCTTGCTGGTGTTGATCGCCGCAATTCCGTTGCTTGTGCTGTCGGGGACCATCGCCTGGCAGAACTATCGCCTCGCCCTCGCGACCACGGCGGAGACTGCGGCGCGCCTGCGCGAGTCGGCCACGACCCGCCACGTTGCGGCCGTCAGCGGCGCCGAACAGATGTTGCAGGCGCTGGCCCAGGTGGGCGACCTGATGACGGTCGATCCGCAAACCTGCCACGAACGATTGGCGAGCGTGCTGGACGCGCAGGCGGCGCGGTACGCCAACCTCGCGGCCTCCAGCGTCGACGGCGCGCGGCGTTGCTCTGCGCAGGTGCTGCCGCACGGGCTCGCGCAGTCGAACGAGCCGGGAGACAGGGCCCTGTTCGCCCGGGCCGTTGCCCGCAAGGCGTTCGTGCTCGGCCCGATACGCACCAGCCCGGTCACCGGCCTGGACGTGATCCCGGTCGCCTACCCGATCCTGCGCGACGGGGCCGTCACGGGCATCCTCCAGGCAGGGCTGCGGATCGACTGGCTCGGCCGCGAAGCGGGCGCACCGACCCCCGACTTGCGGGCGTTGTGGATTGCCGACGCGACCGGTCGGGTGGCACAGGTGGCCATCACCGGCGCCCTGGGCCTGCCGCCGCCCAAGCTGCTGCAGCAGCTCGAGGCCGGCCCAACCCTGGCCGACTCGCCCTCGGCCGGCGGTGCCCCTTACGCCTACGCCTCGGCGCTGGTGGGCGATGGCTACAGCCTGATCGTCGCGTACCCCGCGACCATCGATCGCGTGGCGGCATCGGGGCTGCTGATCCGGCGCATCGGCCAGCTCGGCCTGCTGCTGCTGATCGGGCTGGCGGCCGTGGCCATCGGCACGCATTTGGCCCTCGTGGAGCCGCTGACGCAGCTGAGCCAGGCCGTCGCGCGCTGGCGCACCGAGGGGCGGTTCGACGCGACCGGGCTGCGCGATCCGCCGACCGAGATACGCGACATGGCCAATGCGTTTGCCGAGGCGATGCGTGCGGTGGCCGAACACGCGGCCCGCCACCAGCTGGCGGTCGGCCAGCAGGAGCTGCTGATGCGGGAGATCCACCACCGGGTGAAAAACAACCTGCAGATCGTCGCCTCGCTGCTGAACCTGCAGGCCTCGCGCATACGGGTGCCGGAGGCGCGGGCCGAGTTCGCCAGCGCGCGCGACCGGGTCCGCGCGCTCGCGACGCTGCACCGGCACCTCTACATGCATGGCGAGGTGCACACGATCGACATGCCGGGCTTCCTGACCGAACTGTGCAACCAGCTGTTCCAGGCGATGGGCGAGGTGCCCGGGCGGCGCATACGGCTGGCGATCGAGGCGAGCCCCCTGCAGATGTCGAGCGACCAGGCGGTGCCGCTGTCGCTTATCGTGACCGAGGCGGTGAGCAACGCGGTCAAATACGCCTTCCCGGGCGGCCGGGCCGGTCATGTGAGCGTGCGCCTCACATCGGACGGCGAAGTGGCGGACCTGACGGTGGAGGATGACGGCGTCGGCATCCCGGCCGGCCGGACCGAGACGGAGTCGGGACCGAGGGACGGCATCGGCATCACGCTGATACGCGGCTTCGCGCGCCAGCTCGGCGCCACGCTGTCGGTGCACGAGGACCAGGGCACGCGCTATTCGTTGCGGGTCCCGCTGAACCGCGCCGCGGACGCGCCCGAGGCCGCCGCCTGACGCGTCGCGCTGCGCGGTTTTCAGTTTCCTGAACAACCACTACATCTTCCCGCATGCAGGATCGTCGCCGCGCCACCAGGGCCTGGACCAAGCAGCAGACGCGGCTTGGCCGTCGCGCGGCCGCCCCCGTCATCGGCCTCGGCTTGGCTGGGCTCGCGGCATCGGTCGCGCAGGCGGGATGCGTGGCCCTCGTGCTCGCCGACGCCATGACGGGCCATGCGGCACGCCCGGTGTGGCCGCTGGCCGCCTTCGCGGCATTGGCCCTCGGCCGGGCCGGGCTGCAGTTCGCCGCCGAGCAAGCGGGGTTCCGCGCGGGTGCCGCCGGGCGGTCCCGGCTGCGGGCCGACGTGCTGGCCCGCATGCTGGCGGCCGGGCCCGCTCTGCTCCGGCGCAGCCACTCGGGCGAACTCGCCGCCTCTGTCGTCGATCGGGTGGAGGCGCTGGACGGCCTGTTCGGCCGCTGGGTGCCGGCCGCCGCCCTGGCGATCATCGGCCCGGCCCTGGTCTGCCTGTGCGCCCTGGCGATCGATCCGTTCGCGGCCCTGGTTCTGGCCCTGGCCGGGCTGCTGGTGCCGTTCGGCCAGGCGGTCGCAGGCGTCGGCGCCGCGGCCGCCTCCCGCGGGCAGTTCCTGGCCATGGCGCGGCTGCAGGCGCGGTTCCTGGACCGGGTGCGCGGCATCGCCACCATCGTCCTGGCCGGACGCGCCGAGGACGAGGCGGGTGCGCTCGGCCGCGCCGCCGACGAGCTGCGCCAGCGCACCATGCGGGTGCTGCGCGTGGCCTTCCTGTCCTCCGCGGCGCTGGACTGCGCCATGGCCCTGGCCCTTGTGGTGCTGGCACTGCATTACCGGGCCGCGCTTGCCGGGCCCGGCCAGACGGTGGGCCATGGGTCGATCGCCCGTCCGCTCTTCGCGCTGCTGCTCGTGCCGGAGTTCTTCGCGCCGCTCCGTGGCTTCGCCGCCGCCTACCAGGACCGCACTCACGCGACAGGGGCCGCCGAGGCTCTCGTAGACCTGCCCCCGCTTCCGGCACCGGCGCCGTCGGCCCCCCTGCGCAGCATCGAGGCCCGGGGCGTGGCGCTCGCCTTCGAGTCCGTGCGCCTGGTCTGGGACCCGGCCCGCGGCGCAGCCCTGGACGGCGTCAGCTTCTTCGTCGCACCGGGCGAGATGCTGGTGCTCGCCGGACCGTCCGGAGCGGGCAAGTCCAGCGTCATCGAGCTGCTGCTCGGTTTCGTCCGGCCCGAAGAGGGGCGCATCCTGATCAACGGGCACGACATCGCTGACATCGTGCCGCAGGCGCTGAACCGGCTGACCGCATGGATCGGCCAGCGGCCGACGCTGTTCGCCGGCACCATACGGGACAACATCGCCTTTGCACGGCCGGAGGCGACGCCCGCCGAAATCGAGGACGCGGCCAGGCAGGCACGGGTGGACGAGTTCTCGGACAGACTGCCGCTCGGCCTGGACACCCCGATCGGCGAGGGCGGGCACGGCCTGTCCGGCGGGCAGGCGCAGCGCGTGGCGATCGCGCGCGCCTTTCTGAAAAACGCCAAGCTGCTGCTTCTGGACGAGCCGACCGCCCACCTGGACCCGGCGACCGAGGGCGACGTGCTGGCCAGCCTGAAGCGCCTGGCGGTCGGCCGGACGGTGGTGATGGCCAGCCACTCGGCCGCGGCGCACGCCTTTGGCGGCCGGCGGCTGGACCTCAAGGAGGGCAGGCTGGCCGCGTCCAGGGGTGCCGCATGAGGGCGCTGCTGCAGGTGCTCGGGCTGTGGCGCGGCCGTGCCGGGCTGCTCGCTGCCGGCACGCTGCTGTCCTTGGCCGCCCTGGCCAGTGGCGTTGCCATGCTGACCCTGTCCGGCATGACGGTCGCGGCTCTGCTGACCGGCGCGGTGATGGCTGCCGGCCTGTGGCTGCGCGTTCTCGGACCGGCGCGTGTGCTGCTGCGCTATGGCGAGCGGCTGGTCACGCACGGCGCAACCTTCCGTGCCCTGGCCGATCTGCGCGTGTGGTTCTTCCGCGGCCTGGCCGCCCGCGCCGGGGGCGGCCTCGGGTTTCGCCGCTCTGGCGACCTGCTGTCCCGCCTGGTCGGCGACGTGGAGGTGCTGGATGGGCTGTATTTGCGCATCCTGCTGCCGCTGGCCGGCGCCGTGCTGCTGGTGCCGCTGGCCGGGCTCGTCGCCGGGCGGGTCGCCACGGCTTCGGGCGTCGCGGTGCTGGGGCTGTTCGCGACGGCCGCCCTCCTGCTGCCGGCGCTGGCCG
>CAXTJP010000037.1:0-23018 GCA_964244615.1 uncultured Acetobacteraceae bacterium
ACATCCGCTCCCATTAAACGCCACCGCGGGAAAAGTACATAACACCCTCTAGATCTTTCTGTTTCCCCCGCCCGCCACCTGAGAATCAAGATGTTCCATATAGAAGTCGAAGTAATCGACACGAAAAGTTTGTTTCACGTGAGTTACGTTACTTCGGGCAGTCTGGTGACCTTGCTGCGCTGGCTCTCCGTCTTCAATTGGCCGCACGCGGCCAGGATGTCCTGGCCGCGCGGCGTGCGGATCGGCGAGGCGAACCCGGCATCCATCACGATTTTTGCGAAACGGTGCAGCGCATTGCCGCTGGAGGGCTCGTAGGTGCTGCCGGGCCATGGGTTGAACGGGATCAGGTTCACCTTGGCGGGAATGCCGGCGATCAGCCGCACCAGTTCGCGTGCGTCGGCCTCGGTGTCGTTGATGCCGCGCAACATCACGTATTCGAAGGTGATGCGTCGCGCGTTCGTGGCGCCGGGGTAGCGCCGGCAGGCGTCCAGCAGCTCGGCAATCGGGTATTTGCGGTTCAGCGGCACCAGCTCGTCGCGCAAATCGTCGCGCACCGCGTGCAGCGAGACGGCCAGGTTCACGCCCAGCTCCTCGCCCGCGCGGTCCATCATCGGCACCACGCCGGAGGTGGACAGCGTGATGCGCCGGCGCGACAGGCCGATGCCCTCGCCGTCCATGACGATACGCATGGCGCGCGCCACGTTCTCGTAATTGTACAGCGGCTCGCCCATGCCCATCAGCACGATCGTGCTCAGCAGCCGCGGCGTCTCGCCACGCGGGCTCGGCCACTCGCTGAAATTGTCCCGCGCCGCCATGAACTGGCCGACGATCTCGGCGGGCCCGAGGTTGCGCACCAGGGTCTGCGTGCCGGTGTGGCAGAACCGGCAGGACAGGGTGCAGCCGACCTGGCTGCTGATGCACACCGCACCACGGTCCTGCTGCTGGTCGGGGATGTAGACCGTCTCGGCCTCCTGCCCGTCACGGAAGCGGAACAGGAATTTGCGCGTGGCGTCGATGCTGGTCTGGACGGTGGCGGCCACGGGACGGCCGACGACGAAGCGCTCGGCCAGCTTTTCCTGCAACGGCCGCGCGATGGAACTCATCACCGAGAACTCGGTGGCGCCCTGGTGGTAGATCCAGTGCCAGAGCTGTTTCACGCGGAACGGCGCCTCGCCGATGGCGGCCATCTCGGTGGCCAGTTCCGCCCGGCTCAGCCCTACCAGGTCGCGTCGCCCGTCCGGCAGCACGTGCGGCGGCGGGTCGAACAGCGCGGACTTGGCCAGGATGCGGGTGCGTTCGGCTTCGGTGAGGGTCGCGACGGCGTTCATGGGGCGGGGCACGCCTTTCTCAGGACCGCATAGGCGGTGGCAAAGCCGTGCAGGCTGAAGCGGTCGGTGGCGATGATCCCGCGCGGCCCGGGCAGGCGCGCTGTGATGCTGCCCTCATGGCCGAAGCTCGCGATGGCGGCTGCGTTGTCGTGCGCGAAGGCGGAACGGCCGGCGATGTAGAACAGCATGCGCGTGGCGCCGGCCTGCAACGGCGCGTCCTCGTGGCCGGACAGCGCGAAGCCGGCGCTGATGGCGACCACGTCGTGGCTGCGCGGGCGCCGCGTGACGCTCAGCACAACGTCGCCACGGCCGGGGATGTGCTGTGGCGAGGCCTCGGCGCGGGTGAACACGAAACAGGTGGTCGCCCCCGCCTCGGTATGGGTCGCCGCCTGCCACTCGCCGAACTTGCCGATCGGTGTGGCAGCGCCGGTGTGACGCGGCGATGCACGGCCCGGATCGGCGGCGGCCGGCATCGCGAGCAGGGTGAACAAGGCGGGCAGGACGGCGCGCATCGCGCAGAGATACGGCCAGGGTCCTTGCCAAACAAGCGCGCGGCCGAACCGGCGACCGACGCCGCGTCCTTCGAGACGCCGGGCAAGTCGGCTAAGACCACGTCATGAGCGACACCGATGCCGACCGTCACCTGGCCGCGCAGTACGAGGCCCTGCCCTATCCCGCGCGCGACCCGAGGGCCGAGACCCGTCACCTCTGGGTCGGCAGCCCCAGCCATCTGCGGGAGATCGATCACTGGGTGTTCGGCGCCGCCCGCCCGATCCGCGCGCTGTTCGCCGGCGGCGGCACCGGGGACGGCGCCATCATGCTGGCCCAGCAGATGGCCACCGCCGGGCGGGCGGGGCGCGTCACCTGGCTGGACCGCAGCACGGCCGCGCGCCGCATCGTGGAGGCGCGGGCGGAAGCGCGCGGCCTGGCCAACATCGAGTTCCGGACAAGCTCGCTGCTGGACCTGCCGGGCTCCGGCCTCGGCCCGTTCGAGTACATCGATTGCTGCGGCGTGCTGCACCACCTGCCGGACCCGGCCGCGGGGTTGCGCGCGCTGATCTCGGTGCTTGCGCCGGGTGGCGGGCTCGGCCTGATGGTCTATGCGCCGCACGGCCGCACCGGCATCTACATGCTGCAGGACGCGCTGGCCCGGCTGGCGCCCCCGGATCAGCCCACCGCATTGCGGCTGCAGACCGCACGGCGCGTGCTGCGGCACCTGCCGGCCACCAACTGGTTCCGCGCCAACCCGAACTTCACCGACATCACGGAGGGCGGGGATGCCGGGCTGTACGACCTGCTGCTGAACCCCCGAGACCGGGCATACACCCTCGCCGACTTCGCCGACCTGCTGCACGGCGCCGGCCTCGCGATCGCCTGCCTGGTGGAGCCGATGCGCTACGACCCTGCGCCGCTGTTGCCGGACCCGCGCCTGCGCGCCCGGCTGACCGCGCTCGACCCGGTGTCCCGCGCGGCACTCGCCGAATCGCTGGCCGGCAACATGCCCACCCACATCGCCTACTGCGTCCTGGCCGGGACCGCGCTGCCGGCCCGTGACCATCGCGATCCGGCAGCCGTGCCGGTGGCGCGCGAGACGCCGATGGCCGTCTTTGCCGACCGCATACGTGGCGGCGTGCTGATGGCGCAGTTCGATGCCCTGGCCGTGCCGGTGCCGCTGCCTGCCTTGGCGGCGGCGATCCTGCGCCGGGTCGATGGTGTGCGCACGGTGGCGCAGATCGCCGAGCCGTTCGGGGCGCATGCGTTCGATGCCGCGTGGGACCAGGTTTTTATCGCGCTGAACGGGATGAATCGGCTGTTGTTGGCGGGGTAAAAACATTTGTCAGTGCCGTCGCGGCGATTGCTGCGGACACTCGACCATGAACAGAAGTTTTTTCGGTTCTTTTCAAAAAAAACGGCTTGCCTTACTTACCGCTCAGCCTCGTCGTTATCCGGCTCGACCTCAATGTCTCCAGCGTCATCAAGGTCGTCGTCGCCTTCCAGCACGCCGTCCTCGGCCTCGTCATCGGCCGCTTCCACCTCGGTCTCGGCCTCGGCCTCATCGGGCACCGCCGCCTTCTTGGGCAGCCGGCGTTCGACCACGTTGCCGCCGCGCTTGGGTCTCGGCTGGTCCAAAGGCTGCTCGGTGCCGCATTTCGGGCAGACCGCCGGCATCTTGGTCAGGTCGTAGAACCGCGCGCCGCACGAGACGCAGACGCGCTTCAGTCCGAGTTCTGGCTTGACCATGCGCGACCCTTGGAACATCCAGCCTGCAAAGCGGGCGCGCCATGCCATGGCGGGGCAGGGTTGTCAAACCATCCGGGGCCAGGCCCGTTACACCCGCTTGCGGCGGGCTGGTCGCCCTTGAAACAATGCGGATGACGGGAACATTATTCGAACATGGACCTGCTCCGCAAACTCGAGATCCTCGCCGACGCCGCGAAATACGACGCGTCCTGCGCATCGTCGGGCACGGAGAAGCGGTCGTCGCTAGGCAAGACGGACGGCGTGGGCTCCACCGAGGGCATGGGCATCTGCCACGCCTACGCGCCGGACGGACGATGCATCTCGCTGCTGAAGATCCTGCTGACGAATGCCTGCGTCTACGATTGCGTCTACTGCATCAACCGACGCTCCTCGAACGTGCAGCGGGCGCGCTTTACGGTGGAGGAGGTGGTCCGGCTGACGCTGGGCTTCTACCGGCGCAACTGCATCGAGGGGCTGTTCCTCAGTTCGGGCATCATCAACACGCCCGACTACACGATGGAGCAGGTGGTCCGGGTGGCCCGCGTGCTGCGCGAGGAGCACGGGTTTCGCGGCTACATCCACCTGAAAACCATCCCGGACGCCGACCCCCTGCTGATGGCCGAGGCCGGGCGTTACGCCGACCGGCTCAGCATCAACGTGGAACTGCCGACGGAGGCGGGCTTGGGGCGTCTGGCGCCGGAGAAGAGCCTGGGTGACATCAAGCGCTCGATGGGCCGGATGCGGCTGCGCATCGACGAGGCGCGCGCGGAAAAACGCGCCCCACGCTTCGCGCCCGCGGGGCAGAGCACGCAGGTGATCGTGGGCGCCGACGACAGCTCGGACCGCTCGATCATGCAGATGAGCACCGGGCTTTACAGCTCCTACGGGCTGCGCCGGGTGTACTACTCGGCGTTCAGTCCGATCCCGGATTCGTCCGCCGTCCTGCCGCCCAAGGCCGCGCCGCTACTGCGCGAACATCGGCTGTACCAGGCGGACTGGCTGCTGCGGTTCTACGGTTTCGGCGTGGACGAGCTGGCGACCGACCAGGCCGGCAACATGAGCCTGGAGATCGACCCCAAGCTCGCCTGGGCGTTGCAGCACCGCGCCCTCTTCCCTGTCGACGTGAACACGGCGCCGCGCGAGATGCTGCTGCGTATTCCCGGCATGGGCGTGAAATCGGCGGACCGCCTGATCGCCGCACGCCGCCACCGCCGCATGCGCATGGACGACCTGGCGCGGCTGCGCCTGCCGGTGGCCAAGCTGATGCCGTTCGTGGCGGCGGCCGACCACCATCCCGGTGCGACGCTGGACAGCGCGCGGCTGCAAGCAAAGCTGACCCCGAAGCCCAAGCAGCTGGAACTCATCCCGTAGGATGGGTGCGCTTGCGCCCATCACGGCGCTGCGAACGTGATCAGGTGCCCAAGCACACCCTATCCTACGATGCTACCGCCACGTCCGTGGCCTGGAAATCATGACCGGTGAACAGCAACGGCGCCCGCTTCGTCATGGCGAGCGCGTAGGCGAACGTGTCGCCATGATTCAGCACGCCACCATAACCCAGGCGCCGCCCTCGCAAGATGGTCCGCCTCGGCGGTCTTGATACTCGAAGCCATCTGGCAACTCTCGATCTAGACACAGGTTCTAGATACATCTCTTCCGGCCGTTTTCCCGGGTTCTGACCGCACTCGCCATCGGAGCTCGCGTGCAAAGCATCGTCCTCAAGCATCAGACGGATTTCGAGGGCTGGCGACACGCGGCCCGCCGCCTGGCGCTCGGCCAGGTCGCGCCCGACCAGACCATCTGGTCGGTAACCGAGGCGCGCGACCTGTTCGCAGAGGCCGAAAGCACACCGCCACAAACGGGCACCTTCTCCGTTCCACGCGCAATGGTCGATTTGGCCGAAACCGTCATCCAGGCCAACGACCCCGAACGGTTCGCCCTGCTCTACGCACTGATCTGGCGCGCCCATAACGGCGAGAAGAAGATACTGGAAGACGAAGCCGACCCGCTGGTGCAGCGCGTGGCGCGGCTGGGCCAGGCGGTGCGGCGCGACACCCACAAGATGCGCGCCTTCGTCCGCTTCCGCGAGGTCAGCGAAGACGGCGCCACGCGCTACGTGTCGTGGTTCGAGCCCGAGCACTACATCGTGGAGGCCAACGCGCCGTTCTTCGTGCGCCGTTTCGCCACCATGACCTGGAGCATCCTGACCCCCTACCGCAGCGCGCACTGGAACGGCGACACGCTGCTCCTGGGCGCCGGCGCGCAAGCGTCGGACGTGCCGGACGACGACGCGCTGGAAGCCTATTGGCGCGCCTACTTCGCCAGCATCTTCAACCCGGCGCGGCTGAAGGTGTCCGCCATGACGTCCGAGATGCCGAAGAAATACTGGCGCAACCTGCCCGAGGCGGCCGCCATCCCCGAGCTGATCCGGCAATCGCAGGAGAGGACCGCCGCCATGGTCGAGACCCCCACCGTGTCGCCCGCCCGTGCCGCCCGCCCCGCGCCCTTGGCCACCCCCGCCATCCACACCGGGCTGCAGGCCATGGCGGCCGAGGCGGCAACCTGCACGCGCTGCGACCTGTACCGGCACGCGACGCAGACCGTGTTTGGCGAGGGCCCGCTGGACGCCCGGCTGATGCTGGTGGGCGAGCAGCCCGGCGACCAGGAAGACCTGGCGGGCCGCCCCTTCGTGGGCCCGGCCGGCCAGATGCTGGACCGTGCGCTGGCCGAGGCCGGGATCGAACGCAGCGGCGTCTACGTGACGAACGCGGTCAAGCACTTCAAATTCGAGCCGCGCGGCAAGCGCCGCATCCACGCGACGCCCGACCGCACCGAGATCCAGATCTGCCGCTTCTGGCTGGACCAGGAGCGCACGCTGGTGAAGCCAGCCGTCACCATCCTGCTCGGCGCGTCCGCGGCGCGCGCCGTGCTGGGCCGCGCTGTCACCATCTCGCGCGAGCGTGGGCGCGCGATCCCGCTCGAAGGCGGCCAGGTGATGGTCACCACCCACCCGTCCTATCTGCTGCGCCTGCCGGACGAGGCCAGCAAGGAACGGGAGTATTTGGCTATGGTCGGGGATTTGCGGCTGGCTAATAGCTGGATCTGAGGCACGCCTGCTTTTTGAAAAGCAGCGGGCTCTTAGGGGAAGAGTTTTTCCGTTGCCCAGCCGTCATTGTCGCGCATGAAGACGGTGCGGTCGTGCAGGCGGAACGGCATGTCCTGCCAGAACTCGAACGATTGCGGGCGCACCCGGAACCCCGACCAATGCGGCGGGCGCGGGATGTCCTCGCCGGGGTAGCGCGCCTCCAGCTCGGCCACCCTCGTCTCCAGCACGGCGCGGTCGGGCAGCGGGCGGGACTGGTCGGATGCCCAGGCGCCCAGGCGCGAGACGCGGGCCCGGCTGGCGTAGTAGGCGTCGGCCTCCTCGGTCCGCACCGGCTCGGCGCGCCCCTCGATGCGCACTTGGCGGGCCAGGGTCTTCCAGTGGAACAGCAGCGCTACCGCCTGGTTGGCGGCCAGCTCGCAGCCCTTGCGGCTCTGCGTGTTGGTGTAGAACACGAAGCCGTCCCGGTCGGCGCCCTTCAGCAGCACCATGCGTGCGCTCGGGCGCCCGTCCAGGGTGGCGGTGGCCAGCGTCATGGCGTTCGGGTCGTTCGGTTCCGTCCCGGACGCCTCGGAGAGCCAGGCATCGAACAGGGCGAACGGGTCGGCGTCGGGCATCGCCCGGTGGTGCCGCAGCCCGCTTGCGTTGACAAGCCCGCGCATGCGGCTTGCCTGTCCGCACCCCCCTGTGCCACCACGCCCCACCGACCAGCGATCGGCCGCTGCCGCGCACCCCCGAGGACCGTCAATGCCAGACATGCCCCAGCCCCTGCCCGTGCGTGGAACGCTCATGCAGGGCAAGCGGGGCATCGTCATGGGTGTCGCCAACGAGCGTTCACTGGCCTGGGGCATCGCCGCCGCCTGCGCTGCGCAAGGGGCGGAGATCGCCTTCACCTACCAGGGCGACGCGCTCGGCAAGCGGGTGCGGCCGCTCGCGACCAGCGTCGGCTCCGACCTGGTGCTCCCCTGCGACGTGACCGACGAGGCCAGCATCGATGCCGCCTTCGCCGCGGTGCAGCGCGCCTGGGGCGGGATCGACTTCCTGGTGCACGCGATCGGCTTCGCCGACAAGCAGTACCTGCGCGGCCGTTACGTGGACACGCCGCGGGAAGCGTTCCTGCAGGCGCTGGACATCTCCTGCTTCTCGTTCACCGCCGTGTGCCAGCGCGCGGCCGCCCTGATGAAGCAGGGCGGATCGCTTCTGACCCTGACCTACCTGGGCGCCGAACGCGTGGTGCCGCACTACAACGTGATGGGCGTCGCCAAGGCGGCGCTCGAAGCCTCGGTCCGCTACCTGGCGATGGACCTGGGCGAAGCCGGCATTCGGGTGAACGCCATCAGCGCCGGCCCGGTGAAGACGCTGGCGGCCAGCGGCATCGGCGATTTCCGCTACATCCTGCGCTGGAACCAGCTGAACAGCCCGATGGAACGCAACGTGGGCGTGGACGAGGTCGGCGGCGCCGGCCTGTACCTGCTCTCGGACCTGTCCACCGCCGTCACCGGCGAGGTGCATCACGTGGACTGCGGCTACCACATCATCGGCATGAAAAACCCTCACGCGCCGGATATCGCCGCGGTCTCTGAATGAACAGAAAAGAAGATTCTTCTTTCTTGAAAGAAGCAAAAGAACTTTTGTTCATTGGGCTCCATTGAGTTTCAACAGCTTTGGTCACCTGTTTCGGGTGACCACCTGGGGCGAGAGCCACGGTTCGGCCATCGGCTGCGTGGTCGATGGGTGTCCGCCGCGCCTTCCGCTTGCCGAGGCCGACATCCAGCCATACCTGGACCGGCGCCGCCCCGGCCAGTCGAAGTTCACCACCCAGCGCCAGGAACCCGACCAGGTGCGCATCCTGTCGGGCGTCTTCGAGGGCCGCACCACCGGCACGCCGATCGCGCTGCAGATCGACAACGTGGACCAGCGCTCGCGCGACTACGGCGACATCGCGCAGCAGTACCGGCCGGGCCACGCCGACCTCACCTACGACCGCAAATACGGCATACGCGACCATCGCGGCGGCGGCCGCAGCTCGGCGCGCGAGACCGCCTGCCGGGTCGCCGCCGGCGCCATCGCGCGGCGTGTGCTGGGCGATGCCGTCACCCTGCGCGGCGCGCTGGTCCGCATGGGCCCGCACGCGATCGACCCGTCGCGCTGGGACTGGGCGGAAACGGCCCGCAACCCGTTCTTCTGCCCCGACAGCGTCATGGCCAAGCTGTGGGAGGACTACCTGGCAGGGATCCGCCGCGCCGGCTCGTCGGTGGGCGCGGTCATCGAGATCGTGGCGGACGGCGTGCCGGCGGGCTTGGGCGCGCCGCTCTACGCCAAGCTGGACGCCGAGATCGCCTCCGCCCTGATGGGCATCAACGCCGTCAAGGGTGTCGAGATCGGCGACGGGTTCGCCGCCGCCGCCCTGACCGGCGAGCAGAACGCCGACGAGATGTGGATGGAGCAGGACACGCTGCGGTTCGGCTCCAACCACGCCGGCGGGGTGCTGGGCGGCATCGCGACCGGGCAGCCGATCGTGGCGCGCTTCGCGGTCAAGCCCACCAGCTCCATCCTGACACCACGCCGCAGCGTCGATAGCGCGGGCGCCGAGGTTTCGGTCAGCACGCGCGGCCGGCACGACCCCTGCGTCGGCATACGCGCGGTGCCGGTGGGCGAGGCGATGGTGGCCTGCGTGCTGGCCGACCACCTGCTGCGTCACCGGGCCCAATGCGGCGGGTGAGTACGGCGACAGGCGCCGACGCCGATTCGCCGAAATAATGTGACTGCGGGCTTAAATCACGGAAATGTCGGTATGATCCGCCCCTGAACGATCCCCATTGTCATGGCACCATGAACAACGCGGATTCACTCGACCATTCCCCAGCCCTGAACGCGCTCGTCGACCGTATCGGTCGCCCGGTGTGGCAAGCGCGGATGGCGGAGCTGAAACGTGGCTGCGTTGCCACCTATGCCGGCCGGGCGCTGGGGCAGCTGCATGCGCTGGAGCTGACGATCGAGCGGCTTCGCCGGCCGGGCCGCAACACGCCGACGACCGAGCTCGATCGTCGCATCGGCTGCCTGGCGACGGCGCTGGTTTCGCTGGCCGACAGCCTGACGGCGCAGGGCCGCGAGCGACTGGACGCGGCGCTGGGGTTGGCCATGCGTGGGCCGGGCAACCTGGTGCCGCTGTTTCACCTGATTCGCACGGCGTCCGTGCAGCGCGGCCGCGGGTTCGAAGTGGGCTTCGCCGGCTTCGACGAGGACGCGCCGTTCGACCTGCTGCTGAACCGCATGGGACTGGAAGCCGAGCTGGTGTGCGACGTGATGTCGGCCGAGGCGGGGCGTGACCTGCATCGCCGCGCCTGGTCGCAGCTGATGGACCGGGTGGACGCCGACCTGCATAGCTGGCTCGCCGCCCATCCCGGCCGCTATCTGCTGAAGATGACCCTGCCGCAGGGGCTGAAGGGGACGGAGGCGCCGGCCGATTGCACGCCGCTCTCCGAACTGCATCGGCGCATCACCCGCATGCTGTCGGATTGCCGGCGCGCCGACCACGACGAGGCCGCCGTGCTGCGGCTGGATCCGCTGATGCTGGCCGCGGCGCAAGCGAACGACCGCGAGGCCAGCGGCGCCGGCCTGATGCCGAGCCTGCGGCGGGAGTTCGGCCCGGAGGCGCATCTGGCCGTGACATCGGCCGGGCAGGGCGTGTTCGTGATGGCGGCACGGGCGGGGCGCGAGGACGAGGTGGCCGGCGCCGTGCACCGCCGAATGGCCGAGATCGCCCCGGCCCGTCTGACCGGGACCCGGCCGGGCATCCTGGCCATGTTCCTCGAGGACACCGACCGGCTGGAGTGGCACGCGCTGCGCGGGCAGCTTCGGCTGGAGGGCGAGGCGCGTCATTTCATGACCCGCCCGGAGGCGCGCGCCGTGGTCGCCGTCACCTGTGCGTCCCGGTTGGAGCTGCTGGGCCCCGACGAGACCGAGGGTTGTCCCTGTGCGGAGCTCCGCTTCCGCAACCCCAGCCACCCATCGGCCAAGGCGCTGGCCCTGGCGCCGGCGGTGCTGTCCTCGCCCTGACCATGGGGGCGAGCAGCGTCCGTGGGTTCCCTGCGCAGCCCGTGAGCAAGTCGGCCGTCAGGCAGGCAGCGGACCTCCGAACCCGGTCGTGCAGGCTTGGACCCGCGCATGGCTGTTACCCGGGCCTGGCGGCGGGCCTTCCAGCACGTCCGTCCGCGACCTTGGGATGGTCGAGGCGCCGGCATCCACCGTTTGACCGGCCAGGGCGTTCGAACCGCCTCGTCGGCAGCAAAGGCGGGTCGCATACAAGTGTAACTTTCAAGGCTCGGCCTTCGGTGGCAAGTTTATTGCTGCATCGACAGAGCCAAGCCCGGAAAGACAACTCACGGTAGAGCGTTTCGTTGACATTCTACTTAAAGAAGAGTGAACCTTCCGGCTCCGGTACGTTTTCCGAGGAGGCCGGGAACAATGAAGCAGATTTTCCGGATGGTGGCCCTCGCGGCCACGCTGACGAGCGGCTGGTCCAGCTACGCCGTCGCCCAGACGACCGGCACGGGGAGCTACCTGCCGTCCGGACCCTCCGGACCGACGCCTGTCCCGCCCAGCCCGACGCTGCTCGGGGTCTATGCCTCCGACTCTCCCGGCGGCTTCGAGGCGATGGATACATGGCTGGGTCGACCGTTGGACTTCACGTCGATCCACACGGGGCAGGCGAGCGAGTACGATTTCGTCAACTCCCCCGGTTACGTGCTGCAAAGCAGCCAATATCGCGGCACGAACGCGGCCGGCGTGGTGGATTCGCGGCTGGTGAGCGTGCCGCTGTTCTGGAACGGGGGGACGCTGGATGCCGCCGCCGCGGGCACCTACGACGCCGATTGGGCGAGTGTCGCCCAAACGGTGCTGACGAGCATCAACGGCGGGCCGGCACCCAACCAAGCCATCATCTACCTGCGCACCGGTTGGGAGCAGAATCTCTGGAACCAGATGCCGTGGTCCTCCACCGGCAGGGAGGCGCTGTACATTGCCGCGTTCCAAAGGTTCGTGACGGTGTTTCGGTCGGTTGACACGACCGGCCGGTTCCGGTTCGTGTGGTGCCCCAATGTCGGCGGCGACCCGATCGCGTCCTCCTACCCGGGCGACGCCTATGTCGACGTGATCGGCATGGATTTCTACTACGGGTTGAACTCGCTGACCAACGACCCCGACCCTGACGCGGCGTTCCAGGAAATGCTGGATGGCGGGCTGACAGCGATCGCCAACATGGCGGCCTCGTCGGGCAAGCCGCTGGCCTTCCCCGAATGGGGCATCAACAAGGACGGGTTCGGCAACTACGTCAAGGATTTCTTCGACTGGTGCCGGTCGAACAACTGTCTTTACGTGAACTACTGGGACAACGACGGCGATTACGCCTCGGAGGTGTCGGACGGCTCCTACCCGGAAACGGGCGCCATGCTGCGGCACCTGTTCAACCCGGCCGCCTACCCCGTCGAGCCGATCGCGGCGCCGGTGAACCTGTCGGCGCTGGCCGGCGACCACATGGTGACCGTTTCCGGGGCGCCGGTGGTCTCGTCCACGCCGGTCACCACCTACTACCTCTACGAGGGGCCGAGCTCCGGCGGCGAATCCGTCGTGCCGGTGGCCACCTCGTCCTCGCCGTATTTCGTCGACAGCCGCCCCAACGGGCAGCCCGCCTTCTACCGGATGGGGGCGGGCAACGCGCTCAGCCTGGGCTACCTGTCGGCCGAGGTCACGGCCACGCCACACGGGACATCCCACAAGCCCCTGCCCGACGTGGCCCTGGGCGTGCCGCCCAGCGGCTACGCCCAGTCGGCGACGGCCTCGCTGGTTGCGCTTTCCCAAGCCAACCCGGCCATGGCCAACGCCACGATCTCCGCCCTGGTCGCGCCCACGACCGTTCCGGGCATGGTGGCCGGATTTCCGAACGGCCTGACGCTCGGGCTGGACGACCAAAACCACCTGGTCGGGTTCAGCAGGGATTACTACAGCAACCGCTACACCGCCACGAGCACCCTGCCCGTGCCGTTCCCGGTGGACGGCCAGACGCCAGAATGGGTGCGTATGGACCTAGACGCCAAGGGTGCCACCACCGTCTTCTACGCCGCACGCGTGGTTGGCGGCACGATGCCCAAGCCGGGCTCGCCCGCGTGGTCGCAACTGGGCGAGCCGGTAACCGGGCAGAACCACAACGGCATCTATGACGCGACCGCCGAAGCCTTCAGGGTCGGGGGCTCGTCGCAGCAGGGCGGAACACTGACGGGCACCGTCTACGACGCGGCACTCTACGTGAACGGTTTGCTCGCCACCCACCCGAAATTCGACGCGCAGCAATCGGGAACGACGCGGTTCGTGGACGGGCTCTCGAAGGTGTGGACGACCGGAGGGGGCGCCAAAATACACTAGCATTTCGGACGCCGCAGACCCGCCGGGACGGCATGAGGATGCCCCGCCGCGCTCAAGGCAGGCCTGGCTAGCCGGGGCGGCTCAGCACGAAGGCGGCGCCGTCCCACAGGCTGAAGGGCCGGTCGCCGTTCTCGTGCGTTTGCAGCCCCAGCTGGTCCGCCCAGCCCCCGATCCAGCGCCGGTCGGCGTCCACGCCCGCGCCGTAGGACAGGTTAAGGATCGCCAGGGCGCCGCCCGGCCGCAGCATCTGCGTCAGGGCTTTGATCTGCCGGTCGGCGATGCCTGCCTGCACCAGATAGGGGAAACTATCCACCGCCAGGACGAGGTCCAGGCTGGCAGGCGGCATGGCCGGCGGCCCGCCGTCGGTCACCGCGAAGGTCAGGCCCGCCTGCGCGGGGTGACGCCGGCGGGCCTCGGCGATCATGCCGGGCGAGACGTCCAGTCCCAGCACCGACCCGACGCGGGGCGTCAGCGCCGCCGCAACCCGGCCGATGCCGCAGCCGATATCGAGCACGGCGGCGCTGGAAAAGGCCAGGCCGCGCGCGACCAGCCAGTCCACCAGTTCGTCCGTCGCGCGGGCCAGCAGCGCCGGGTCGCCGAGCGCGTAGGCGGCGACGCTCGCCTCCGGCGCGCGCGCCACGGCGCGGTCGAACATCCGGGCGATCGCCTGCGGCGTGCGTGCCTCGGCATGGTCCACCTGCGCCTCGGCCAGCATGTCGGCGACGGTGGCCAGTGCACCGCGCCGCGCCGCGAACAGGCGGGACAGGGCGGAGTCCGCGGGGAGCAGTCCGGCGATCTCGGCGGGCGGCAGGCCTGACAGCAGCAAGCGGGCCAGTGCCACCTCCGGCGAGATACGGCCCGCCAGGCACTCGGCCACCGCTTCGTTCACACCCGCACCAGGTGGCGGGTGGCGTTGTGCCGATCGGTGGCGCCCCAGGCATGTTTATAGGCCTCGTCGCCGCGCAGGAAATGCAGCTCGCGGCGCCCTTCGGCGATCGCTTCCTCGGCCATCGCACCGAGCAGCAGCGAGCCGGGGCTGCAGAACGCGTGTTCGGCGGCGAAGCCGCTGAGGTAGAGCAGCAGCCGGTCCCGCCCGCCCAGCAGGGCCAGGCAGCCGGCCGCGATGTCCGGGCCGAGGCGCAGCAGGCAGACGCGCAGCGCGCCGTCCCGCAGCAGCACCGGCGCGGCGTTTGCCAGCATCTCGCGCACCCGTGGGTCGGCGAGCACGCCGCCGGGCGTATCGCTGGCCGACCAGCGTGCGGCGTGCAGCCGGAACAGCGCTTCCAGCATCGGCGCCAGGGTGTCCGCGTCGGCCAGCTCGACGGAGAACCCGCCCGCGCGCCCGGCGCGATGGCGGTTCATGCGCAGCTTGCGGTGCGTGGTCGCGGGCATGGCCTGGCGCAACGCCTCTGTCCCATCGGGCAGGCAGAGCACCGGGCAGGGTTCGCCGGCCAGCAGGCTTGCCTGCCAGCCGGGCGGCGCGGCGGCGTCACGCAGGGCGGCGCCCGGCGGCAGGTCGATCAGGTCGCAGGTGTCCGCCTCAGCCGCACAGGCCAGCACCGTTTCCAGCAGCCTGGTGGCGGCGTCCGGCGGTGCGTCCGGCGCGATCAGCGCGTCAAGCGTGTCGCTGATACCGGCCCCGATGGGCAGCAGCTTGGCGCCGTCCTGGCCGCACGCGGGCAGGACGTAGGTGGGCAGCAGCCCGGCCAGCCGGCCCTGGACGCGCAGCACGCCCAGCACCGGGCGGCCGGTGCCGAACTGCGACCACCAGGGCAGCAGCCAGGCCGGGCTCTGGAACGGCGTCGCGTCCGGCAGGCGACCCCACAGATCGTGCCACTCGCCGGCCAGGGCCTGCATCCCGGCCTCCGTCACGATGCACGTGACGGCGATCATGGCGTCACGATGCACGTGACGGCGATCATGCGGCGTAGGCGTGGTGCCCGGCCAGCTCGCGGTAGCGATCCAGGTAGGCGTCCACCATGCGCGCCTGGCCGAACCGCGCCTGCGCCACCTGCCGGCAGGTGTGCGCATCGATCTCGGGCGCGCGAAGCATCGCCGCCGCCATCCCGGCCGCGTCGTCCACCAGGAAGCCGGTGCGGCCGTGTTCGACGATGCCGGCCAGGGCGCCGGCCGGATAGGCGACCACCGGCGTGCCGCAGGCCGCCGCCTCCATCGCCACCAGCGAGCTCGTCTCCTGCGCCAGGCTCGGCACCAGCAGGCAACGGGCGGCCGATAGCAGCCGTCGCTTGCGATCGAAGCCGAGCGGGCCGACGAAGCGGCGCGTGGCGTCCAGCAACGGCGCCACCTCGCGGGCGAAATAGGCCTGGTGTTCGGGGTAGGGGAACACCGTGCCGCCGATCAGCAGCGGTACTCCGGCACGGTGCGCCGCCCGCAGGGCCAGGTGCTGGCCCTTCTCCGGGCACACGCGGCCCAGCATGAGGGCGAAGCCGCGCCGCGCGTGCCGTGCGGCGGACAGACGCCCGACATCCACCCCGTTGGCGATTGGGCGCAGGCGCCGCAGCCCGGGCGGGCAGGCTGCATCCTGCGCCGCGGACACGCAGTTCAGCCACACGCCCGGCCGGTCGCGGATGGGTCCGTACCAGGACGGCGGCAGATGCAGCGTGACGAGCGTGGGCGGCGCGTCCTCGGGCAGGGTGTCGGCGAAATCCAGCCCGTGCATGTGCACGACGTCCACCCGCGCGTGGCGCAACGCCTGCCTTGTCGCGTCGCGTGTGGCCTGGCGCGCCGCGTGTCGCGAATCGTCGCTGGCGATGCGCTCCGGATCGACACCGGTGTCGATCCAGGTGCCGGCCGGCCGACTGCCGCGGCAGGCCACCACCAGCGAGTGGTGGCCGCGCGCCACCAGCGCGCGATCGAGCAGGGAGAGCACCTGCTCGGCGCCGCCCACCGCGTCCTGCCCCACCGGCGCCAGCGCGTAGGCGATGCTGAGCACGGTGAGCGGCATGGCGCTCAACCGGCCGGCATCACCAGCGCGCGCGCGGCCGGCCGGGCGGCGCGGCCCGGCGCGTAGCGCCGGATCATGGTGCCGCAGAACTCCGCGAACTGCTCGGGATGGCGCGGCGGCGCGGTGTGATGGGCCCAGATGCCGCTCTCCTCCGGCGTGAAGCAGAAGGTGACGGTGACGTCGAAGCCTTCCAGCGCGCGCATCTGCCGGTCGAACCAGGCCTCCGCGTCGGGACGCAGCCAGTCCGCCCAGCTCAGCCCGGTGCGCAGATAGGTGACGCCCATGTCGCGCATCAGCCGGACCGCGTCGTCCAGCCGGTGGTCCTCGTAGTGGAACCACTGGCACAGGCCGATCTCGGGCGTGTAGTCGGCGAAGTGCCGGGCCGCGAGCTTGGGCCTGCCGTGCTCGTCGTGCAGCCCCATGTGGAAGTGCCGGTAATAGGACGATCCTTCCGCCTCGCGGTGGCGCGTCGTCGCCGGCCAGGCGGATGGCAGGTCGTACAGGCTGTACCAGTGGATGCGCGGCGCCCGCCCCGTCAGCAGCTCGGCGGTGCGCTTGAGGCCCCATTCCTGCACCTCCTCGGCGCCGAAGGTCGAAATGCCGACTTCGGAGACCCAGACCGGCAGCGACGTGCAGCGCTGGATCGACGCGACCTTGTCCGGCCACTCGTCAATCATCCAGTGGTTCCAGTCGAGCGGGAAGCCGTGCACGGCCACCGCATCGAGCTGTTCCAGCACCCCCTGCCGTTCCAGCACGTGCAGGAAATCCGGGTCGATCGGCGACATGCCGCCCAGCACGCGCGTCAGGCCCGGCGCCTCTGCGGCGATCGCCTGGCCGGCGAGCCGCGTCATGCGGGCGAACATCGCCCAGCCGGGATCGGATTCGAGGTCCCAATGCGACTTGTTGTTCGGTTCGTTCCAGATCATGGCGGCTTCGATCACGGGCGCCTCGCTTCGCCCGGACGCGTCCGGGCCGGGTAGACCGCCCCGTACTCGCCCGGCTCGCGGGCGACGTGGCGGCAGATGAACATCTCCTGCTCCGGGTGGCTGACGATCTCGTAGCCGGCGCTGCGCAGCATCGCCGCCGAGCACGCCCGGTTCGGCGCCCACCAGTTGGTGTTGTCGTGCGCGTATTCGTGCTCGATGAAGTGCATCCTGGGGTAGCCGGGATCGTCGAAATGATCCGCCTCCCAAAACTCGTAATCCGGCTTGATCTCGGCCACCGCGTCGCTGCCGCGCTGCATGGACTGGAACACCAGCATGTCGCGGGTGACGTGCTCGTGCACCAGGTCGAGCGCCAGCAGCGGGTGGCGAAGATGGTAGAGCACGCCGATGAAGAACACGACGTCGAAGCGTTCGGCCAGCGCGCCCACGTCGTAGACCGACATGCGCAGGAACTCGATGTCCAGGCCCTCGACCTCGGCGGCGAAGCGCGCCTGGGCCAGGTAGTCTTCGTCGAAGTCGATGCCGACCACGCGGTCGGCGCCGCGGCGCTTCATCTCCATGGCGTAGAAGCCGCCGTTGCAGCCGATGTCGAGCACGGTGCGGCCGGCCAGGTTCTCGGGGATGTCGTGGGCGAAGCTGCGCCACTTCACCGTCGGAAAATCACCCAGGAAGTGCTCGGGTGCGGTGCGCACGCCGCGCAGGTTGATGTTGTGGAACCAGGGGCCGAGCGCGCGCGCGCGCGTCCGTATCGCCTCCTCGGTCCAAGCCGTCGCGTCGCTCAAGCCGTCACGCCTCCTGCCGTTTCGGGGCGCCGGTCCGGCCGGTGCCGAGTGGTTCCGGTGCCGCCTGTGCCGGCTCGGTCGCGTCCAGCAGGTGCACCGCCTGACGATAGCCGTGCAGCGTGCCGACATCGACGTAGTGCGCGCCGGCGCGCACGCCGAACGCCGCGCCGCCGGCGTCGATCCACGCGTTGACCAGGGTCCCGACGTACTCGTCGGTGCAGCCGCGGTCGCACCAGAAGCGATGCAGTTCGTGCAGCGTCCGGCCGGGCAGCTTGAAGGCGCCCCAGATCCAGCCGGTGCCGGCATCGGGCGACTTCACCACGATGCGCAGCACCCGGCCGGCGGCGTCGGTCTGCACGGCGTCGAACAGCTCGGGGTGCGGCACGGGAAACAGCAGGAAGCTGAACCGGTCGTGGGGCAGCCCGGCCAGCGCGTCGGCCGGGAACCAGATCGTGTCCGGCAGGCCCACCACCACCGGTTCGTCCAGCGGGATCAGCGGCAGCGCCCGGAATATGGCGTCGCACAGGCCGCAGGCGCGATCCTGGACCACGTAGGCGAGCGCCACGTCGCCGATGGCGCCACCGAAATAGTTCAGGATGTCGGATTTCCAGGGCGAGATGACGAGGCAGATCTTGCCGACGCCGGCGCGCGCCATGCGCTCGACCAGGTACTCGCTGACCGCGCGCGGCCGCTCCACGCCGTTCTCGTCCAGCCGGCTGCCGACCGGCAGCAGCTCCTTGGAGAACGCCAGCGGCTGGATGCGCGTGCCGTGGCCGGCGGCCGGAATGATCCCCCACATGTGCCTCAGACCCCCACCGGCGAGGCGGCGGTTTCGAGCAGCGCCACCAGCGTGCGGGCCCGGTGCGCGGCGGTGTGTTCGCCCAGCACCCGGTCCCTGGCACGCGCGGCCATGCGCGCCAGCTCGTCGGGCGCGGTGTCGAGGGCTGCCAGCGCCTGCGCCGTGTCCGACGCGATCAGGATCTCCCGCCCCGGCTCGAAGAACGCGTCGAGCCCCGGCCAGCTGTCGCTCAGGATCGGCGTGCCGCAGGACGCCGCCTCGAACAGCCGCCCCGAAGGGCACCAGCCCATGCGCGCCATCGCCCCCCGGGTCACGTTCAGCGTCAGCCTGGACGAGGCATAGAAGGCCGGGTGCTCGGCCGGCGGCAGGTGGCGGACGAAGAAGATGTTCTGCGTCCAGGGAAAATCCTGCGGGTATTGTGCGCCGCCGATGACGAAGCGGCTCGCCGGCCGCAGCCGGGCCGGCGCCACGAACAGGGTTTCGAGCGCCTGCTGACGGTCCGCGGCGTAGGTGCCGAGATAGGAGAGGTCGGCCTGGTCACGTTGCTGCACCGGCACCGGGCGATAGACGGCCGGGTCGGCCCAGCCATACAGCGCCGCCGCCCGGCGCGCGCCCAGACGCGACCTCAGCGCGTCCAGTGCTGCGCCACCGGTGTAGCTCAGCACGAGGTCGAAGCCGGCAAGGCCGTTCCCGCCGATATAGGGGACGCTCTGCTCGGCCGCGAGCCGGTCGAGTGTCACCGGCGTGTCGAGGTCGTAGAAGCAGCGCAGCCCGGCGCGGCTGTCCAGAACCAGTTCGGTGGCGGCAATGCCGTCCGGACAGAACGAGGTGACGATCACCGCGTCCGCCGCGTCGGCGCAGCGCCTGGCCTGATGACGGATCGATGCCCAGTCGTCGTAGAGCACGAGCTTGGCGTCCGGGTCGAGCTCGGCCAAGTCGCGGTTCTGCGCGTAGTACGGCACGTCGCGTTCGAAGAAGGTGACGTGGTGTCCGTCCCGACCCAGCGCCCCGATCAGCCCGCGCCACAGCGTGGCGTGGCCGTTGCCCCAGGACGAGCTGACCGACAGCCCGAAGATGACCAGCTTCACGGCTGCCTCGGCGGGAGCGTTGGTGGTTCAAGCACGCAAGCGCGAACGATTGTTCTTACGGGCAAGTTCCATTCCGGCCAGCGCCAGCATGCGGTGAGCTCATCGAGGCCGCCCAGGACGGCGACACAGCAGGCCAGGCTCTCCGGCGTCGGCGCCAGCAGGTCCGGCACCATCACCACCATCATCCCGGCGCGGTGGGCCGCGGTGATGCCGTGATGGGAATCCTCCACCGCCAGGCAATCCTGCGGTGCCACCCCCAGCAGGGCGGCGGCACGGACGAAACTGTCCGGGGCGGGCTTGCCGCGGGCGACGTCGTCGCGGCTGACCACCACGGCGAAACGGCGCAGCAGGCAAGCCGCCTGCAGGTGCGCGCGGGCGGTCGCCGCACTGGCCGAGGTGGCGACCGCACAGGCGAGCCCGGCGGCATCCAGCCGGTCGAGCACCGCCGCGACCCCGGGCTTGAGCGCCACGCCGCCCCGCAGCAGATCCGCGCGTCGGCGGTAATAGGCGTCGAAGAAGCGCTGCACCGGGAACGCAGCCCCGAGCATCTGCGGCAGCCGCACCCGCCGCTCGGTGCTCGGCAAGCCGATGAGCAGTTCGTAGCCCGCTTCCGGCAGCGACCAGCCGCACTCGCCCAGGGCGGCGTGGAAAGCCGTGCGATACGCGGGCTCCGTATCCAGCAGGGTGCCGTCGAGGTCGAACACCACGGCCCGCACCGGGCGGGGCAGGCACAGCCCCGCCCCGCCCGGCCGGGCGGCGGCTACTCTGCGGCCATCGGCACGGTCAGCCCGGTCTTGATCCATCCACGCTCGCGTTTGTCGAAATGCTTGTAGGCATCGGCCGCGGACGTCAACGGTTCCATCCTCGTACGGGCCCGGAGCGGGCCGAGCCGGTGCATGCGGATACCAGCGCCAGCGAGGGCCACCACCGGCGGTTCGTTGCCAAATCCGAACTTTGCGGCTAGTGCGTCCCGGCCCTTATCGGAGAACCTGCCAATGACCGCCTACGGAATCCGTGTCCTGCTGTCCGCGTCCGTGCTCGCCCTGGCTGCCGTCCCGGCGATGGCGGAGCCGAACTGCCAGATCCCGAACGCCACGGTAAAGCAGATCCAGGCGCAGCTCGACGTCGTGGTGAACCTGTCGGACGACAATGGCGGCCTGTTCAAGCCGAACCTGATGTGGTCGGCGATCGTGGACCGCGCCGGCACGTTGTGCAGCGTGGTCAAGACCGGCGACGCATGGCCAGGCAGCCGCGCAATCGCCATCGCCAAGGCGGCCACCGCCAACGATTTCAGCAACGCCAAGCTCGCTTTGTCCACCGCGAACCTCTACGCGCCGACCCAGCCCGGCGGATCGCTCTACGGCCTGAACGATTCCAACCCGTTCAACCCGGCCTTCGAGGCCCAGCGAACCGGACAGGGCCAGGTCCCGGGCGGCATCATAACCTTCGGCGGCGGCATGGCTCTGTATGAAGGACACCACGTGATCGGCGGGCTGGGCGTCAGCGGCGACAGCTCCTGTGCCGACCATGCCATCGCGTTCCGGATGCGCAAGCTGGCGGGCTTCGACCACGTGCCGGGCGGAGTCGCGCCGGACGGCACCGACAACATCATCTACGCCGATGCCGGCACCACGCCGTCGGGCTTCCAGCAGCCGCATTGCTTTCCGCAGGACCTGACGCCGGCGCAGGTCGAGACCATACCGACGCACTGATCGCCTAGGCGTGCGCCTGGCCGCCCGCCAGCGCGCGCAGGCCGATATCGGTGCGGCAGAAACCGTCGGGGAAGTCGATGGCGGCGACGCCCCGATAGGCCGCGTCGCGGGCGGAGGCGAGGTCCGGGCCGGTGCCGCAGACGGTCAGCACGCGCCCCCCGGCCGAGACCACCTGGCCTTGACGCAGGTCGGTGCCGGCGTGGAACACCGCCACGTGCGGCACGGCCGCGGCACGGTCCAGCCCGGCCAGCGGCTGCGCGGCCGCGTACTCGCCAGGGTAGCCGCGCGACGCCATCACCACGGCCACGCAGGCGATGTCGCGCCAGCGCAGGTCGAACCGGTCCAGCGCGCCGTCGCAGGCGGCCAGCAGGGCGGGCAGCAGGTCCGATTGCAGGCAGGGCAACAGCGCCTGCGCCTCCGGGTCGCCCAGGCGCACGTTGTACTCGATCAGCATCGGTCCGGCGGGCGTCAGCATCAGGCCGGCGAACAGGATGCCGACGAAGGGGGTGCCGCGCGCCGCCATCTCGCGCAGCGCCGGGCGGATGAAGGCGTCCATCGCCGCGCGCTGGGCGGCGGGCGGGAAACCCGCGGGCGGGCAGACCGCCCCCATGCCGCCGGTGTTGGGGCCGGTATCGCCGTCGCCGGCGCGCTTGTGGTCCGCTGCCGCGCCCAGCAGCACGGCGTTCGTGCCGTCGCACAGCGCGAACAGGCTGACCTCGTCGCCTTCGAGGCATTCCTCGATCACCAGGCTGGCGCCAGCCTCGCCGAAGGCGCCGCCGCTCAGCATGTCGGCGATCGCGGCCTCCGCCTGGCCCGGGGTCTGCGCCACCACGACACCCTTGCCGCCCGCCAGCCCGTCCGCCTTGATCACGATCGGGGCGCCGCGACGCTCGACGAAGTCGCGTGCCGCGGCTTCGTCGTCGAACCGCTCCCAGCGCGCGGTCGGGATGCCGGCCGCGTCGCACAGCGCCTTGGCGAAGGATTTGCTTCCCTCCAGCGCCGCGGCCGCGGCACTCGGGCCGCAGCAGCGTATGCCGGCCGACGCCAGCGCGTCGGCCAGGCCCGCCACCAGCGGCGCCTCGGGGCCGGGGATCACCAGGTCGATCGTCTCCGCGCGGGCGAACGCCACCAGGGCGGCCACGTCCAGCACGCCGATGGCGACGTTTTCGGCGATCGTCGCGGTGCCCGGGTTGCCCGGGGCCACGAACAGTTTCTGCAGCAGCGGGCTGCGCGAGACCGCCCAGGCCAGCGCGTGTTCCCGTCCGCCGGCACCCACGATCAGAACCCGCATCGCCCGCCTCCGCCCGCCACTTTGCCAGGGCGCCCCCGTAGCATAGGCTCGTCCGATGGACGAAGCGTCGACCGCCCCGGCCAAGACCGGCGGCAACATCCCCGAATACACCGTGGGCGAGCTGTCCGGCGCCATCAAGCGCACGCTGGAGGGCGCGTTCGGCCGCATCCGGGTGCGCGGCGAGATCACCGAGCTGAAGCAGTACGGCTCCGGCCACACCTATCTCAGCCTGAAGGACGAGGGCGGCAAGGTGCGCGCGGTGATCTGGAAGACCACCCTGCCGCGCCTCGGCCTGCGCCCGGAGAACGGGGTGGAGGTGATCGCCACCGGCAAGATCTCCGCCTA
>CAXTJP010000038.1:0-22978 GCA_964244615.1 uncultured Acetobacteraceae bacterium
GCCACCGCCAGCAGCACGCCGTGGGTCGCGCGCCAGATCGGCTGGTCGGTGGCGCCGGCCGGCGCGGCGGACCGCGCGGCCGCGAACCCCGCCGGGCCCAAGGCGGCCATAGCGACGGCTATGGCCCGGATGGCACGCTTGGTATTCAAGACGAAAGACCTCTCGACTGCCTTCATGGTGTTTGCGGGAAGCGGCTTCCCGCCGGACACGAAGCAACCGACCCCGTCGCCTTGCGACCTGGCCGGTTGCGGGCGGGAACCATGGTATAGCCGCCCCGGACGCGCCTATACCACACCAGGCGTTCGGGACCAGCGCTGCGTCGGCACCGGCAGCGGATGATCGTGTCTGACCGATGACGCCCTAGAACTCGTAGGACGCCACCGCGGAGACGAAGTCGCGGTCGATCAGGCCGTAGAACTTGCCGCCGTCGAACAAGGGGAAGTGGTTGGTGTACTGTACCCCCAGGCTCCAGGCCTGCAGGTAGTTGAAGGTGACGCCGATGCTGGCCGCGGCCGTGTTCTGGACAAAGGTGTTCACGCCCACCGGGCTGGTGCCGACGAAATCATGCTGCAGCGAGATGGTGGGCTTCATGTCGATGCCGTAGGGCAGCACGTTCGGCATGTCGATGATCGTCGCCACGGTGTAGGCGGCGGAGAACTGGCTTGCGAGGCCCTTGGTGGAAAGGATGCTGTTGCTGTCCACCGTCGCCGCCACGTTAAACGCCGAGTTCACGTCGGTGGTGTAGGCCGCGTCGAAGATGCCGCGATTGCGCGGGAAGCTGGCCACGTAGTCTCCGCCGATCTCCCCCACCAGCGCTATGCTGTTGATGCTCAGGCTGGGAATCGAGTTGAACAGCTTGGTGGCCGTGGTCTGCGCCTGGATGACCGGGTAGCGCTTCCAGCCGTCGATGATCTGGTTGAAGCCGGTCGGTATGCCGGCCGCGTTGATAGTCGGATCGTTGATCGCCAGGAAATAGGCCCCGGCGAGTGCTGCGGAACCGGTGCCGAGCGAGGCCTTGATGGCCGGCAGGTCGGTCGCGAGCGACAGGTCGGAGGCGGAGAGCTGGATCGGCTGGTTGAGCCGACTGGACAGCTCGCCCTGGATGGCGACGCCGGCTGGGGCGGTGAAGTTCCAGCTGATGCCGACCAGGTGGATGTCCTTGGGGTAGTCGGCGAAGAACGAGGCGGTGGAGTTGTAGGTCTTCAGCGCGTAGCCCTTAAGGCCGCTCAGCGCCAAGGTGACGGGGTTGGGGAATTCGGCCAGCGCGCCGAAACCCGGCACGTCGGCCAGGCCCGAGATGTTAAACGCGCCGGTGCGGTAGGAACCGAAGGGCGTGCGGCTGTGGTAGTTTTCGAAATACAGCCCGATCTCGGTGTCGCCCAGGCTCGCGAAGGTCTTGCGCAGCGCGAAGCCGAACTCGTCCAGCGAAGTGGGATGGCGGTCGAGGCTGCGATTCAGCGAGGCGCCAAAGACGTTGCCGGCCGCCGCACTGATCCCGTATGGACTCTGCGCGTTGTCTGGAAAGTCGTTGCGCAGGTTGCCGTAGGTGCCGCCGTCCAGCAGCGAGTCGTTGTTGCCGAAGAACGACCCGTCGGGCTCAAGCTTGGAGCGTGTCCAGGCGAACTGCCAAAAGCTCTCCAGGTTGAAGCCGCCGCCGATGTCGGTCTTCACGTCCACCACTGGGATCGGCAGGAAACCCTGGCGCAGTTCCGAGCCGGGGGTGCGCAGCGCCGTGGCGTCCAGCGGATTGATCGAGTTGATGCCGAACTGGATGAACGTGCTCTCGCCCCAGTTCAGCGCCTGCGCGCCGACACGAACGTCGAAGGCGTGGCCGAAGATCGTGGGTCGGGCGAAGGCGTAGGCGTCCAGCAGGCGCAGGTCGGCGCCGATGTCGCGCACCGCCGCGCGGCTCAACGGCTGGAAATCGGTCTGGTAGCTGTCGTTGATCGGGTCGTAGAAGCCGGTGGCGCGAACGAAGAAGCCGTAATCGTCCCGCTTGGCCTGCACCTCGGTGGTGATGCGCTGCACGGCGGCGACGGGCGAGCCGTCACGGTAGTTCAGCGTGCCGTTGTCGTTGTTGGCCAGCACGAACCGGCCGCCATTGGCGATGCCCACGAAGTTCTGGTTGATCGACGACGTGCGCAGGTCGACGCTGGAGGACAGCGTGGTGTCGATGTTGACCTGCCAGCCGCCGACTTCCGTGTCGAAGGCGTACGCGGTCTCGCACGTGGCCAGCAGCGCCAAGGTGGCGCCGGCCAGCAGCATCGCGCGACGCGTCCTGTATCGACCAGCCTGCTGCGAACTTGCCTTGATCACGCTTGTTCCCCCATTGAAGTCGCCAAATCTGTGCCTGGTCGACTGCGTCCGCTCGTTTTTCGATGCCGCGAAGGTTAGGGTGCGCACACTAATCGCGTCAAGGAGCGTGCCGCGCCATGATGCAGAGTTGCAACACGCTGCACCGCACCAATCGCCGATCCCCGTGTGACGCTGCAGTGCACAATTGAGAAGACGAGGGTCCGGGCGCGATGACGCAGGAGAACGAGGCCGAACCACCGACCATCGTGCTGCACCGTGGCCAGCGTTACTGCGTCAGGTTTTTGCGCTGCAACGACACGCCGCGCGCCGTGGTGTGCTTCGAATACTGGGTGCCGGGCCCGACGCTGGACGGTCCGTTCGCCGCCGAGGGCTTCTTCCGCCACCGCGGCACCAACGCCATCGGCATCCTGGCGGCCGAGAACGACTGGTTTCAGCACGGCGAGATCGAGGCGGTCCTGCAAGCCGTTCGGGCCGCCACCGCAGGCTTCGCGCTGGTCGGCTACGGCGGCAGCATGGGCGGGTTCGCGGCCATCACCTTTTCCGAGCGTCTCGGCCTCCGCTCGGTCGTGGCCGTGTGCCCGCAATACTCGATCGACCCGGCCCGTGCGCCCTACGAGACACGATGGCGCGGCGAGGCGGCCAGGATCGCGGCCGATAGCGGCTTCGCCTACGACCGGGTGGACCAGGTGAAGCGGCTGGAACGGGGCTGGCTGATCTACGATCCAGCCTGCGTGGACGCCAGGCATGCGGCCGACATCCAGGCGCGCCACGGCCTGGGCGAGTTGCGCGTCCGCTTCGGCGGCCACGACATGATGCTCATGCTGCAGCAGGCGGACGTCTACACGGCCATGCTGGTGGACATGCTGGAGGACCGCTTCGACCAAGCCGCCTTCGTCCGCCGCTGGCGGCAGGCAAGATGCCAAAGTGCCGTGTTCCAGCAGAACCTGTCGGAAGCGGTACGCCAGCGCGAAGCCCGCCCGAAAGGGGTCCGGGGCGGCGGGCCCCAGCGGGGCCAGGGCGGAGCCCTGGCCTTGCTTCGCACCCTGTTGGAAACCGCCCGGCAGGCGCACGTTGGAAAGCTGAAGCGAAGGATTGGAAGAGCGCGATGAGCGGCACGAAGACCGAGGACGAGGAGCGCGACGAGGCGCTGGAAGACACCTTCCCCGCCAGCGACCCGCCAGCGATCGGCGGTGTGACCGGCCCCGGCGACAAGGAGCCCGAAGACACGCTCGAGGAACGGCCCTGAGACCACGCCACCCCCCGCCCGGCGGGGGGTGGCCGGCTGGTCAGACCGAGTAGTACATCTCGAACTCGACCGGGTGCGGGGTGTGCTCGAAGCGGAACACCTCGGACCATTTCAGCTCGATGTAGCTTTCGATCTGGTCGCGGCTGAACACGTCCCCCGCCAGCAGGAACTCGTGATCCGCGGCGAGCGCGCCGAGCGCCTCGCGCAGCGAGCCGCAGACCGTGGGAATGCCCTTCAGCTCTTCCGGCGGCAGGTCGTAGAGGTCCTTGTCCATCGGCTCGCCGGGGTGGATCTTGTTGCGTATGCCGTCCAGCCCCGCCATCAGCATGGCCGCGAAAGCCAGATAGGGGTTCGCGGTCGGGTCGGGGAACCGCACCTCGACGCGCTTGGCCTTCGGGCTGGTGGCGTAAGGGATGCGGCAGGAGGCGGAGCGGTTGCGTGCCGAGTAGGCCAGCAGCACCGGCGCCTCGAAGCCGGGGATCAGCCGCTTGTAGCTGTTGGTGCTGGGGTTGGTGAACGCGTTCAGCGCCTTGGCGTGCTTGATGATGCCGCCGATGTAGTGCAGGCAGGTCTCCGACAGATCGGCATAGGCGTTGCCGGCGAACACCGGGCGGCCGTCCTTCCAGATCGACTGGTGCACGTGCATGCCGCTGCCGTTGTCGCCGTAGATCGGCTTTGGCATGAAGGTGGCGGTCTTGCCGTAGCTGTGCGCCACGTTGTGCACGCAGTATTTGTAGATCTGCATCTGGTCGGCGCTGGTCACCAGCGGGCCGAACTTGGTGCCGAGCTCGTGCTGGCTCTGGGCGACCTCGTGGTGGTGCTTCTCGATCGGCAGGCCCATCTCGCCCATCGCGCTGAGCATCTCGGCGCGCAGATCGCTCTCGCTGTCCACCGGCGGCACCGGGAAGTAGCCGCCCTTGATGCCGGGCCGATGGCCCATGTTGCCTTCCGGGTAGTCCTTCATCGACGCGTCGGGACCCTCGACGCTGTCGATCTTGTAGTGGCCGTAATTGCCGCCGGTGCCGAACTTGACGCTTTCGAACACGAAGAACTCGGCCTCCGGGCCGAAGAACGCGGTGTCGCCGATGCCGGTGGAGGCGACGTAGGCTTCGGCCTTCTTGGCGGTGCTGCGCGGGTCGCGGCCATAGGCCTGGCCGGTGCTGGGCTCGATGATGTCGCAGAACAGGATCATCGAGGGCTTGGCGGCGAACGGGTCCATCACCGCGCTGGTGGGATCGGGCATCAGGATCATGTCGCTCTCGTTGATCGCCTTCCAGCCGGCGATGGACGAGCCGTCGAACATGATGCCGTCGCGGAACGCGTCCTCGTCGATCGTGCCGACGGTCTGCGCGGTGTGCTGCCATTTGCCGCGCGGATCGGTGAACCGCAGATCGACGTACTCGACCGAGTTCTCCCGCATCATCTCGAGGCATTTGCTGACTGCGCTGGGTTCGGCCGGCATCTGCTGCACCTTCTTAGCCATGTCTGGAGTCATCCTGGTTCGGGTTCGACCCGGGTTCATCGTCCTGCCCGGGCGCGCCTGTTTCGCACGGGAGCGCGATCACGCAAGCCAGGTCAGGTCACGCTGCCCTTTCGGGTCACGCAAATCCAACGTGGAGCAAGATCGGGACCATAGGCGGTCAGAGCGCCTGTTCGCCGCGCTCTCCGGTCCTGATGCGCACCACCTCCTCGACCGCCGTGACGAAGATCTTGCCATCGCCGATGCGGCCGGTGCGGGCCGCGTTCACGATCGCCTCCACCGCGCGCTCGGTCATCGCGTCGTCGCAGATTACCTCGATCTTAACCTTGGGGAGGAAATCAACCACGTACTCGGCGCCGCGATACAGTTCGGTGTGTCCCTTCTGGCGGCCGAAGCCCTTCGCCTCGATGACAGTCAGGCCCTGCAACCCCACCTCGTGCAGCGCCTCCTTCACCTCGTCGAGCTTGAACGGCTTGATCACAGCCTCGATCTTCTTCATGGGCGGCTCCCGGATCTTGTTGCGCGGGACGTTTGCACGGGGGCCGGTCGGCTGCAAACGAGGGCCGGCTGGCGCGGCGTTGGGCGATGCTGCCCGGTTTTTGAGCATGATCGGTGCCGGCAGGAATCGGTCCCGGCCGGCACCGCCGGACCGCCATGGAGGAGAACCAGCTTGAAGCCAGCCAACACCCTGCTGTCGGCCGCCGGCACCACGATCTTCACCGTCATGTCGGCGCTGGCCACCCGCCACGGCGCGATCAACCTGGGCCAGGGTTTTCCGGACACCGAGGGGCCGGCGGACGTCGTGCAGGCGGCAGCCGACGCGCTGCTCGACGGGCGCAACCAGTATCCCCCGCTGGCCGGCCTGCCCGAGCTGCGCCAGGAGGTCGCCCGCGCCAACCGCCGTTTCTGGGGCTTGGAGATAGACCCCGACGCCGGCGTCGTAGTGACCAGCGGCGCCACCGAGGCGCTGGCCGCCTGCCTCGCGGCGCTGCTGAACCCCGGCGACGAGGTGGTGCTGATCGAGCCGCTCTACGACACCTACCTGCCGGTGATCCGGCTGCTGGGCGCGGTGCCGGTGCTGGTTCGGCTGGAGCCGCCGGAGTGGGGGCTGCCGCGCGCCGCGCTGGCGGCCGCGTTCGGCCCGCGCACCAAGGCGCTGCTGCTGAACACGCCGATGAACCCGACCGGCAAGGTGTTCACCGGGGACGAGCTCGCCTTCCTGGCCGAACTGCTGCACCGCCACGACGCCTACGCGGTGTGCGACGAGGTCTACGAACACCTGGTGTTCGCGCCCGCCCGCCACGTGCCGCTGATGACGCTGCCCGGCATGGCCGAACGCTGCCTGCGCGTGGGCAGCGCGGGCAAGACCTTCTCGCTGACCGGCTGGAAGGTGGGCTACGTCAGCGGCCCGCCCGCCCTGGCCTCGTTGGTGGCCCGGGCGCACCAGAACCTGACGTTCACCACGGCCCCGAACCTGCAGCGCGCCGTGGCCCTGGGGCTGGCCCGCGGCGACGATTATTTCTCCGCGCTCTCGGGCACGCTGGCCGCCAAATGCGCACGCCTGTCCGCAGGGCTGGGCCGGGCGGGCTTTCGCGTGCTGCCGAGCAGCGGGACCTACTTTGTGGTCGCGGACATCTCGGCCGTGGGCTTCGATGGCGACGACCGCGCCTTCTGCCGCCACATCACCGAGCAGGCCGGGGTGGCCGCCATCCCCGTCTCGGCTTTCTACGAGGGTGACGCGCCCAAGCACTGGGTGCGCTTCGCGTTCTGCAAGCGCGACGAGGTGCTGGACGAGGCCTGCGCAAGGCTGCAGCGTCACTTGGCCCCTGCGACAGGGTCCGGGCCGGCCAGAGCCCACGCGCGCGTTCCCGCATGACGCGCGCCGGCGTTGACGCGGCACAGGCGGACGACCTACATCCGCCTTCCTGGTGGCGGACGTAGCTCAGTTGGTAGAGCGCCGGTTTGTGGTACCGGTTGTCGCGGGTTCGATCCCCGTCGTTCGCCCCAGGGTCGGGTGTTCCCAGCCGCCGCGACAGCACGACCAGAAGTCTTTTGCTTCTTTTCTTCAGAAAAGAAGACCTTGCTTGCCTTTACCCGAATGATCGCCGGCCTGGTGCTAGCAGGCGGCTCCGGCACGCGGCTGGGCGGCGTGGACAAGGCGCTGCTGACGCTAGGCCGGCGCACCCTGATCGATCACCTGCTAGACCGGTTGCAGCCGCAGGTGCCAGCGCTGGCCATCTCTGCCAACGGCGACCCCTCGCGCTACGCCCATCTGGGGCTGCCGGTGCTGGCCGACACGGTCACCGGCCGCGGCCCGCTCGGCGGCGTGCTGCGCGGGCTGGCCTGGGCAGAGGCGCTGGGCGCCAAGTGGCTGCTGAGCGTGCCGGGCGACACGCCGTTCATCCCGCGCGACCTGGCCGTGCGCCTAGCCCCCGGCCCCTCCTGGGCGCAGAGCGAGGCCGGCCTGCACCCTCTCGTGGCCCTCTGGCCCACCGAAGGCGCGGAAGCCCTGGCGGACTGGCTGGCCGCCCAGGCTTCCGGCCGGGTGCGGGCCTTCGGCCAGATCATCGGCATGCGGGCCTGCGTCTTTCACGAGGCGCCGGACCCGTTTCACAACGTCAACACGCCCGCAGACCTCGCCGCGGCGCGCGCCAGGGTGTAGGGCAACCCTTCTCCGACCGAGACGAACGACGTGCACTGGTCCAGCCTGAACACCTTCTTCTACGCCCTGGTGGCGCTCCTCGTCATCGTCGATCCGCCGGGCACCGCCGCCGTGTTCGCGGCCATGACGCCCAAGGACACGCCGGCCGAGCGCGCCAGCCAGGCCAGGCGCGCCTGCGTGGTCGCCTTCCTGGTGCTGGCGGTGTTCGGCCTGGCCGGCGAGAGCCTGCTCGCCTCGCTGGGCATCGGCCTGCCGGCGATGCGTGTGGCGGGCGGCATCCTGCTGTTCATCACCGCGGCCGACATGGTGCGCGGCAGCCACGCGCAGCGCCAGACCGACCCGGAGCGGCAGGCGGCCATACGCACCGACGAGGACATCGCCATCTTCCCCCTCGGCATTCCGCTGATCGCGGGACCGGGTGCGATGACCACGATGGTGGTGCTGCACAGCCATGCCGGCGGCGACCGGCTGAAAATCCTGGCCATTGAGGCGGCGGTCGCGGTCACCATCCTGCTGCAGCTGTTATGCCTGCTCGGCGCGCGCTGGATCGCGCGCGCGCTGGGCGAGACGGGCACCAGCGTGGCCGGCCGGGTGCTCGGCGTGCTGCTGGCGGCGCTGGCCGTGCAGATCGCGCTCGACGGGATCCACCAGGCCTTCGCACCGGCCTGACCGTGCACCCAAGGTGAACGACCGCGCGGCCCGGGCGTTCGTGGCCCACAACGGAGACATCATGGCATGAGCAGCGATCCAACCTGGTACGTCGTGGCCGATGGCGGCAAGGCGCGCATACTGACGCTGCAGGGCAGCGCCATGCGCACGGTGGCGCAGTTCGACAACAGCGGCCACGGCGACACCGATGAGGACCCGAGCGGCGGCACCAGCCAGCTCAAGGCCCCGAAAACCGACCCGCACGTCCAGGCCAAGGCGCATTTCGCCCGGCTGGTGGCCGACCGGCTGAACGAGGCGGTGCGCACCGGCGCGGTGCAGGAGATCGTGCTGGCCGCGCCGGCCCACGTGCTGCACGACATACGCGAGGGGCTGGACAAGGCAGCCTCCGGAAAGCTCGGCAAGACCCTCAGCAAGGACCTGACGAACACGCCGGAGCATGAGCTGGCGTCGCATTTCGCCTGAACCGCGCCGGTCGAGGGCTCGCCCTCGACCGGCCGGCCGGCGGTTCAGCCCTGCAGCTTCTTGCCCATCCGCTCGTGCTTGGCGTCGTCCGCCTGCATGCGCTTGGCAAAGGCTTTCACGTCCGGGTCCTGTGTCGTGCCGACGATCTTCTCGAGGTCGGATTTGTCGGCCTTGTTGACCTCAGCCTCGGCCGACACGAAGGCCTGGTCGAAATCCGGGCCTGTCGCCGCGTTCAGCCGGGCCAGCTTCGTCTTGTCCGAGTGCTCCAGGCCCGTCGGCCACGCGACCCCCTTGCTTGCGGTGAGCTTGCGCAGCGCGGTGTTCAGCTGCGTGTGGTCGGTGACGATCGTCCGGGCGTAGGCCTTCACGTCGGGCCGGGTCGCTTTCTGCTCGGCCAGCCGCGCCATGGCGAGCTCGTAGTTTGAACCCCGTGCCGTGCTGCGCAGGAAACCGGAATCGTCCGACGCGCCTGCCGCGAGGGCCGGGGTGGCCAAGCCGAGGCAGAGGCCGATGACGACCGGAAAGGCGTGGGAATACTGGCGCATGAACTTCGTCCTCGACTGTGTCAGAGCGCACAGCGTGCCGAGGCCATGTTTCGTGGCATCAAAGCAGCGTCATCGAAGTCACGCATGGAGCAGCGTGCCGGCGTGATCAAACGCACGGTCACCTCGGCGCTCGCACCACCAGAATTGGTGATGCAACAGGAAAACGCCCGGACTGCATGACAGCCCGGGCGTCTTCGACCATGACAGTCGGGCCTTTCGCCTTTCGGCGATACCCTACTGCTTGGTGACGGACGAAGGCCGGGTGGCCTTGGCTGCCGGCGCGCCGAACGTGAACTTGCCGCTGTTGATCTTGAAGTAGGTCGTGCCGTCGCTGCTGTAGACAGCCCAACGCATGTTCGTGAGGTCGAGCGAGTAGGTGTAGAGCGAAGGCGCAGCCTCCTGGTTGCCGGTCACGACCAGGCCGGAGAACTTGTTGACGGACGTGTTGAGGCCCTGGTCGACACCGGAGAGGCAGCCGGTCGACATGCCGGTCACGTAGATGCCTTTGTAGACGGTCAGCGACATGCCGTCGCAGAAACCAGAGAACGCAATGTCGTAGGTGACCTTGGCGTCGGGCACAGCGGCCGACGCGGCGGCGCTGCTGGCCAGAAGGGCGGCGGCTGCGAGAACGGACTTCATCAGCATAGATTTTCTCCCGGGATTTAGAACAGGATTTGAGCAATACAGTCAGAACCTCAGGTTCCGACCGCCCTTTGTAGGTTCCCGGCGCAACAAAATGCAACAACCTTGGATTGCAAGAGGCATTTAGCACGGTTGTATCTTAGTCATTACTTTGAAACATCGATCAAGTTTTCGTGATTGCACCTGCGGTGGCAGCTTGCAGGACATCTTAAACTTATAGTTGTAGACGGCACCGTTCGAGCAAGTAACGATGCCACGCCTCCTAGGCCAGCGCAAAGCTGCGCAGCAAGCCGGCTTCCAGCGGCGTCGGCCTCACCGCGAGAACCAGGCGCATCCGGCTCACGTCGAACGCCTTGTCTTCGCGCAACCGGCGGACCTCATCGGCACCGATGCGTGGCAGGAACGGCACGAAGGCCGCAACGCCGGTAGCCAGGCGCAAGACGGCCACGGGGAGGGTCACGATCCTTGGCCGACGCAGGCCCGCCGCCGCGGCGACGGTTCGAACGAAACCGGCATAGTCGATCGGCGATGGCCCGCCGATGACCATCGTCTCGGCGCCCGGCCAGTCGATTTGCAGCGCCGCGCGGAGGCAGGCGGTCACGTCGCCCTGGTAGATCGGCTGGACCAGCGCACGGCCGCCATCGGGCAGCGGCACCACCGGCAGCCAGCGCAGCAGGGCGACCAGGCGACGCACGTTGTCCTCTCCCTGCGCGCCGTAGATCATCGTCGGGTGCAGCATGACGCCGCGTCGGCCCGAGGCGAGGAACGCCGCCTCCCCCGCCAGCACGCCGAGGCCGTGCGCGTCCGGCCAGCGGGTGAACTTGCGTGTGCTGCCCAGGAACACGAAACAGGCATCTTCGGGTGCCGCGGCCAGGACCGCCGACGCGTAACGGGCATGCGCGCAGGAGACGACATGGGTGGCGCCCGACAACGCGCGCTGCAGGGCCGCCGCGTCGTCCAGGTCGGCCAGGCACGGCGCGCCGGGGAGCCTGGTCGCCGTCCACCGGGCGGCGCTGCGCACCACCGGCACGAACGCCTGGCCATCCGCCAGCAGCGAGCGGCACAGGGCGACACCGGACCGGCCGGACGCGCCGATAATGTGGTATCGGGCTACCACAGGCGGAAAGCCTTGACGTTGCATCGGTTTACGACGACAAGCCGCACCAGAAATCCTTCGGGGCTGTTAGACATGCTGAAATCCACCCGCTCGCTGAAGCCGGCGGAGGTGACGAAGAACTGGATCCTGATCGACGCCGATGGCGTCGTTCTCGGCCGGTTGGCCACCATCATCGCCCAGCGCCTGCGGGGCAAGCACAAGCCGACCTTCACCCCGCACGTCGATTGCGGCGACAACATCGTGGTGATCAACGCCGAAAAGGTGCGCGTGACCGGCAAGAAGGCCGAGGACAGCGTGTTCTACTACCACACCGGCTATGCCGGCGGCATCAAGGGCCGCACCATCCGCCAGCGGCTGGAGAGCAAGCGCCCCGGCCAGGTGCTGGAAAAGGCGGTGGAACGCATGATCACCCGCGGCCCGCTGCAGCGCGCGCAGATGAAGCACCTCTACGTCTATGCCGGCACCGAGCATCCCCATGCCGGCCAGCAGCCGGCGACGCTCGACGTCGCGGCGCTCAACCCCAAGAACAAGAGGACCTGATGTCCGAGACTCAGACACGGTCGCTCGCCGACCTCAAGGACCTCGTCACCGCCGCGACCGGCACCGGCGCCGGCACCGGCGAGGACGGTACCCCGAAGCGCGAGTCCAAGCGCGACGCGCTGGGCCGCAGCTACGCGACCGGCCGGCGCAAGAACGCCATCGCCCGGGTCTGGATCAAGGCCGGGCGCGGCGAGATCGAGGTGAACGGCAAGAAGGTGGGCCAGTACTTCGCCCGCCCGGTGCTGCGCATGCTGATCACCCAGCCCTTCCTGGTCAGCGACCGCTACAACCAGTTCGACGTGTTCTGCACGGTGAACGGCGGCGGCCTGTCCGGCCAGGCCGGCGCGCTGCGCCACGGCATCAGCCGCGCGCTGACCTATTACGAACCCGACCTGCGGCCGATCCTGAAGACCGCCGGCTTCCTGACCCGCGACAGCCGCGTGGTCGAGCGCAAGAAATACGGCCGCGCCAAGGCACGCCGTTCGTTCCAGTTCAGCAAGCGCTGAACCAGGTGTCAGGGGTCAATCTTCAGTCGCCGGATTGAAGGTTGGCCACGATGCTCGCGCGCCGTCGAACCGAGCAGTCCCACGACGATGGCGTGAACGCCTGGCGCACGATCCGCGTGGCGCCGCCACCGGCGCTCGCGGGCGCCATCCAAGGCTACAGCGACTACCGGGAGAGAACCGGCGGCTTCACCGTGCGGCGCGAGTTGCCGCACGCCGAAGGTGTGCTGATCGTCAACCTCGGCGAGCCGATCACGATTACCGGTGCCGACGGCCGCATGCTCCGCCTGGTGGCGGGCGAGGCGTTCGCGGCCGGCGTTCATCTGCGTCCGGCGCTGTCACACTCGCAGGGTTCGCAGGCCGGCATCCACGTTCGCGCAGCATCTGCTGTCCGCCGCGCCGCTGGCACGCCAGCAGCGCCATGCCGTTGCCCTGTTGCGCACGCGGCCAGCCGGATGGCGGCGGTCTTGTAGTGGCCTGAGTGTTTCCGGTTCGAGGTGCGTTTCATCCAATCCGGGTGACGCCGGATGGACCATAACAGCCCTTCACCGAGGAGCCTGCCATGCGACACGAGATCATTCCCTGCCTGCGCTACACCGACGCCCCGCGCGCGATCGACTTCCTCTGCGAGGCGTTCGGCTTCACACGCCATGCCGTCTATCCTGACGGCAAGGATCCCGGCGCCATACAGCACGCGCAGCTCCTGTGGTCCGACAGGATGGTCATGCTCTCGACCGCGATGGAGAGCGACCACACCCGTGCCACAGGAATGAAAACGGTCGTGCAGGCAGGCGGAGCCACGGTCGGGCTCTACCTTGTGGTGCAAGATGTCGACGCACATGCCGAACACGCCCGCGCCGCCGGCGCGGAGATCGTACGGCCGCCGGAAGACGCCGATTACGGCGGCCGGGGTTACACGGCGCGCGATCCGGAGGGCAATCTCTGGAGTTTCGGTAGCTACGATCCTTGGTCTGATCATTAAACGTCCAGGAAAGAGGCCAGAACTGGCCTGGTCTGACCGCTGACGTGGCTGCCTCCGTCGGGCCGTGTTACCTGCCGGCTGTGAAAACAGTCTTCATAGACGGCGAGGCTGGCACCACCGGTCTCGGCATACGCGAGCGCCTGGCCAGCCAGCCCGTCCGGCTGCTGGCCATCGATCCGGACCAGCGCAAAAACCCGGGCGCACGGCGCGCCTTGATGGAAGAGGCCGACTTGGTGGTCCTCTGCCTTCCGGACGCCGCCGCGCGCGAGGCCGTGGCACTGGCCGACTCGCTCGGCGACCGCGCGCCGCGCCTGCTGGACGCAAGTTCGGCCCATCGCTGCGACCCCGCCTGGACCTACGGCTTCCCCGAGCTGTCGCCCGGGCAGCCCGCCCGCATCGCAGCGGCCGCCAGGGTCAGCAACCCGGGATGCTACGCCACTGGCGCCGTCGCCCTGCTGCGGCCGCTGGTCGATGCGGGTCTGATCCCGCCCGAGCACCCGATCAGCATCAACGCCGTCAGCGGCTACTCGGGCGGCGGCCGGCAGATGATCGAGGCGCACGAGGCGCAAGGCGGCCCGGCCTTCACGCTGTACGGGCTGGGGCTGGACCACAAGCACGTGCCGGAGATCGCGCTGCATGGCGGCTTGCGGGGGCCGCCGGTCTTCGTGCCCTCGGTCGGCCATTTTCCGCAGGGCATGCTGGTCAGCATCCCGCTCCATCTCGACCGTTTGCCGGGCCATCCGGCCGGCGCCGAATTGCGCGCCACCCTGGCGCGCCACTATCGCGGCAGCGATACGGTACACGTGGCCGAAGCCGGCGCTGCTAGGCTGCACGCCGATGGGGATGCGGGCACCGACACGATGGTGCTGCACGTTTTCGCGGCCGAAGCCGCGCGCCAGGCGGTGCTGGTGGCGCGGCTGGACAATCTGGGCAAGGGTGCCTCCGGCGCCGCGGTGCAGAACCTGCGGCTGATGCTGGGGCTCAAGACGGAGGCGTAGCGATGGACCACCCGATCCCGTCCGGCGCCGGGCCGCTCTACAGCCTGGACGGCATCGCCCCGAGCGTGGCACCGGACGCCTGGATCGCGCCTAACGCCACGGTGATCGGCGACGTCGAGATCGGGCCGCAGGCCAGCGTCTGGTTCGGATGCGTGCTGCGCGGCGACACCAACCGCATACGCGTCGGCGCCCGCAGCAACATCCAGGATGGCTGCATCCTGCACGTCAACCCCGGCCCCGGCATGGAGTGCCTGATCGGCGACGACGTGACTGTCGGCCACATGGCCATCGTGCACGCCGCCACCCTGCACGAAGGCGCGTTCGTGGCGATGGCGGCCGTGGTGCTGGACGGCGCGGTGATCGAGCCGGGCGGCGTGCTGGCCGCGGGCGCCGTGCTGACGCCGGGCAAGCGCATCGCCGCGCGCGAGATGTGGGCCGGCACACCGGCCAGGTTCGTGCGTGTGCTGGGCGACGAGGAGCGGGCGCGCTTCGCGCTGACGGCGCCTTCCTACGTCCAGAACGCCCTGCGCTTCCGGCGGGGCCTGTCGCCCGCGCCGCGTGTCACCCCGAGACCGGCATGATCCCGGGGTGATCGGCCGGCGCTACTTGGCGGCGCGGCCGAGCGGCGTGCCGACGCCGGTGCAGAAATCCCAGCCCTTGACCGCCTTGGTCGTCATGTTGTTGGACCCGCAGGTTCCTTTCGTGACGTCGGTGAAGTCGGCCTTGACGTTCCTGTTGGCGTAGACCTGCGCCAGTTCCAGCGGCGTGGAGGCGAAGAAATTCCCGGCATTGTTGACGATCGCGGCGAGTGCCGGAGACGACACGCTCGTGCCGCCGATCACCAGCCAGTCGTACACGGTGCCCTGGTAGGGCGTGGTGTCGTAGATCCACACGCCGGTGTTGGGATCGGCCACCAGCGAGATGTCCGGCGTGCCGCGCTTGCTGCCGACGATCTTGGCGATGGCGGACTGGTAGGACGGGATCGGAACGTAGGCGCTCGACCCGCCGCCGCCCTCGTTCCAGGCGGTCTGGTACTGGTAGGCGCCGGCCGGCGTTCGAATGACCGAGGTGCCGCCGACGGCCACCACGTTGCTCAACGCCGCGGGAAAGCCGATGCCGGGCGAGTCGCCGGTGGATGCGAAGTACACGACGGTGTTGGTCGCGAAATCGCTCTCCTTGCTCTCCTCGCCGCTGCTCTCGCCGCCGCTCCAGCTGTTGCTGACCTCGCCGCCGCCGGCCGCGGCGACCAGCTTGGACGCCGCCGCCTCCGCCGTCAGAAGGTCGGCCAGGCTGTTCGACGCAGCCTCCACGAGCACGACCTTGGCGCCGGGGGCCAGGGCATGGGCCATCTCGATGTCGAGCGCCTCCTCGAGCTCCCAGCCGCCGCTGGAATCCTGTGCCGGCTTCGTGCCGGTGGCGTAGACCACCTCGAAGTTCTTGTTGGTGATGGCCGGCAGCCCGTACTGCTTGCTGAACGCCGTCAGGTCCTTCTTGGCCGTGGGATAGTCGTAGGCGTCCACGATCGCCACCACCTTGCTGCCGCCGGTGGTCACCGTCTTCAGCGTCATCGGGTTGCAGCCCGCGACCTTCGCGGTCAGGCCGTAGAGGCAGGCCAACGACGCCGGGTTCTCGTAGCTGCCGGACGGGGCCGCGTCGTTCGGGACGATGTCTCCGCCCGGTGCTAGGATCCGGATGTTGGTATGCGCGCGAACGCCAGCATCGCCCGGCCGGGCGATGCTGGAGCTCGGCACGATGACCGTTCCGTGAAGCCCGGGCAGTCGCAGCGCGCCGCTGTCCTGCGCGAAGGCGGTCGATGCGGCTGCCACGAAGCCGGCGCTCGCCAGCAGCATGGAGAGACGTTTGTCAGTCATGTTTGGCATGAAACCTCCAGGATTATGTCTTGTCAGCGCCGACGCGAGCCGGCCTGAACGATGATGGAGCTTGCGCACCGGCGAGGACGCCCAACGTCGGGCGTCCGCCCGAGACGAGCACCGATCATGACAGGAGGTTAACTAGTTGTCGTAATGAGATCAACGTTTCATTTTCTTCCGTCTGCAACCCTGGCGTGCATGTCTTGGTCAGGGTCACGGATACTTTCGAGGTCTGTCACGACTGCTATCGTTGTTGGCCCGTTCTTCGGCTCGATGAGCGGTCGTCGCGTCGCTTGGCTTGCAACCGCGAAATGAGTAACTCGGGCGGCATGCACGCCATCGAAGTCACCTCCCTGACCAAACGCTATCGCGCCGCCCTGGCGGTGGACGAGATCAGCTTCTCCGTCCGGCGTGGCGAGACAGTGGGGCTGCTCGGCGGCAACGGCGCCGGCAAGACCACCACCATCGCCATGCTGCTCGGGCTTCTGGTGCCCACCGCCGGGCACATCGTGGTGCTGGGCCACGACATGGCACGCGACCGGTTTGCGGCGCTGGCCCGCGTCAACTTCTCCTCGCCCTACGTGGCGTTGCCGCACCGGCTGACGGTGGCGGAGAACCTCCGGGTCTATGGCCACCTCTACAACGTGCGTCACGTCGACCGGCGCATCGCCGAGCTGGCGGGCGAACTCGACCTGCACGCCTTCATCGACCGCCCCGCGGGCCAGCTCTCCGCCGGGCAGAAGACGCGCGTGGCGCTGGCCAAGTCGCTGATCAACCGGCCCGAGCTGCTGCTGCTGGACGAGCCGACCGCCAGCCTGGACCCCGACACCGGCGACCTGGTGCGCAGCTGGCTGGAGCGCTACCGGGCCACGTCCGGCTGCACCATCCTGCTCGCCAGCCACAACATGGACGAGGTGGCCCGCCTGTGCGGCCAGGTGCTGGTGATGAAGCAGGGCCGCATCGTGGACCGCGGCACCACGGCCGAGCTGCTGGCCCGCTACGACCGCGACGACCTGGAGGACGTGTTCCTCGACATCGCCCGATCGCGCGGCCGCGCCGAACCGGCCGAGTTGGGCGAGGTGACCGAACGCGGCGAGACGTCCGAGGTCGGCGCATGAGCTCGCTGCGCCGCATCTGGGGCCTGATGTACCGGCACCTCACCCTGTTTCGCCGCTCCTGGCCGCGGCTGCTCGACCTCGCCTACTGGCCGGTGCTGCAGATGGTCATCTGGGGCTTCACCAGCCAGTTCTTCGCGGCCCGGATCGGCAACCGCGGCGCCATGACCGTGGGCATGCTGCTGGGCGGCGTCATCCTGTGGGAGACCGCGCTGCGCAGCCATCTCGGCTTCGCCGTCACCTTCATGGAGGAGATCTGGTCGCGCAACCTCGGCCACATCTTCGTCTCGCCGCTGCGCCCGTGGGAGCTGCTGGCCGCACTCGTCGGGATGTCGATGGTGCGCATGCTGCTGGGCGTGCTGCCCGCGGCGGGGCTGGCGGGGCTGCTGTATCACTTCAACATCCTCAGCGTCGGGCCGGTGCTGCTGCTGTTCGCGATCAACCTGATCCTGATGGGCTGGTGGATCGCGCTCGGCTGCATCTCGCTGATCCTGAGCCAGGGCGGCGGCGCGGAGAGCCTGGTCTGGTCCATGCTGATCGGCCTGGCACCGGTGGCCGCCGTCTACTACCCGGTGGCCGTGCTGCCGCACTGGCTGCAATACGTGGCCCTTTCCTTGCCGGCCGCCCACGTGTTCGAGGGGCTGCGCGCGGCCATCGGCCAGGGGGTCATACGGTGGGATCACCTGGCCTGGGCGCTGGGGCTGAACGTCTTCTGGATGGGCGCGTCGATGCTGCTGTTCGCCCAGCAGTTCCACGTCGCCCGCCGCAACGGCTCGCTGATGAACCTCGGTGAGTGAAGGGCAAGGCAGGGACATGGACTGCACCCGCTTCTGGCTGATCCGCCACGCCATCGTGGATGCCGCATCCCGCGCCGTGCTGTACGGCCGCATGGACGTGGCGCTTTGCGCCGACAGCCTGCTGGCGCAGGTCGACACGCACCGCTCGCTCGCCGCCCGCCTGCCGCGCGACGCTGCCTGGTTCGCGACCCCGCTGCGCCGCACCCGCGACACCGCCTCCGCCATCCACGCCGCCGGCTACCCGGCCTGCGCCGTTGCGGTCGAGCCTGGCCTGACCGAGCAGGATCTGGGCGGCTGGCAGGGCCTGAAACACGCCGAGCTGCCGGCCCGGCTGGCCGATCCGGCGCATCCGTTCTGGCCGCTGGGCGCCGCCGAGACGCCGCCGGAGGGCGAGAGCATGCTGCACGTGATGGCGCGGGTGGGCGAGACGCTGGAGCGGCTGGCGGAGAGCCACGACGGACAGGACCTGGTCTGCGTCAGCCATGGCGGCGCCATACGCGCGGCGGTGGCGCATGCGCTGGGCGTGGACGCACGCGCCTGCCTGCATCTGGCCGTCCAGAACCTGTCGCTGACGGTGCTGGAACGCTTCGAGGCGGGCTGGCGGGTGGTGACGGTGAACGACGGCGCGGCGATCTGAACGGGTGCGGCTCCTGCCGCGGCCTGCCGCCTGCTTCGGCGGGCTGGCTCGGGTCAAGCCTCGCGAAATGACCGCGTAGCGGCTTGGGCTTGACGCAGGACAGAGCGCCGAACGCACGATGGGCCGCACAGAGGCATAGCGTGTAACGACGGTCGGCGCTCGCGGCCGGAGATCAGGTCACGTATTAACTTGCCTCGATAACGCCATAATGTGACATAAGAATCCGGCAGGCTTCAGCGAGAGAGAGCATCCTACCATGGGTTTACGCGGGCGACTGACGGTCCTGGGGGGCCTGCTGGCTCTCCCCATCGCCGCGCACGCCGTGACGCCGCAGGGCCAGCAGGAGCTCGTGGACCGCGCCACTCTGGCGGCCCAGGAAGTGCTGGACGGCCGCGAAGGCCACGACGCACGCGCCCTGCTGCCGCGTGCCCGCGCCGTGATGATCTGCCCGCGCGTCTTCCACGCCGGCTTCCTGTTCGGCGGCGAGGGCGGCGGCTGCGTGCTGCTGGCCCGCGGTGGCCAGGGCAGCTGGTCGTCGCCCGCCTTCTACAGCGTCGGCGGCGGCAGCTTCGGCCTGCAGGCCGGCATACAGGACGCCGAGGTGATGATGATGATCCTCACCGATAACGGCCTGCGCTCGGTCATGGACAGCCAGTTCCGCCTGGGCGGCACCGCGTCGGTGGCGCTCGTCACCATCGGCGGCGGCGTCGAAGGCGCCACCACGACGAACCTCAACGCCGACATCGTCGCCTTCCAACGCACCCGCGGACTGTTCGCCGGCGTCTCCCTCCAGGGCAGCGTGATGTCGTCCGACAGCGGCGGCGACCAGGTCTATTACGGCCAGCCGGTCGGGCCCGTGGACATCGTCATGGCCATGCGCGTGAACAACCCGGCCGCCGACGCGCTGCGCGGCGTGCTCATGCGCGCGGGTGTTCCGGCTCAGCCCTCGTTGCCGCCGCCTACGCCGGGTTACGACCAGTCGCAGGCGGAGCCGCCGGTGGGCTACGCGCCGGGGCCGCCCGGGATGGTGCAGCAGCAGAGCTTGCCGCCGCCTCGGTAAGTAAGAAAGGCCAGGGGTTTCACCCCTGGACCCTGACTGGGGCCCGCGGCCCCAGACCCCTGAAGGCGGCCTCTAGCGCGGGAATCGCTTGTTCTACGCGCTTTACCGAGGCTTCTTTGACCACGTCGTAGCCTCGCACCGCGTCGTGCGCACGCAGCAGCGCTTCGGCCTGCGCCACGTTGTCCGGCTTCAGGCCCGCCAGGACCGTGTCCACCAACGCCAGGTAGTCGGCGATCAGCCGGCGCTCCATGCGGCGATGCGCGCCGTAGCCGAACGGGTCCAGCACCGTGCCGCGCAACGGCCGCAAGCGGCGCAGCAGCGCGAAGCCGTGGCCCATCGACGCACCGAAGCGGCGCTTCGTGGGGCGGCCGGTGCGGGGGTCGCGTCGGGACCACAGCGGCGGCGCCAGATTGTAGGCGATGGTGAAGTCGCCCTCGAAGTTCTCCCGCAACCGCTGGGCGAAGCCGGGCGCGGTCATCAGCCGACCCACCTCGTACTCGTCCTTGTAGGTCATCAGCTTGGCCGCGACGTGGGCCACGGCGCGCGCGAGCCTGCCGTCGCTGCCGGGCAGCTTGGCCTCCGCGTCCTCCACCCGCGCCACCAGGCGGCGATAACGCGCGGCCCAGCGGTCGCCGCCCCAGTCGCGCAAGCGCGGCATGCGGTCGGCCAGCAAATCGCCCAGCGTGTCCGGGATGTGCACCTCCTCGTGCCCGCGCAGCCACAGCGCCACCAGGTCGGGACGCGCGGCGGCGATGCGGCCCAGGCCAAAGGCGCGCTTGTTCATCGCCACCTCGGTGCCGTTCAGCTCGATGGCGCGGTCGATATGCTCGACCTGCAGCGGGATCAGCCCCTTCTGCCAGGCATGGCCGACCAGGAAGAGGTTGGCCCCCACCGCGTTGCCCAGCATCACCTGCGCGATGCGTGTCGCGTCGATGCTCTCGACGCGTTCGCCATCGGCCCGCGGCATCACCCGTGCCAGCAGCGGGTCGAAGCCGAGGTCGAGATCCGCGTCACGCGCGAACATCGCGTTGGGCGAGACGAACCGGTTCAGCAGCACCGCGCTGCGGCCGTGCCCGAGCTTGGCCAGGGTCTCGGGGATGGCGACCACCATGGGGTCGGCGCCGATCACCAGGTCCACGTCGCCGTTCGGGATGCGCGGCGAGTGCAGCTCGGCCCCGTCGCCCAGGCGCAGATGGCTGGTCACCGAGCCGTTGCGCTGCGCCAGGCCGGAATTGTCCAGCACCGTCAGCAGCAGCCCCTGCAGGTGCGCCGCCATGCCGAGCAGGGCGGCGACGGTCACCACACCCTGGCCGCCGATGCCGGCGAGCAGGATATTGTACACCTCGCCGATGCGCGGCAGCGTGGGCATCGGCAGCGCGGCGACCAGCGCCTGCTCGCCCGCCAGCGGGTCGGTGGCGTCCTCGGCCTCGGCGCGCGCCCGAACCCGTCCGCCGAGTACCGTGATAAAGCTGGGGCACAGGCCCTTGGCACAGGAGAAATCCTTGTTGCAGACGGTCTGGTTGATGCGCCGTTTGCGGCCGAGCGCCGTCTCCAGCGGTTCGACGGCGATGCAGTTGGACTGCACGCCGCAATCGCCGCAGCCCTCGCAAACCTCGGGGTGGATGAACAGCCGCTCGGCCGGGTCGGGCAGCTTGCCGCGCTTGCGCATGCGCCGTCGCTCGGTGGCGCAAGCTTGCTCGTAGATGATGGCGCTGACCCCCTGATACTCGCGCAACTCGCGCTGCACGTCGTCGAGCGCCTCGCGCGGGTGGAAGGTGACGATCGACGGATAGTCCGCGCGGTCGTGACGGGCCACGTCGTCGGTGACCAGCGCCACGCGCCGGCAGCCCTCGGCGGTCAGCTGGTGGGCGACGTGCGGGCCGGTGATCTGGCCGGCGAAATCCTCGCCCTCCACGGTCTGTCCGCCGGTCATCGCGATCGCGCCGTTCAGCAGGATCTTGTAGGTGATGTTCACGCGGGCCGCGATGGCGGCACGCACCGCCAGCAGGCCGGAATGGAAGTAGGTGCCGTCGCCGAGGTTCTGGAACATGTGCGGCGTGTCGGTGAACGGCGCCTGGCCGATCCACTGCGCGCCCTCGCCGCCCATGTGGGTCGCGGCCACCGTGTTCCGGTCGGGCATGTTGGCCGCCATGATGTGGCAGCCGATGCCCGCCCCGGCGATCGACCCTTCGGGCACCACGGTGGAGGTGTTGTGCGGGCAGCCGGCACAGAAGCTCGGCGGCCGCAGCAGGTCCTTCACGCCGAAGCTGATGGTGGGGATGCCGGTCTGCAACGGCTTGATGCTGTCGAGGCGCTCGCGCAGCGGCGCGTCCTCGATGCGGCCGCGCAGCCGGCCGGCGATCACGTGCAGCAGCAGGTCGGGGTCGAGCTCGCCCACCTCGCGCAGCAGCGGGCGCGCGTGCTCGTCGAGCTTGCCGGTCAGCATCGGGCGCGCATGGGCCGGCTGGTTGTAGAGGATCGTCGAGATCTGGTCCTCGATGATCGGGTGCTTCTCCTCGATCACGAAGATCTCGTCGCAGGTTTCGGCAAACGCGCGCAGCCGCAGCGGCTCCAGCGGCCACACCATGGCCACCTTGTAGACCGCGATGCCGAGTGTCGTGCAGCGTTCCTCGGTCAGGCCGAGGCCGCGCAGCGCCTCGATCACGTCGAGATACGCCTTGCCGGTGCTGACGATGCCGAGACGGTTGCGTCGCGCGCTGCCCCAGGCCAGGCGATCGAGCCGGTTGGCGCGCACCCAGGCCTGGGCCGCGGCGTGGCGCTGCTCGAAATGCCGCGCCTCCACTTCGAGCGCCGACAGCTTGCGCGCGGACAGGTTCAGGCCGCCCGGCGGCATCTCGAAATCGTCGGGGATGGCGTAGGCGACGCGGTCCATGTCGGCCGGGATCGACGCGCCGCCCTCCACCGTGTCGGTCAGCGCCTTCATGCCCATCCAGCAACCGCTGTAGCGGGAGACCGCCCAGGCGGCGAGGCCGTACCTCACGAGCTCCTCCACCGTGCTGGGGTTCAGCACCGGCATGCCGAAATGGATCAGCGCGAGGTCGCTTTGATGCGCCAGCGTGGAGGAGCGCGCGCCGTGGTCGTCGCCGCAAAGCGCGATGGCGCCGCCGAGGGCGGGCACGCCGGCGTAGCTCGCATGCTTCAGCACGTCGCCGGAGCGGTCCACCCCTGGGCCCTTGCCGTACCACAGGCCGAACACGCCCGCGTGGCGCGGGTTCGGCAGCAGCCCCACCTGTTGCGATCCCCACACCGCGGTCGCGGCCAGGTCCTCGTTGATGCCGGGCTGGAAGACGATGTCGTGCGCGTCGAGGTGCTTGC
>CAXTJP010000039.1:0-22866 GCA_964244615.1 uncultured Acetobacteraceae bacterium
GCACGGCGATGGTGGTCAGGCCCGCACCCGCGCGCGCCGCGGCCCGTGCGGCCATGCGCGCCGCCCCGGTCATCGTGCCGCCGCCGTAGAGCAGCGCGTGGCCGCGGCTGAACTTCTGGCCGTCCACGCGCGGCACCGGCAGCATCGCGCGCCACAGCGCGGGCCCGTTCTCGAAGCAGGCGGGCGCGATCGCGTCCAGCACCTCCGGCGCGATGCCGATATCGGCCACCACGACCTCGCCGCACAGCGCCCGGCCCGGCAGCAGCAAATGGCCCGGCTTCTTGCGGAAGAACGTCACCGTCAGCTGGGCCGGTGCTGCGCCAAGATCGGCGCCGCTGTCGCCCGCGACGCCGCTCGGCACGTCGATGGCCACCAGCGCGGCGCCGGCCTGCGACGCCGCACGCAACGTGTCGTGCGCGGCCCCTTCCAGCGGGCGCGAGAGGCCGGCGCCGAACACCGCATCGACCACCAGGCGCGCGCCGGCAGCCAGTTCCGGCTCGACCGGCTCCACGGCGCCGCGCCATAGCCTGGCATGGTGGCGCGCGTCGGCCGGCAGCGCGTCGATCGTGCCGACCAGGCCCAGGCGGACCGGCCAGCCGGCTTCGGCCAGTAGGCGTGCCGTCACGAAGCCGTCGCCGCCGTTGTTGCCCGGGCCGCACAGGATCGCGGCGGGGCAGGGCGCGAAGCGGCGCATGATCTCGGTGGCGACGGCCCGCCCCGCCTCTTCCATCAGGGCCGTGCCGGAGGTTCCGGCCGCGATGGTCAGCCGGTCGGCCACTCCCATCTGCGCGGTGGTGAGCAGGGCACGGCTCATGTCGGGCATCGGTGATCCTTCGTCTGTTGTTCCCGGCCGCGCGGGCCTGGCTGGCGGATGCTTGGCAGTGCGGGCGCCGCCGGCTTAGGGTGCCGCCCAACGACCCAGGGGTGCCCGGTGTTCAAGCGTGCCATGCGTGTTTCGTGCCTGTTCGCGACCCTGACTGCCGCTGGCGCCGCGGCCGCGCAACCCGGCCCGACATCCCCCGGCGGCCCTTCGTCCAGCGGCCCCTCCGGCAGCGTGCCGGACGGCGTGGTGCGCGCGACGCTCGACAACGGCCTGCGTGTGGTCATCGTGCCCGATCACCTGGCCCCGGTGGTCACGACCGAGATCAACTACCTCGTCGGCTCGAACGACGCGCCGGCCGGCTTTCCGGGCACCGCGCATGCGCTGGAGCACATGATGTTCCGTGGCGCGGCCGGCCTCGACCGCGACCAGCTGAGCGAACTGGGCTCGCTGCTCGGCGGCGACTACAACGCCGACACCACCGAGACGGTGACGCAGTATTTCTACACCGTGCCGGCCGCCAACCTGCCGGTGGCGCTGCGCGTCGAGGCGTTGCGCATGCGCGGCCTGACGCTCGACCAGGCCGACTGGGACCACGAACGCGGCGCCATCGAGCAGGAGGTGAGCCGCGACCTGTCCAGCCCGATCTACACCTACCTGTCGCAGCTGCAGGCGATCATGTTCGCCGGCACGCCCTACGAACACGACGCGCTCGGCACGCGGCCGTCCTTCGACAAGACCGACGCCAGGCTGCTGCGTATTTTCTATGACAGCTGGTACGCGCCCAACAACGCCATCCTGGTCATCGCCGGCGACGTGCAGCCCGAGCAGACGCTGGCGCAGGTGCGTGCGGCGTTCGGCGGCATTCCGAGGCGCGAGGTGCCGGTCCACGCTCCCACCGCCGTCAGCCCCGTGCTGCCGAAGGCGCTGTCGCTGCCGACCGACCTGCCGGTCGGCGTGGTGACGCTGGCCTACCGCATGCCGGGCCTGACCTCGCCCGATTTCGCCACCGCGGACATCCTCTCCGACACGCTGGGCAGCGAGCGTGGCGCGCTGTACGGCATGGTCACGTCCGGCCACGCGCTGTTCTCGCAATTCGCCTACGAGCCGAAGCCGTCGGTCGGCTACGCCCTGGCCGCGGCGGCCTTTCCGAAAGGCGGCGACGCGCAGCCACTGCTGACCGAGATGCGGTCCGTGCTGGCCGACATCGCCAGGAACGGCGTGCCGGCCGACCTGGTCGATGCCGCCAAGCGGCAGGAGGTCGCCCAGCTCGCCTTCAAGAACGACAGCATCACCGGTCTGGCCGAGAGCTGGTCCAACGCGCTCGCCTTCCAGGGTGCTAACTCGCCCGACGACGTCGCGCGCGCCTACCAGGCGGTGACGGTGGAGGGGGTACGCGCGTTGGCGCGCCGGCTGCTGGATCCGGATCACGCCGTGACCGCGATCCTGACGCCGGAGGATTCGGGCAAGCCGGTCGCCGGCAAGGGGTTCGGCGGCGCCGAATCGTTCGGCGGGGCGCCGGGCAAGCCGGTGTCGCTGCCGCAATGGGCGTCCGACGCGTTGGCTGCCCTGCACGTGCCCGACCTCGCCACGACAGCGCAGGTCAGCGTGCTGCCCAACGGCCTGCGGCTGATCGTGCAACCCGAGCACGTGGGACGCACGGTCAGCGTGTTCGGCCAGGTGCGCCAGGTGACCGAGATGCAGGAGGCGCCGGGTCATGACGGTGTTGCCGAGCTGGTCAGCAAGCTGTTCGACTACGGCACGGAGAAGCACGACCGGCTGGGTTTCCAGAAGGCGCTGGACGACATCGCCGCGCAGGAACAGGCGGGCTCGCGCTTCTCGCTGAGGGTGCTGACGCCGGAGTTCGAGCGCGGCATGGCGCTGCTGGCGGAGAACGAGCTGCACCCGGCCTTCCCGCCCGAGGATTTCGCCATCGTCCGCCGGCAGGCGGCGCAGAGCCTGGCTGGGCTGCTGCACTCGCCCGACTACCTGTTCAAGCGTGCCGTGCAGCGCGCCGTGGTGCCGGACGGCGACCCGCAGCTGCGCCAGCCGACCCCGCAATCGATGATGACGCTGAAGCTGGAGGATGTGCGCGCCTACTACGCCGCCGCCTACCGCCCGGACCTGACCACGATCGTGGTCGCCGGCGACGTGACGCCGGAGGCGGCACGGCGCGTGGTGGAGGCAAGCTTCGGCGGCTGGCACGCGGCAGGGCCCACGCCCGCCATCGACCTGCCGGCGATCGGCCCGAACAAGACCTCCGCCGCGCACGTGCCGGACAGCAGCAGCCTGCAGGACAGCGTGGCCCTCTCGGAAACCGTGCAGCTGCCCGTGACGAACCCGGACCGCTACAACCTGATGGTCGGCAACACGATCCTGGGAAGCGGCTTCTCGTCGCGGCTGTATCGCGACCTGCGGGTGAAGTCGGGCTACGTCTACAGCGTGGACAGCCAGCTCGACTGGACGCGCACGCGCTGCAACTACAGCGTGGATTTCGGCGCCGACCCGGACAACGTGGGCAAGGCCCGCGCCATGGTGATGCAGGACATACGCGACCTGCAGGCGAACCCCGTGAGCGGGACGGAGCTGACACGGGCCAAGGCGCAGATGCTGCGCCGCCTGCCGATGCAGCGGGCGAGCGTGGATGCCGTCGCCTCGCTATACCTCCGGCTGATCGACCTGGGACTGCCGCTCGACACGCCCCAGGTGGCGGCCCAGCACTATTACGACGCGACGCCGGAGACGGTAAGGGCGGCGTTCAAGGCGTATCTGCGGCCGGACGACCTGGCGCAAGTGGTCAAGGGGCCGGCGGTCTCGCAGTAGGCACGAAGCCTTGACGTCTGCCGCGCTTCCCCCTCGCCGGGGGCTCTGTGGTAGCAACCGCCTCGCGTATAACGGGCTCAGCTGACCATGGACGAAGATTTCCGCCAGGCGGCCCTCGACTACCATCGCTTTCCGCGCCCGGGAAAGATCGCCATCGAGGCCACCAAGCGCATGGCGACGCAGCGCGACCTCGCACTCGCCTACTCGCCGGGCGTCGCCGCCGCCTGCGCGGCCATCGTCGCCGACCCGCGCTGCGCGCGCGACTACACCGCGCGCGCCAACCTGGTCGCGGTGATCACCAACGGCACCGCCGTGCTCGGCCTGGGCAACATCGGCCCGCTCGCAGGCAAGCCGGTGATGGAGGGCAAGGCGGCGCTGTTCAAGAAGTTCGCCGGCATCGACGTGTTCGACATCGAGGTGGACGCGAGCGATCCCGAACTGTTCATCAGCGTGGTGGCGGCGCTCGAGCCGACGTTCGGCGCGATCAACCTCGAGGACATCAAGGCGCCGGAGTGCTTCGTCATCGAGCAGCGGCTGCGTGAGCGCATGCGCATTCCCGTCTTCCACGACGACCAGCACGGCACCGCCATCACGGTGGCCGCCGCGGTACGCAACGCTTTGGTCCTACAGAACAAGGAGATCGGCCAGACCCGCCTTGTCACCTCCGGCGCCGGGGCGGCGGCGCTGGCCTGCGTCGACCTGCTGGTGGCCATGGGGCTGCGAGCGGAGAACGTGACGCTGACCGACATCAAGGGCGTCGTCTATGCCGGACGCGATGCAGACATGCCGGCCAACATGGCGCGCTACGCCCGCGACACCGACGCACGCAGCCTGGGCGAGGTGATCGAGGGCGCGGACATCTTCATGGGCCTGTCCGCCCCGCGCGTGTTCAAGGCGGAGTGGCTGCCCAGGCTGGCGGAACGGCCGATCATCCTGGCGCTGGCCAACCCGGAGCCCGAGATCCTGCCCGAGCTGGTGCGCGCCGCCCGGCCCGACGCGATCGTGGCCAGCGGGCGCAGCGACTACCCGAACCAGGTCAACAACGTGCTGTGCTTCCCCTTCATCTTCCGCGGCGCGCTGGACGTGGGGGCGACCACGATCAACGAGGCGATGAAGCTGGCGGCGGTGGAGGCCATCGCCGAGCTGGCGCGCATGGAGGCGAGCGAGGTGGTGGCGCGCGCCTATGGCGGTGCGGCTCCGGTGTTCGGGCCAGACTACATCATACCGAAGCCGTTCGACCCGCGCCTGATCCTGCAGGTGGCCCCGGCGGTGGCGCGCGCCGCGATGGACAGCGGCGTGGCGCAGGACCCGATCGCCGATTTCGACGCCTACCGCTCCGAGCTCGAACGGTTCGTGTTCCGCTCCGGCCAGCTGATGCGGCCGGTGTTCGAGGCGGCGCGCAAGCGTCCGGCCCGGATCGTCTACACCGAGGGCGAGGACGAGCGCGTGCTGCGCGCGGTGCAGACCGTGGTGGACGAGGGGATCGCCGAGCCGGTGCTGCTCGGGCGGCGCGACGAGATCGCGCGACGGGTGCGCGAGATGGGTCTGCGCATGCGGCTGGACGGCAACGTGGCCGTGCTCGACCCGGCACGGGACGCGGCCGTGTTCGATCCGCTGATGGCGCCCTACGCGGCGCTGGTGGCCCGGCGCGGCGTGCCCCCGGACGCCGCCGGGCGACGCCTGCGGTCGCGCAACATCGTGGCCGGCGCCATGCTGCTGCGTAGCGGCCAGGTGGAGGCGGCGCTGTGCGGCGGCACCGGCGGCTGGTACCGGCAGATGGAGTACCTGCTGCCGATCATCCCGAAATCGCCCGCCGTCACCCGCATCTTCGCGCTGTCCGGGCTGATCCTGCAGAGCGGTGCGATGTTCCTGTGCGACACGCACATGAACGTGGACCCGACGCCGGAACAGGTTGCCGAGATGACCGCGCTTGCCGCCGACGTTGTGGGAGGCTTCGGCCTGGTGCCGAAGGTGGCGCTGCTGTCGCATTCGAGCTTCGGCGCCAGCAACTCGCCCAGCGCCCGCAAGATGCGGCACGCGCTGGCGCTGATCCGCGCCGGCAACCCCGCGCTGGAGGTCGATGGCGAGATGCACGCCGACGCCGCGCTGTCCGAGGCGATACGCGAGCGGGTGATGCCGCACAGCGCGCTGTCCGGGGTGGCCAACCTGCTGGTGATGCCGACGCTGGATGCGGCCAACATCGCCTTCAACCTGGTCAAGGCCGCGGCCGACGGGCTGCCGGTGGGGCCGCTGCTGCTGGGCATGTCCAAGCCGGCGCACGTGCTGGTGCCGAGCGTGACCGCCCGGGGCATCGTCAACATGACGGCGCTGGCTGTGGTGGAGGCGGCGCGAGCCTCGGCTAGCGGGCGAGCCTGATCTCGCCCAGGCGGCGGCCGCCGGAGTTGACGAACACGACGCGGTCCGGCCCGCCGCCGCGTAACGTGACGGCCACCCGGTCGCCCAGACCCGACACGCCGGCGATCTGCGTGCCGGCGGGCTCGTCCAGCACGGTATTCATCAGGGTCTCCGGCACCACCGCGACGCCGGCCATGCGATGCACGATCGTGACCGCGATGGTGGCCACACCGGCCACGATCAGCACACCCATCGCCACCACCAGGACCAGCAGACCGCGCATTGTCAGGCTCCCGCCAGCACGGCGACAGTCAGACGCGAGCGTCGCCACGCGCGCAAGATCTTGATCCGCCCGCTTCACGGCCCTAGTGCTCCGAACCGCACCGTCAGGACACGCCCGTCATGCAAGAGGGCACCAAGACCTCCGATCGTCCCTTGCCCGAACGGATGGCCGACCGCCTGATCGTGGCGCTCGACGTGGGCAGCGTTGAGGCGGCCGCGGCCATGGTGGACCGCCTCGACGGCGTGGTCTCGTTCTTCAAGATCGGCATGTGGCTGCAATATGCGGCCGGCGTGGACGGGCTGATCGATCGGCTGACCGGGACGGGCAAGCAGCTGTTCCTCGACGCCAAGATGTACGACATCCCGCAGACCGTGGCCAAGGGCGTGGCCGCCGCGGCCGAACGCGGCGTCAGCTTCGTCACCGTGCATGGCGACGAGGCGATCATCCGTGCGGCGGTGCGGGCCAAAGGCGGGTCGGCGCTGAAGGTGTTCGCGGTGACGGTGCTGACCAGCCTGGACGACGCGGCGCTGCGTCAGATGGGCTACGGCGTCTCCGCGCGCGAACTGGTGCGCCTGCGCGCCGCGGCCGCGGTCGGCTGCGGGTGCGACGGCATCATCGCCTCGGCCGACGACAACCCCGACGAGATACGACGGCTGGCGGGCTCGGATCGGCTGCTCATCGCGACACCGGGCGTGCGCCAGGCAGCGGGGACCCTCAACGACCATCGGCGCAGCGCGACCCCGGGGCAGGCGATCAAGGCCGGCGCCGACTACCTGGTGGTGGGCCGGCCGATCGTGGAAGCGGCCGACCCCGTGGCAGCCGTACGGGCCTTCGTGTCCGAGATGCAGGAGGCGGCGCTCTGAGCCAGCCCGCGACCCCTGACCCGATCTGCCTGGTGGCGCCGCCCGAGGCAGCGGGGTTGCGCGCGGACCGCTATCTGGCCGATGCGACGGGCACCCTGTCGCGGTCGCGCGTCAAGCTGCTGATCGAGGGCGGACGCGCGACGCGGGACGGCAGCGTCTTCACCCAGCCGGCCGAGCCGATACGCCCCGGCAGCGCCTATGTCCTGACGCAGCCCGAACCGGTCTCGGCGACGCCGCTGCCGCAGGCCATCCCGTTCACCATCCTCTACGAGGACGGCCAGCTGATCGTGCTGGACAAGCCGGCGGGGCTGGTCGTGCATCCTGCGCCCGGCAACCAGGACGGCACGCTGGTCAACGCCCTGCTGGCCCATTGCGGCGACACGCTGCCCGGCATCGGCGGCGAGCGGCGGCCGGGCATCGTGCACCGGCTGGACCGCGACACCTCCGGCGTGATGGTGGTGGCCAAGACCGAGCAGGCGCTGGCGACGCTGTCGGCCGCCTTCGCCGCGCGCGACATCGAACGTGCCTACGTGGCCCTGGTCTGGGGGTTGCCGAACCCGCCGGCCGGCGAGATCGAAGGCGCGATCGGGCGTGATCCGCGGGATCGCAAGCGCATGGCGCTGGTCACCCGCGGCGGCAAGCCGGCGCTGACCCGTTACCGCACCCTCGGGGTGTTTCACGCCGCGATCAGCCTGTTGGAATGCCGGCTGGCGACCGGCCGGACGCACCAGATACGGGTGCACCTGTCGGCGGGCGGCCACCCGGTCGTGGGCGATCCGGTCTATCTGCGCCGCATTCCGGCCGCGAGCCGGTCTGTGCCCGAGCCCGCCCGCTCGCTGCTGCTCGACTTTCCAAGGCAGGCCCTGCACGCGGCAATGCTGGGTTTCCGCCATCCCGCCAGCGGGGCGGAGTTACGCTTCGAAAGCCCGTTGCCCGCGGATTTAAAGAGTTTGTTGACCAATATCGCCTAGGATCAGGCAATTCACACACGCGTGAACATTGTTGCCGAACCCTGAAGATTGTTGACAGGACCTCCTGGGTCCTGTATGCAGACTGCGTAAGCCTGGCGGGCGTGCCGGGTGGTCGATCGCCGTCCGGGCTTGCCTGACAGGGAGACCGGAACGGGCGTGATAACGTCCTCGCGCTCCACCTTCCAATCCGAAACCACATCGCGCCTGCGCCGTAATGGGCAGTAACCGGGTGTCGTTGCCGGACTTCAAGGAGCCGTTTCCGTGGCATCAGCCTTCGTCAATGTCGCCCCCGAGGGGAACCTCTCCCGCTACCTGCAGGAGATACGCAAATTTCCGATGCTCACCCCGGAGGAGGAGCTGTCGCTCTCTCATGCCTGGCGTGACAGCGAGGACATGAAAGCGGCGCACAAGCTCGTCACCTCGCATCTTCGCCTGGTCGCCAAGATCGCCATGGGCTATCGCGGCTACGGCCTGCCGGTCGGCGAACTGATCAGCGAGGGCAACGTCGGCATGATGCAGGCCGTCAAGCGCTTCGATCCCGATCGCGGCTTCCGGCTTGCGACCTACGCCATGTGGTGGATACGGGCGGCCATCCAGGAATACATCCTGCACAGCTGGTCGCTCGTGAAGATGGGCACCACGGCCGCGCAGAAGAAGCTGTTCTTCAACCTGCGCCGGCTGAAGGGTCAGATGCAGGCAATCGAGGACGGCGACCTGCGGCCCGAGCATGTGGCCAAGATCGCGACCACGCTCGGCGTGCCGGAGCAGGACGTGGTCAGCATGAACCGCCGGCTGGCGGCGCCGGACCACAGCCTGAACGCTCCGGTTCGCGCCGACAGCGAGGGCGAGTGGCAGGACTGGCTGGTTGACGAAGGCGAGAACCAGGAATCCGAGCTGGCCGAACGCGAGGAGCTGTCCGGGCGCAAGGCCCTACTCGGCGGTGCGCTGACGTCGCTGAACGATCGTGAGCGTCACATCCTGATAGAGCGTCGGCTTAAGGACAACCCGACGACGCTCGAGGAGCTTTCGCAGCAATACAACATCTCGCGCGAGCGTGTGCGTCAGATCGAGGTGCGCGCGTTCGAGAAGCTGCAGAAGGCGATGCGCACCCAGGTGGCCGAGCGTCGCCTGGCGCAGGCCGCCTGATCGGCGAGCCGAGGCTTCACGCCTCGGCTCGTCTGCTTTCTACAGAGACTGGTCAAGGTTCCAGGTCGATCGCAGCGTCTCGAGTTCGGCCTTGAGCGCGCGTGACTTGGCGGCCTCCTTGGCGTCCCAGAGGACGCGTATGGCTACCGGCGTGATCTGGCACATGGCCCAGGCAGTTGCACCGGCGCCCCAGGCCATGCACAGGGTCGCCGGCTCGGTCAGGATCGTGAGCGCCTGGTCAAGGCGGTCCCCGGCCATCCAGAGACGCCAGACTGGGCCCAGCGCCGTTGCCGCGCAGCCAAGGGCGACGGCCCTGGCTTGCCCACGGCCGGAACGCGGCTCGGCCAGCAGGCAGAGCCCGGTCGGTGCAAGCACGACCACCAGCATCAGCAGCGTCGGCGCGGCGAAGGTCAGCAGGGCGCCGCAGGCGAGCCCCTGAACCCATATCGTGCGTCCGCGACGCCTGCCCGTAACGCCCGCGGCAGTCTCCGCCGCCGTCATTGCAGCGCCAGCGCCAGCGCCGCCCCCAGGCTGGCGAGCAGCCCTGCGCCGGTGACGATCTCGTGGCCCAGCAACTCGGAGACGTCGGCTCGTGTTCCGGCCTCGCTCGCCGCGTCGTCCAGCGCCCGTTGCAGCTGGACGGCCCGCTCCGCTGCCTGTCTGGCGCCGGCCAGATCGGCCTGCCGGGCCGCATCGTCGTCGATGGTCTCGAGAATGACGTCGATCCGGCCTTGTTCGGCGGCTTGCGCCACCTTGTCCTGCAGCACGGCGCGGGTGCCCTGGTTTCGCCACGTCTCGACCGACGCGAAGCCGCTGCTCACCAGCCAGCCTGCCAGGCCGATGAGGGGGACTGGATGGAGCCTGCGCTGCAGATCGCCGAACAACCGCAACACGATCAGCCGCTCTGCCGGGCTCGCGAAACTGGTCAGTCGCACCAGCTCGCTCGCGTGCGCGGCATCCAGGCGGGCTGCCAGAAAGGCGGCGATGTGCGGGTCGATCGGCGGACGCGTGCGGTCCGATCCACTGGCAGCCGAGTCCAGCGCCGGCAGCAGATCCGCTACCCGCACGACAGGCTGGCCGCCCAGCAGCGGGGAGGCGCAGGCCAGCAGCGGGTTGGCGCCGTAGACGAGGCGATTGAGTCCGCCGGCGGGCCCGCGTGCCACGAGCCAGCCGCGCCAGCCACGCTGCTCTTCACGCCGGCCGGCCTGATCGGGCCGGTTCTCGTTGGCGGCGTGGAACTGCCCGATGCTGTCGGCCAGGACGAGCTCCTCGATGGCGGCGCTCAGTTCGCGCGATGCGCCGACCAGCGCGGTCCCGAGCCCGTCGGGCTGGAAGGCCAGGCCACGCCAGACGAGCGGCGCCAGCGGGTCGATCGCGGCGATGCTGCGCATGACCAGCAGCGCCTGGGCTCGCGCGTCGTCGGGCTGCGCCGCATCACCTCTGCGGGTCACTTCCTCCACGTGCATGCCGAGCTGGGAGTCGCCCAGGCAGCGCCTGATCCAGTGCTCCACCTCGCCGTTCTTCAGCATGGTGTAGCCGCGTTCGGGCCGCTGGCTGAGCGCCAGTGCCAGGTCCCGTGACGACCAGACCGGGATGCCACCGAGATTGAGCGTCTGTTGCGCACGGCGCGGCGGTCGGGCAGCCACCCTGCGGGCGCGTGCCTGCTCGGGCCGAAGCAGCAGGGCCGGCGCGGGTCGATGGTCCGGATCTTCGGCGAGCATGCCGCGGAGCAGGTCGGAGATGAGCGGCGGCAGCGCGGTATCAGCGGTCAAGGCCGCGTAGCTGCCAACCTCCATCTTCAGGCGCAGCACCGCCGCTTCGTCCTTGTCGACCAAGGGCACGCGGCCGAGTGCGAGGACAAGCAACGTGACGCCAAGGGCATAGATGTCGTCGGCTATGGTGCCGTCGCCACGCGACGATGGCAGGCAGCGGGCCATGTAGGGCGGCTCGTACAACGCCGGTTGCAGGCTGGCCGGGGGAGCTGCCCAGAACGGACCGAGCATGACGGGGTCGCGCGGACCCGCCCGGAACAGGTTGTCCGGGTTGATGGCGCGGTGGGTCAGCCCGAGAGCCTGAAGTGCCGCCAGCGCCTCCGCCGCCGGACGCAGCACGTAAGCGATCAGGTCGGCCTCGCGCCAGGGCGGCCGACCTGTGCCGACAACGGCGGGCAGAGCGTCCGACACGATGAACCAGCCGGGGTGTCCGGACAGGTCCCGTCCGCATCCATACTCGATGGGCAGCACGGTGTGCGGAACCGGCGGCCCGCTGCGGGCCAAGGTGATCCTGGGACGGGCGGGCAGGTCGGGCCGAGTTTCGATCGCCATCAGCGGAATTGCCGGATCGCGCCGGTCGATCACGGAAAAGCCGCGCAGGCCGCCTTGCAGCGCCGGTCCGGGCTTCAGCGGGTCGATACGATAATGGGTGGCGATCAGGCCGTCTTCGTCCGGCATGACGGCACTCTAGCCACGACGTGCTTAACGGGCAGTAAGCGCCGGCCTTCGCGTTCAGTCCTGGAAAGGGTCCCTGACGAGGATGGTGTCGTCGCGTTCCGGGCTGGTGGAGAGCAGCGTCACCGGCGCCTCCACCAGTTCTTCGATACGCCGGACGTATTTGATGGCGGGCGCCGGCAGGTCGGCCCAGGACCGCGCGCCGCGGGTGGATCCGCGCCAGCCCTCGATCGTCTCGTAGGCCGGCGTCGCTGCCGCCTGCGCGCCGGGCGCTGCCGGCAGGTGGGAGAAATGCCGGTCGCCGATGCGGTAGCCGGTGCAGATCCGCAGGGTTTCCATGCCGTCCAGCACGTCGAGCTTCGTCAAGGCCAGGCCCTGGATGCCGCCTACCTTCACCGCCTGTCGCACCATGGCCGCGTCGAACCAGCCGCAGCGGCGGGGGCGGCCGGTGACGGTGCCGAACTCGTGGCCGCGCTCGCCCAGGCCCCGGCCGATCGCATCGGTCAGCTCGGTCGGGAACGGCCCCGAGCCGACCCGCGTGGTGTAGGCCTTGGCGATGCCCAGCACGAAGCCGACGGTGCCCGGCCCCACGCCGCTGCCGCTGGCCGCCGTGGCGGCCACCGTGTTGCTGCTGGTGACGAAAGGATAGGTGCCGTGGTCCACGTCCAGCATCACCGCCTGCGCCCCCTCGAACAGGATGCGCCGGCCCTCGCGCCGCAGGGTGTCGAGCCGCTCCCAGACCGGCTCGACGTAGGGCAGCAGCTTGGACGCCACGGCCAGAAGACCGTCCAGCAAGACCTGTTTTTCGAACGGCTCGGCGCGGAGGCCGCGCAGCAGGGTGTTGTGGTGCAGCAGCAGCTCGTCGAGCTTGGCCGACAGCGTGTCGGGTTCGGCCAGGTCGCAGGCCCGTATGGCGCGGCGGGCGACCTTGTCCTCGTAGGCCGGGCCGATGCCGCGGCCGGTGGTGCCGATGCGGGCCTCGCCGCGGGCGGCCTCCCGGGCGCGATCCAATGCGCCGTGCAGCGGCAGGATCAGCACGGCATTGTCGGCGATGCGCAACGTTTCCGGCGTGACCACCAGCCCCTGCGCGGTGACGCGGTCGATCTCGGCCAGCAGCGCCTCGGGGTCCACCACCACGCCGTTGCCGATGATGCCGAGCTTGCCGCGGACCAGCCCGGACGGCAGCAGCGAGAGCTTGTAGGTCTGGTTGCCGACGACGAGCGTGTGGCCCGCATTGTGCCCGCCCTGGAAGCGCACCACGACGTCAGCCCGGCTGGACAGCCAGTCGACGACCTTGCCCTTCCCCTCATCGCCCCACTGCGCCCCAATTACAGCAACGTTCGCCATTAGATACTCGCCTGAATGGGGTCTGGGGCCGCGGGCCCCAGCGGGGTCTGGGGCAGCGCCCCAACCTTACGCGCCATCCCGTCGACAAAGACATGCGAACACCCCAGCCGAACCGCCTCCGCCTCGAGCGGGCAGGGCGTCAAGGCCGCGACCGTCGCGAAACGCGTCCGCAAATCACGTGCAACCTGCGGCGCCGTGCCCACCGGAACCAGGATCGTCGGCCGGGGCGATGGCGCCGGCGCCGCGCGCAGCACCGCATCGGCGTACAGCGTCAGTCCGGTTGCCGGCTCGCCGTCGCCGGACGAATAGCGTCCGCCGCGGCCCAGCTCCTCGTGCCGTCCGGGCGCGAACACGGTGACGGCGATGCCGGTGTGATAGCGGAAGCCGCGGAACTCCAGCGGGTCGATGGTCAGGCGGATCTGCGGCGCCTGTTCGCGCAGCAGACGGGTGACGTGGGCCAGGCGATCGGCCAGTGCCCGGAGCGCAGTCGGCAGCACGGCACGCTCCAGCGCGGCCAGCGCCGCCGGGGCAGGGCCTGCCGCCAGCAGCAGGTCGGTGAGCATGGGCGCCAGCGTGCCGCCATGTTCTGCGACGCCGGCGGCATCCTTGCGGTCCAGCGCACGGGCCAGGGCCTGCCGTCGCAGGGGCGCCATCTCGGCCATGTCGAGCAGCGCCGGGGCCAGGGTCGGCAGCGTCAAATCGAGGCTGAGGCGGGACAGACCGATGGCCGCCAGCGCCTCGGTCCCGACCAGCATCGCCTCCGCGTCGGCTTCGGCGCCGTCGGCGCCGATCAGCTCGATGCCGGCCTGCGGCACCTGGCGGTCGGCATCGCGCTGGCCGCGCACGCGGATGCACTGGCCGGCATAGGACAGGCGCAACGGGCGCGGCGCGCCGGCCAGGCGGGTGGCGGCGATACGCGCCACCTGCGGGGTGATGTCGGCCCGCAGCGCCATCATGCGATGGCTGTCCGGGTCCATGATGCGGAAGGTCTGGTCGGCGGTCGCGGCACCGACGCCCGAGAGCAGGTTGTCCTCGAACTCCATCAGCGGCGGCTTGACGCGCGCGTAGCCATGGCTGGCGAACACCGCCATCATCGCTTCGACCGAGGCCGCCTCGGTGGCGGCGTCGGGCGGCAGCAGGTCGCGCAGGCCGGCGGGCAGCAGCGCGGGGTGGGGCGGGGGATCGTCCATGGGCGCGCGGCTATAGCACCGGCAGCGAGGCGGGCGAAAGGCGGGCAGGAAGGGAGCGAGCCGACGGGTGGTCGGTACATGCGGGTCACGCCCCCTTCCTTGCCTTCCATGATTGGGGGTCCAGGGGGCAAAGCCCCCTGGCCTTCCTCGGCCTACCCCAGCTCCGGTGCCGTTGTGCCGCAGGGCCGCGAACCCTAGGCTGGCGCATGCTTGCCAGAATGCCCGACGCCGCCTTCACCGCAGAACCGCCGGCGCCGGGCGAGGCACGGCCCGTGGCGCCCGGCGTGTTGTGGCTGCGCTTCGAGCTGCCGTTCCTGCTGAACCACGTCAACGCCTACCTGATCGAGGACGATGGCGGCTGGGCGGCCTTCGACACCGGGCTTGGCAACGACCCGAGCCGGGCGGCGTGGGAGGCGGTGCTGGCCGGACCGTTGCGCGGGCAGCGCCTGACCCGCGTGATCTGCTCGCATTTCCACCCAGATCATGTGGGACTGGCCGGCTGGCTGACCGAGCGCTTCGACGCGCCGCTGTGGATGCCGCGCACCGAGCTGCTGATGACGCGGCTGATGGAGGGGGGTGCCCGCCCCTCTCGGGCCGAGTTCTACGCCGAGCACGGCCTGACGCAGGACGCGGGCTCGCGCGTGGCGGGCGAGGGGCATGGCTACCTGAAGCTGATCACCGGTCTGCCGGCGCAGTTCCAGCGGCTGCAGGCCGGCCAGGCGATACGCATCGGCGGGCGTTCGTTCGAGGTGTTCACCGGCGGCGGCCACGCGCCCGAGCAGGGCATGCTGTACTGTGTCGAGGACGGCCTGTTCCTGGCGGCGGACCAGGTGCTGACGCGCATCTCGCCCAACGTCTCGGTCAACCCGATGGAGCCGGATGCCGACCCGTTGCGGGAATATCTGGAGTCGCTTGCGGAATTGGGCAGGGCGGTTCCGGACGATGCGCTGGTGTTGCCGGGCCATCACCTGCCCTTCACCGGGTTGGCGGCGCGCGCCGCCGAGCTGGCACAACACCACGCGGCACGCTGCGCCCTGATCGCCGACGCAGCGCGGGCGGCGCCACGCACGGCGGCCGAGCTGGTGCCGGTGCTGTTCAAGCGGCAGATGGATTCGCACCAGACCGGCTTCGCGTTCGGCGAGACGCTGGCCCACGTGAACCTGATGCGCGGGCGAGGCGAGTTGACGCAGGAACGCGGCGAGGACGGCGTGTTGCGCGTGCGCGCGCCCTAGCATGCGGATGCGCAAGAAAGCGGACCTGCCGACCAAGGTCTGCGCCGGCTGCCACCGGCCGTTCGCGTGGCGCCGGAAATGGGCGAAGGTTTGGGACGAAGTGCGCTACTGCAGCGAGGCCTGCCGTTCGAACCGCAAGACGCCGCCAGACCCGACGAACCCGCCCGCATGACGCAACGTTCCGGACAGTGGCTGTTGCAGTGACGCGGTCGGGCTTGAAGACGGCAATGGCGCAGGCGCTGCCACGCTTCCAGACCTGTCTCGCCGACGAGATAAAGGCCGGCCCGGGAGGGGCGTGCTTCGGGTCGGCCTGCTGGTTTCCCTCGTCGGCATGGGATGGCGCACGGCGCCGAAACGGACCGCGCCGCCGCGCCGGACGGCACGTCCTACCTGCTGCCCGACTATCGATGCGGGCCGGGCACCGCCGGCTGTGACGACGCTGCGGCGTTGAAGGAGTGGAACCAGCCTGGCCAGCCGGCCGGGTGCCGGGGGTGGGCTGCAGATGCATGGACTGAGCTTCACGACAAACCCTAGCCCACGGCCGTGGGGCGGCTAGGCGAGCGTCACCACCAGCGGCACGTGGTCGGACGGGGTGTCCTCGCCGCGGGCCGCCTTGTCCGGTACGGCGGAGACCAGGCGCTCGGCCACGCCGGGGGACAGCAGGGCGTGGTCGATGCGCAGGCCGCGGTTCTTGGCCCAGCAGCCGGCCTGGTAGTCCCAAAAGGTGTAGCAGGGGCCCTCGGGCTTGACCGCGCGTATCGCGTCGGTCAGGCCGCCCCAGATCATCTGCCAGTAAAGCGCGCGGGTCTGCGGGCGCACCAGCGCGTCGTCCGGGCCGAGCACGCCGGGGGCGAAGTCGACGTCCTCGGGGCAGACGTTGTAGTCGCCGGCGAGCACCAGCGGCACGTCCTCGGCCAGGAGTGAAGCGGCGCGCGCGGCCAGGCATTCCATCCAGAGCAGCTTGTAGCGGTAGCCGACATCGCCGTTGGAGTTGCCGTTCGGCAGATAGAGGTTGACTATGCGCAGGCCCTGGAATTCGACTTCGAGGTAGCGAGCCTGGGCGTCGTCCTCCGGCAGGCCGGGGAGCGCGGTCAGCCGGACGTCGAGCGGGGTACGGGCGAGGGCGGCGACGCCGTTGAAACCTTTCTGGCCGACGGTGGCGACGTGCCAACCCGCTTCCGCGAAGCTTTTTGGGAAGCTTGCCGACTCGCATTTGATCTCCTGGAGCAGCAGGAGGTCCGGGGTGTTGGCGTCCAGCCAGCGGCGGATGTTCTGCTCGCGGGCTCGGCTGCCGTTGACGTTCCAGGTGGCGATTTTCAGAGGCAAGGAAGACTTCTTTCTGAAGAAAGAAGCAAAGACTTTTGTTCATTGGCGTACGCGTTGCAACAAACACCCGACCCGATGGACAAAAGTTTTTTGGTTCTTTTTTTCAAAAAAGAACCGTTTCCTTAATCTATGGAAAAACTAGTGCCACACCCACAAGCACTCGTAGCGTTCGGGTTGCGTATCTTGAAATAACTACCCATCAGCTCGTCGGCGTAATGCAGCTCGGCCCCGCCCAGTAGATCGAGGCTGGTCGGGTCCACCACCACACGCGCGGCACCACGCTCGATCACCAGGTCGTCCGGGTTGGTCGCCTCGTCGAGGTCGAACTTGTATTGGAAGCCGCTGCAGCCCCCGGCGAGGACGGCCACGCGCAGGGCGGCGGTGCGCCCCTCGGCGGCCACGATCTCGGCTACGCGGTCCAGGGCTCGGTCGGTCACGGTGAAGCTCATGGGCCAGACATAGGCAGGCGCGGGGGTTTCTGCCATCCCCCTCTTGTCAGCCGCCAGGTTTCGCCGTCAGTCGCCGGATCATGGACCTTGCCCCCTACGCCGTGCACGCCGCCACGTCCCGCGGGCGTCTGCACCACGAACCAGACGCGTCGTCGCGCAGCCCGTGGCAGCGCGACCGGGACCGCATCATCCACAGCTCGGCGTTTCGAAAACTGCAGTACAAAACCCAAGTTTTCGTCAACCACGTGGGCGATTTCTACCGCACGCGGCTGACGCACAGCCTGGAGGTGGCGCAAATCGCCCGGTCCATCGCACGGGAGCTGCAGCTGGACGAGGACCTGACCGAGGCGCTGGCCCTGGCGCACGACCTCGGCCATCCACCGTTCGGCCATGCCGGCGAGGACGCGCTGAACGCCCGGATGAAGCCTTGGGGCGGGTTCGACCACAACGCCCAGACGTTGCGCGTGGTCACCCGGCTGGAAGCGCGCTATGCCGCGTTCGACGGGCTGAACCTGACCTGGGAGACGCTGGAGGGACTGGTCAAGCATAACGGCCCGCTGGCCAAGCCGCCGGCCTACATCGCCGCCTACAACGCGCGGCACGACCTTATGCTGGGGTCGCAGCCTTCCGCCGAGGCGCAGGTCGCCTCGCTGTCGGACGACATCGCCTATCACAGCCACGACCTCGACGACGGCATGCGCTTCGGCCTGTTCGGGTTCGACGAGATACGCCACCTGCCGATCGTGGGCGAGGCGCTGGGGCAGGCGCGGCTGGCGAGCCTGGACATGCCGCCGCAGCGGCTGCGCCACGAGACCATCCGGCGGGTGATCCACGAGCTGGTCAGCGACCTCGTGGCCGAGACGCGGCGCCGGCTCGCCTCGCTGGGGCCGGAGACGGCGGACCAGATCAGGCGCGCGAAGAAGCCGGTCGTGGGCTTCTCGCCCGGCCTGGCAGAGGCCAACCACGCCATCAAGGAATTCCTGCGCGCCCGTATGTATCATCACTGGCGGGTGAACCGCATGACCGCGAAGGCGCGCCGGATGACCGAGGAGCTGTTCGCCCTGCTGCATGCCGACCCGTCGACGCTGCCGGATGGCTGGCGCGCCCAGGCCGGCGAGGCGCAGCCGGCGCAGGCGGCCTCGGTCGTGTGCGACTACGTGGCCGGGATGACGGACCGGTTCGCGCAGGAGGAGTTCCGGCGGCTGACGGACCTGTCCGTTCCGGGTTGAGCCGCGGGCCTTATTGGATGGTGACGTCGCCCGGCGGCGGCGGGTAGCCGTAGGCAGGACCGGGACCGTAAGGGCTGCCGTAACCACCGTAATAGGCGCCCGGCATCGGGTAGGCCGGGTAGGGCCGGTAGACCGGGCCGCCATACCACCTGGCGCGCGGCCTCGGTGGTGGTTCGGCAGCCGGCGCATCCTGGTCCGGTGAGGGGTTTGCCAGCACGCGCCGGGCGATTGCGGGCTCGGGCGTCGGCCGGGCAGTGTAGGGCAGGCCGAGCATGTGCGGCGGTTCGGACATCACCAGCACCTTGGGCGCCCTCGTGGCACCCTGTGTCAGCCAGTGGGGCAAGGCCAGGCCCGGCCTGCCGGCACCTGCCAGCCGTAGTCTCGGCTCGGTGCGCAGCAGGGCTGCCTCCGGGTGCGCCCGGACGTGCCAGGCATGCTCGACCGGCCTCGGCCGGATCGCCGCGGCAGGCGCCTCCCGGGCCGGCACGATGCGCTGCGTGGCGGCGGTCCGCCAGACCCGGGCGGCGGGTCTGGCCGGCATCGTGGCAGGGGGCGCGTCGGCAGGGTCCTCGGCCATCGCCGCATCCTTGACCGGTGATGCCACGACTGGCGGCGCGGGCTCCTCGGCCTTCACCAGCGCTGCTTGCGGCGGCCCGGCTTGCGGCGGCACGGCCAGAGGCGGCGGGACGACGGCCGGTGGTGTGGGCCCCGGCAGCATTGCCTGGACGGTTTGCACGGGCAGCTGCCCGGCCAGGGATGCGCGTGACTGCTGCCAGGACACCAGCGAACTGGTCGCCAGCGTCGCCAGCGTCGCGGCCACCGTCGATTGGCAGATCCTGGTGACGTTACTCTGTCCGAACCGTGCGCCGAGCCTGGCCGTGGCGCGGGTCGCGCCCACGCCGTCCAGCCAGGCCGCCGGCCTGTCCGGCGTGACGGCCTCCGCCGCCGGTGGTGCCGGCTTCGTCTCGGCCGCGTTCGGCACCTTGCCCCGCCAGTGTCGCGGGCGTCGCAGGGCGGTGGCGGGCGGGCAGGATGCCGCGGTCAGGGGCGCCTCGGCGGGCGGCGCGGCGTCGAGCGGGTGGTAGTCGATGATCCCACCATCGAAGATGCTCAGACGCCGCATCACTTGCCTCCGCACGAAGGATTGGTGCCGGTTCACTGCCCGGGCCGCGGGCGATGATTTTGCCAATACCCGTTGCAGTAGACGACAGGTGTCGAGCAGCAGCAAGGGATATGTCGACCTTGAAACAGCCTTCGCTGCGGGTTTTTGCCCGGTGTGTTGCGCCGGTTTGCCCCCGCCGGCACGAGCGCGTAGCAGAACCCGGCAAGCGGCCTGCCGCAGCCACCCAGCGATGACCGGAACCACACGCGTGACAACAGACCTGTTTGCCGACATGCGCGCCCATGTCCTGATGGTGCTTCGTGCCGAATGGCCGGGCCTGCCGGACGAGGTGGCCGCCCGGGTCGAGGTCACGCCGGCGCGCGACGCGGCCCATGGCGACATGGCGACCAACGCCGCGATGGTCTCGGCCCGGCCAGCCGGCCGCAAGCCGGCGGAGCTTGCGGCGGCCATCGCCGCGGGCCTGCACGCGGCCGGGGTGCTGGCCGAGCCTGCCGGGCCGGGCTTCGTCAACATCCGGCTGCCGAACGCCGTCCTGCAAAGCCAGCTGGCCGTCATCCTGCGGGCCGGCGAGGGCTTTGGCGACGGCACCGTGGGACGAGGCGCGGCGGTGAACGTGGAGTACGTGTCCGCCAATCCGACAGGTCCCATGCATATCGGCCACTGCCGTGGCGCCGTGGTGGGCGACGCGCTGTCGAACCTGCTGCGCAAGGCGGGCTACGCGGTCACCAAGGAATACTACGTCAACGACGCCGGCGGGCAGGTGGTGGCGCTGGCCTGGGCCGCCTACTGGCGCTACCTGCAGGCGATCGGCACGGCGCTGACCGAGGAGGCGTACGCCGCCCTGGTGCCGGGCGGCCTGCAATACCGCGGCGACTACCTGGTGCCGGTCGGCCTGGAGCTGGCGGCCCAGCACGGCGCGGGGCTCGCCGACGGGGGCGCACCCGCCGCGCCGTCGGTGTGGCTGGACATCGTGCGCGACACCACGATTGCGAAGATGCTGGACTCCATAAGAGAGGATCTGGCGGCACTCGGCGTGGTGCCGGACGTCTTCACGTCCGAGCGCGCGCTGCTGGAGAGCGGTGCGGTGGCGCGCGCCATCGACGCGCTGCGTGCCAGGAACCTGATCTACGAGGGCGTGCTGGAACCGCCAAAGGGCCACGTTCCGGACGACTGGGAACCGCGACCGCAGACGCTGTTCCGATCGACGCGTTTCGGCGACGACGTCGACCGGCCGCTGCGCAAATCCGATGGCAGCAACACGTATTTCGCCAACGACATCGCCTACCACGCCGACAAGGTGGCGCGTGGCGCCGCGGTGATGATCGACGTGTGGGGCGCCGATCACGGCGGCTACGTCTCGCGCATGAAGGCCGCGGTGCGCGCGCTGGCGGACCACGGCGAAACGCTCGACATCGTGCTGTGCCAGATCGTGCATGTCCTGCGCGGCGGCGTTCCGGTGCGCATGAGCAAGCGCGCCGGCACGTTCGTGACGTTGCGTGACCTGATCGACGAAGTTGGCCGCGACGCGGTGCGCTTCACCATGCTGACGCGCAAATCCGACGCGCAGATGGAGTTCGACCTGGACCTGGCGATCACCAAGACGAACGAGAACCCGGTCTATTACGTGCAGTACGCCCATGCGCGCTGCCGCTCCGTGCTGCGCCGTGCGGCCGAGCATTTTTCCGCCGAAGCCCTGGCTTCGGAAGCGCTGGCGGAGATCGACCTGGCGTGCCTGGCGGCCGAGCCGGAGCTTGCCCTGATGCGCCGGCTGGTCGCCTGGCCGCGGCAGGTGGAGGCGGCGGCGCTGGCCCGTGAGCCACATAGGATCGCGTTTTTTCTCCATGACTTAGCGGCCGACTTTAATTCGCTATGGAACCGCGGCAACGATGATGCTACGTTGCGCTTTATCCAGGACGGGCGACCCGCCGAGACGCTTGCCAGGCTGGCACTGGTGTCGGCCACGGCCATCGTCATCCGCTCCGGCCTGGCGGTGCTCGGCGTCGTGCCCGTCGAGGAGATGCGTTAGAGGAGACTGCCGTGTCGAACGTGCCGAACATCACGCAGAATTTCGGCCGCCCGTCCTACCGGCCGGAGGCGCCGGCGGGCATGGACGCCGATGTCAGGCGCATGGCCCTGGTGGCGATCGGGCTCGGTGGCGTCCTGGCAGTGGTGATCGGCATCGTCAGCCTGTCGCACCACGTCCATCATGGGGTGCCGGTGATCGAGGCGGTAGCCGGTCCGGTGCGGGTCAAGCCGCTCGATCCCGGCGGGATGAAGGTGGCCGGCGCCGAGGAGGCGGCGAGCGGCGTGGAAGCGCTGGGCCCGACTTCGGAGAAGCCGGCGATCCGGGCGCTGCGTGCCAAGACGCGCCAGGCTGGTTTGCACGAGGCTGCGACGCACGCCGCACCGGTGCACGCGGTGGTGGCGGAGCAGCGTCCCGTGTCATCCCCGGCCATCGTTCCGGCCCCGCCCGTGCAGAAGGCATCCGCGACGCAGGCCCTGCCCGTGGCGCCGATGGCCGCGCCACGCGGGACGACCGTGCAGCTCGCCGCGTTCGACACCCAGCAGGCGGCCGAGCAGGACTGGGGCAAGATGGCCGAGAAGATACCCGGCCTGTTCGACGGGCACCGCCCTGAGGTCGAGCGTGCCAAACTGGCGGGCCGCGCGGTTTACCGCCTGCGCACCGGCGGTTTCGCCACCATCGCCGCCGCCACCGAGTTCTGCGGCAAGGTGCGCGCCCGAGGCGGCGACTGCTCGATCGCCGCTTTCTGAATGAACAAAAGTCTTTTGCTTCTTTTCCTCAAAAAAGAAGAGTCTTCTTTCTTGAAAGAAAGAAGCAAAGAACTTTTCTTCATTTGAAGGCGGCGATCCTGGGCATCGCCGGTCGCGTCCTCTCGGCTGAGGAGGCTGCCTGCCTAGGAGAGGCGCAGCCGGTCGGGGTCATCCTGTTCGGGCGCAACGTCACGGATCCGGCCCAGTTGGCCGCGCTGGTCGAGTCGCTCCGCGCCTGTCTGCCGGACGCGCTGCTGATGGTGGACCAGGAGGGCGGCCGGGTCGCCAGGTTGCGACCGCCGCACTGGCGCGCCCATCCGCCGGCGGGCGCCCTGCATAGTGAGCGGGCGGCCTGGCTCACCGGCGCGCTGATCGGGCTCGATTGCGCCGCCGCCGGCTTCGACCTGGTGGCGGCCCCGGTGCTGGACGTGGCGTCGTCGGACGGCCACGCGGTGATCGGCGACCGCGCCTTTGGCGCCGACCCGGCGGT
>CAXTJP010000040.1:0-22486 GCA_964244615.1 uncultured Acetobacteraceae bacterium
CGCTGGCTCGGCCGCACGCTGGCCGCCCAGCTGCTGCGGCGCGCGCCGGATTTCGCCCTGCACGTGGTGCCCTTGCCGGGCGTGCCCGCCCGGGTCGTCCGGCCCGCGCCACGACCCGGCGAAGGCTGGCGGCCCTGGGCCGGCACCGTGCTGCTGGTCGTCGCCATCACCGGCGCCGGCCGGCTGCTGCACGCGCTGGTGCCGGGGGAGGCGCTGGGCATGGTTTATCTCGGCGGCGTCGTGCTGGCAGCCGCGACCTGGGGGCTGCGTCCGGCCCTGCTGGCCGCCCTGCTGGGGTTCCTCGCCTGGGACCTGTTCTTCATCCCGCCGCTCTACGCCGTCACCATCGACAGCCCGCGCGACGCGGTGGCGCTCGTCACGTTCGCGGGCGTCGCCCTGCTCACCGGCGGGCTGGCCGGGCGGGTGCGGGCGGAGGGCAGGGCGGCCGCCTCGCGCATCGAGGGGTTGCGGCGCATCGGCGCGTTCAGCCGGCGTCTGGGCGAGCCCACGACCGAGCCGGACATGCTGGCGGAGATCGCCCGCCAGGCCGCCGACCTGGCCGGGCGCGCGCTGGTGCTGACCGGCCATGGCGAGGACCTGCTGATACGCGCCGCCCAGCCCCACGCCGACACGATGGACGAGGGCGCCTGGGCCGCCGCCCGACGCGCCTGGCAGCGTCAGGAGTCCACCGGGCGCGGCACCGCCACGCTGCCCTCCTCGGCCTGGAGCTTCCTGCCGCTGCGCACCGTGCGCGGCGTGCTGGGCGTGCTCGGCGTGCGGACCGAGACGGCGCTGGACGAACCGACGCGCCAGGCGCTGGACGCGCTGGCCGACCAGGCGGCCGTGGCGCTGGAGCGGGTGCGGCTCGCGACCGACGCCGCACGGATCGCCGCCCTGGCCGACACGCAGCGCCTGCGCACCGCCCTGCTGGCCTCGCTCGGCCACGACCTGCGCACGCCGCTGGCCGGCATACAGGGTGCGGCCGGCACGTTGCGCACTGCCTGGGACGGCCTGTCGGTCGCGACACGGGCCGACCTGCTCGCCAGCATCGAGGAGGATGTCGGCCGGATGGCGCGGTTCCTGGGCAACATCACCGAGCTGACGCGGCTGGAGAGCGGCGAGGTGCTGCCCAGACTCGCGTCCGTGCCGGTGGCGGGCGTGATCCACGCGGCGGTGGCGCGGTTGCCGGGCGCGCCGCACGTGGCCGTGCAGGTTTCGCCCGAGACGCTGCACGCCCTGGCGGACCCGGCGCTGCTGGAACAGGTGGTCTTCAACGTGCTGGACAACGCCGTGAAATACACGCCTGCCGGCTCGGTGGTGCGGGTGCAGGCGCGCGGCGAGCGCGGGCAGGTGTGGCTGTCGGTGACCGACCAGGGTGTCGGCATTCCGCCCGCCGACCTTCCCCACGTGTTCGACAGCTTCTTCCGCGTGATGCGCCGCGACCGCACGGCGGCCGGCACCGGCCTTGGTCTGGCCATCGCGCGCGGGTTGATCGAGGCGATGGGCGGCGTGATCGAAGCCGGAAGCCCGAGCCCGGACGCGCCGCGCGACGGGCTGCCGGGCACGGTCGTCACCCTGCGCATCCCGTCGGCCCGTGCCCCGGCGGAGGTCTCGGCATGAGCGCTGCCACCGCGCGCGTCCTGGTCATCGACGACGAGCCGCAGATGCACCGGTTCCTGCGCCCGGCGCTGGAGGCGGCCGGCTACGCGGTGGAGCGCGCCGACACGGCGGCCGAGGGGCTGCGGCTGGCGGCGTCGCGCGCGCCGGACGCCGTGCTGCTCGATCTCGGCCTGCCCGATCTCGACGGGCAGGAGGTGCTGGCGCGGCTGCGCGCCTTCAGCGTGGTGCCGGTGATCGTGCTGTCGGCGCGCGACCGCGAGGCGGACAAGATCGCCGCCCTGGACGGGGGCGCCGACGACTACGTCGAGAAGCCCTTCGGCGTCGGCGAATTGCTGGCCCGGATACGCACCGCGCTGCGGCACCGGCGCGTGCAGGAGGCGGTGCCGGAAACCGTGCACCTGCCGGGCCTGGTCATCGATTTCGACCGGCGCCGTGCCACCGTCGAGACGGGCGCGCTCGCGCTCAGCCCGCGCGAATGGGCGATCCTGGCCCTTCTCGCCCGCAACACCGGCCGCGTGCTCACGCACCGCCAGCTGCTGTTGTCCGTCTGGGGACCGGCCCATACCGAGGACGTCCAGTACCTGCGCGTCCACGTGGGCCAGCTCCGGCGCAAACTCGGCCCGGCCGCGCACCTGATCGCCACGGAATCAGGCGTCGGCTATCGCATGGCGGAGGCCGCGTGAGCGGCACCTGCGCCATGCGGTGATTGGGTTCGGCTACGGTACGTCGGCCTCGGTCGCGGCGCTCGTCGGGCTTGCCACGTTGGAACCGTCTACGCTGTAGACGGTGTAGAAATGCGGGCCGGACGAGGCGGTCTTGTCTATGCAGAGCGTGCCCGTCGTCGTGCAGATAGGCTTGCCGTCACGCAGGACGGTGTAGGTGAACGGGCCGGGTACCGGGCCACCGGCCAGGCCCACCCAGCTGATCTTGACCGTGGAGATGGTGCAGTCCGTGGTGGTCTTGTCCTTGCTGTCGCACGTCGCGAGGATGCCGGTCGGGATATGCGTCGAGAGGATCAGCGGCGGCAACGGAGTCTGGCTGAAGTCGAACTCGTTAATCAGCTGGCCGAGTTGCGTCGTGCTGCCGTCGGGATAGGACGCGGTGGTCAGCGCGTCGCGTATGCTGGGCCGGTGGTCGGGCTGCCCCATGGCGACCGGGTCGAGATGCGTCCCGTTCATGAACAGCTGCTCGATGAAGGTCGCGTAGCTGTCGAAGCTGAGCACCTGGTGGTCGATCAGGCCTGGCTTGGCGTAGGCGCTGACCAGCAGGCCGGGCACCCTTATGCCCGTGCCCTGCACGATCGCCGGCGCCTTGAGGTAGTCGAAGATCGGTGGCGGCACGTGGTCGTAGAACCCGCCCCAATCGTCCCAGGAAATGAAAATCGCCGTGTTCTGCCAGTAGGGCGACTGCATGACCGCGTTGACGAGGGCGGTGACGTATTCCATGCCCGTGGTCACGCCGTTGGGGGGATGCTCGCTGAAGTAAAAGGACGGGATGATCCAGGAAACCTGCGGCAGGGTGCCGTTCTTCAGGTCCACGAGGAACTGGTCGAGCTGTGGCGTGTGCGCGCTGAGGTAGTCGGGGCCCTGCTGGTTGACCCATTGATAGCCCGGCACCGGGTTCCAGAAGCTTGCGACCGACCCCTGCTGCTGGTTGGTCGGATTGCAGGTCATCTGACCGTCCTCGCAATCCGGGTCAGGGCCGCTCGCCAGGTAGTATTTCCAGCTGACGTTGTTGGTGTCCATGAGCTGGAACAGGTTGACCCACGGATAGGGCGTCGGGGTATTGGGCGAAACGGTGGTCGGCGTGTGCGAGGACTTGCAGGTGGACAGCACCGCCGGATTCGAGCAATGCGCCGTCCATTCGCTGGTCATTTCGACATGCACGTCGCCGGACCAGCCGCGCTCGCCCGGGAACATGTTGTCCTGAAGCACGAAGTTTCGTGCATAGGCCCAGTAGTTCGGGATTTCCGCGTCGGTGTGGTAGCCCATCGCGTCGTGTCGGGCGAAGCCGTTATGGATTCCGGGCGTGCAGAGCGGCTGTATCTTCGCCCCGCTCTCGTCCGGCCCGCCGCTCTGCCCGACGCATTTCGAACCGCCGCTGGATTGCTGGTAGACGAAGCCGTCCATCTTGGCGCTGGTGACACCGTCGTCCAGGTCGGATGCCGCCTCCTGATAGGCGTGCGGGCCGCCCGAGTTCGCGTCGTGCACGTCGTGGAACGGGGCGACACACCCCTTCGACGGGTTCCTGGTGTCGAGCGGCACGCACACACCCGCAGGAATGCCGTTGGCGCCCGGAAAGGTGCCGAAATAGCTGTCGAAAGACCGGTTCTCCTGCATGATCATGATCACATGCTGGATCGGGTAAGGACCCGACGCCTGGGCAACGGCGGCAAACGGATTTAATACAGTGGCGAGGATGGAAACGACACACGTCTTGAGACGAGGCGAAAGCATACAGGCTCCTGCAATTGAATAAATCGCATCAAATGAACACAAGACTCACAGGTCTAGTGGTCCAACAAACGGTAGTCAACCGCTAGTTGCCCAAAAGGATCATTACATTCGGGTAGCCGCACGACGAGAGTCGGACGTATTTGAAGCAAGTCAGCTTAGTGCTGGTTCTGTTCGGGATGATACTAACCACAGGTTGAATCCTGTGCGTTTTGCACGAAGCACCCGCCCCGACGGCTACGCGGCCGGTCGACTGCAGGCATCCTGTCGGAGGCGAGACAGGCGGCAGGGTGCCGCCGCTCGCGTTAGTTGATGTGCAGTTCCGGCGGCGCAGGCTCGCTGGCCGGCTCCGCGATGCGGCTGCCCGTAACCGTGAACTGATCCGTTCCGGGGGCGTCGTGAGCGACATACGGAATGTTGTAGGTGCTGGCGAGCTTCTGGTAGAAGCGCGCGTTCGTAAGGTCCAGCGGACCGTGACGGGCACATAACGTGGCCGCGGCCGGAAAGGTCTCCTCCCGATACGGAAATCCGTAGAGACGCCCGATACACGCCACGTCCGACACCCCGGTGCCGGGTCCGGGGTCCGATGAACAAGCGACGGTCGTCAGCATGACCAGCAGGGGCAAGAACCGGCCTGCGATCAAAGTTGCCCTGGACGCCATCGCCAACCCCACTCCCTGCAAGCCGCTCGTGGCTCTGTATATGGGAAGGAGCCGGCACCGGCGAGTGTCACTTGACCGCGATCATAGCAATGCCACGTCGTGCGGCTATCGTCTGGCTTGCATCCGTTCTAGCGTCCGACGCCTACAGGGAGCTTCGTCATGCGCTTGACCATTCTGCTGCTCGCCCTCGCGGTCGCAGCCTGCGGCACGGCCTCGAACAGCAAGGACGCGCCGGCCGGCGCGCCCACCCTTGCCGGCAGCGGTGCCGGTCCGCAGCCCGGCGCCAGTGCCGGCACGTCCGTGGGCGGCGGCCCGGCCGGCACCGGCACCGCGGACAGCGCGGGCGGTGCCAAATAAAAGCGGTATGACCGTGGACCAGTGCCCGATCTGCCGGGCCGACGCGGACATCGGACCGGCCGAAGCCCGCGCCCAGGCCTGCTCCTGCGGCAGCTGCGGGCAATTTGTGCTGTCCGATGACGCGGCGAATCTCATCGACACGCAGGCCGAGCCCTTCAACCGGGAACGGCTGAGCGAGGCGGTGCGCGACCTCGGCCGCGCTGCGCCGCAGGCGCCCCGCATCGATTTCGCCCGCATGACCGACTTGCTGGTCCTGGCCAAGATCTAGCGCCCTCGAACCGCACAGAACCGCAGATTTGAAGCTTTCCCGCCTGACCGCCATGCTGCTGTCCACGCTGCCGCTGGCCGCCTGGTCGCCCGCGTGGACCGCCATCCCGCGCTTTCCCCAGCCGTTCGGCGACCGCGTGGTGTTCGTGGCCGACGGCAATATCTGGTCCGTGCCGCGCGCCGGCGGCACCGCCGAGCGGCTGACCAGCGCGCCGGGCCAGGACCTGCTCCCGCGCGTCTCGCCTGACGGGAGGTGGATCGCCTACACCGAGGCAGGCAACGCCGGAACCGACGTGTGGGTAATCCCGGCCGCCGGCGGCGCCGCGCGCCGGCTGACCTACCATCCGGCCACCGAGGCCGGCACCGGCGGCCGGCACGGGCCGGACAACATGGTGGTCACCTGGACGCCGGATTCCAGCGCCGTGGTCTACCTGTCCCGGCGCGAGCAGTGGAACACCTGGATACAGGACGCCTACCAGGTGCCGGTGGCCGGCGGCGCGCCCAGCAAGCTGCCGCTGGACAGCGCGGTGGGGCTGATGACCTACGGTCCGGACGGCCACTCGATCGCCTACAACCGCATCTTTCGCAATTTTCGCACCTGGAAACGCTACAATGGCGGCCTGGCGCAGCAGGTCTTCACCTACGACCTGAATGCGCGCCGGCTGACGCAGGTCACGGACTGGTCCGGCACCAACACCTCGCCGATGTGGGTCGGCAACCGGATCTATTACCTGTCGGACCAGGACAGCAACCGGCGCGCCAACATCTGGTGCCTGGACCTCGACACCAGGCAGACGCGCGAGGTCACGCACTTCACCGATTACGACATCGATTTCCCGGCGCTGGGCGGTGCCGGCAAGGATACGGCCATCGCGTTCCAGCAGGGCGGCCGCCTCTACGTGCTCGACCTGCCCGGCGAGCAGCTGCACCAGGTGCCGGTCTCGGTGCCGGACGACAACCCGCGCACCCGCACCCGCGCGGCGGACGTGCACGACATGGTGCGCGACCAGGACATGGCGCAGCAGGTGGATTACGCGCTGGCGCCGAACGGCAAGCGGTCGCTGTTCTCCGCCCGCGGCGACCTGTTCTCCGTGCCGACCGAGCAGGGCGCCACGCGCAACCTGACCGCCACCCAAGGCGCCGACGAGGACCACCCCGCCTTTTCGCCCGACGGCCGCACAATCGCCTACACCACCGATTCGAGCGGCAGCCAGCAGGTGGCGGTGCGTCCGGCCGAGGGCGGCCCGGAACGGCTGCTCACCCACGCCAAGGAGGGCTACTTCTACGGCCCGGTCTGGTCGCCGGACGGCAAGGCTCTTGCTGTGTCGGACAACGCGCATCGCCTGTGGCTCGTGGGCCTGGATGGCGGCGCGCCGAGGCAGGTGGCGCAGGACCGGCTGACCGAAATCCATGACCAGGCCTTCTCGCCGGACGGCCGCTGGCTCGCCTTCAGCATGGCCTTCCGCGACCACCAGCGCCGTCGGGACCTCTACCTCTACGAGATCGCCGGCGGCCACCTGACCCGCCTCGGCGCGGGCGACGGCACCGACTCCAACCCGGCCTGGTCGCCGGACGGCAAATACCTCTATTTCGAATCGAGCCGGCACGAGAACACCGTGCTGTCGGACACCGAGTTCGATTTTTCGGTGCTGAAATCGACCGGCCTCTACGCCATCCCGCTCGCCGCCGGCACGGCCTCCCCGCTGGCGCCGCGCTCGGACGAGGCGGACGTGGCCGGCGAGGACGACAAGGCGGAACCCGGTGCCGCCGCCAAGAACAAGCACGAGGGTGAACACGCGCCGCGCGGCAAGCCGGCAGCACCCGTTCCGCCAATACGCGTCGATCTCGACCGCATGATGGACCGCGCCGTGGTGGTGCCGGTCGATCCGGGCAACATCGCCCAGATGGACGCGCGCGACCAGAAGATCATCTACCTCACGCAGCCGATCTCGCTGATCGAAGGCTCGCTGAAGGGCGAGAAATCCACGCTGCACGTCTACGATTTCGCCAAGCGCCACGACGCCGTGGTGACCGAGGACGTGGACGGCTACGCGCTGTCGGCGGACGGCAGGAAGGTGCTGGTCCGGCAGGGCCACGACTACGTCGTGCTGGACGTCAAGCCCGACGCGGCGAAGGACCAGGACAGCCGGCACAAGCTCGATCTCGGCCATCTGCGCATGCTGGTCGATCCGCGCGCGGAATGGGCCGAGATGTTCGAGAACGCCTGGCGGCTGGAGCGCGACTTCTTCTTCTCGCCGGTGATGAACGGCCAGAACTGGCAGTCGGTGCACGACAGCTACGCCAGGCTCCTGCCGCTGCTCGGCTCGCGCGAGGACCTGAACTGGCTGATCGGCCAGGTGAACGGGGAGATCGGCAACTCGCACACCTATGTCGGCGGCGGCGACGACGGCGACACCACGCCCAAGGCGCATCCCGCCTTGCTGGGCGTGGACTGGGCGCTGGACGCGGCGTCCGGGCGCTACCGCATCGCCACCATCTACCCCGGCGACAACACGCGCGACGACTACCGCAGTCCGCTCGCCGAGCCGGGGCTGGCGGTCAAGCCCGGCGACTTCGTGCTCGCGATAGACGGCGAGGCGCTGCATGCGCCCACCGACCCGGACAGCCTGCTGCAGCTGAGCGATCCGGAGCAGACGGTGGAGCTGACCGTCGCCGACAGCCCGACCGGACCGCCGCGCCACGTGAGCGTCCGACCGGTCAAGGCGGAGCTGAGCCTGCACGAGGCGGCCTGGATCGCCCATAGCCGCCAGACCGTGGACCGCCTGTCCGGCGGGCGCGTCGGCTACGTCTACATGTCGGACATGGAACAGCTCGGGCTGCAGCAATTCGTGCGGCAGTTCTACAGCCAGCTCGACCGACAGGCGCTGATCATCGACGACCGCTGGAACGGCGGCGGGTTCGTGGCGCCGATGGCGCTGGAGCGGCTGCGACGCGTCCTGGTGGTGCTCGGCACCAACCGCGAGGCGGCCGCCGTCACCGAGCCGAGCGAGATGATTGGCGGGCCCAAGATCACCCTGCTGAATCACTGGTCGGCCTCGGACGGCGACATCTTCCCCTGGCTGTTCAAGCGCTACGGTCTGGGCAAGCTGCTGGGCACCCGCTCCTGGGGCGGCGTGCGCGGCATACGCGGCAACTGGAAGATGATGGATGGCGGCTACGTCACCATCCCCGAGGACGCGATGTACACGCCCGACAGCAAGTGGGGCGTGGAAAACCACGGTGTCGACCCCGACATCGAGGTCGAGAACGAGCCCGCCGACTTGCTGGCGGGTCATGACAGGCAGTTGGAGACGGCGGTGGATTTGATGGTCAAGGCGATCGGCGACGGCAAGCCTGGCTTGCCGGCGCCGCCGCCCTTGATCCCGGCCTATCCTTTGTCGGGGGTCGTTTCGCCCAAGCCTTGAGAAGGCAAGGTCTGCTTTTTTGAAAAAAAGCAGCAAAAAACTTTTGCTTGTGCTGTCGCGGAACTTTCTAAAAACACCCGTCAATTGCCAAAAGTTTTTTGGTTCTTTTTTCAGAAAAGAACTGCTTAAACCTTCGCCCTCTGCCCCGCCTGCGCCAACGACATGTACTTCTGTGTCGTCGGCACGATAGCCGCCTCGATGAACTTGGCCATCGCCTGTTCCTCGGCCAGCGACTGCTGCAGCGGTGCCACCGCCGCGGTGTCGCCGACCTGCTGGGCCATCGCGATCAGGCTGGTATAGGCGGCGATTTCCTGATGCTCGAACGCGAAGTTCGCGAACGTGTTCTTCAGGATCTCGTCGGGCGCCGGCGCGTGCAGCGCGGCGGCGACGTTGCCCATCACCGAGGACACCGCGTTCTTGGCGCTCGACGGCGACGTGCCGTGGCGCTGCAGGATCGCTTCCAGGCGTTGCGCCTGCCCCTGCGATTCGATGCGATGCTGTTCGAGACGGGCCTTCATCTCCGGGTAGTTCTCAAGGCGCTCGACCTGCCGTTCCGTCAGTTCGATCGCCGTCTGTTCGAGCGCGTGCAGATTGCGAAGCCCCGTATGATAGAGCTCGTGCATCGTGTTGCCGCCTGCGTCGCCGTCCATGCGTTGTCTCCTGGGTTCTGTGTATTCAGGCCATCTTGCGACGAGCCTGATTATGTCAGCGCCGCCGAGCGGCCGACGCTCCCTGCGTCACAGGAGTTTGACTTCCCGCGCGGCGTCTGCGGCTCCTTGCCACCACGCCCAGGCAGAGCGCGCCGAACCCGGCCACGAGTGCCGTCGCAGCCGGGTTTAGCTGTGCCTCCAGCAGCAGGCTCGTCTTGCGGGTGAACGGATGCAGCGTGCTGCGCTCGTCCAGGTCCTCGCGCACCTGGTACAGGTTGTCGCGTCGTGCCGGGTCGCCCGGGTCCTTCGTGGTCTGGGTGAAGCGGCCGACGCTGGCGAAGATCCGGTCCATCACGCCCGGTGCCACGCGGTTGGCGATCACCAGCGACTGGCCGCCGGCGCCGCCGATGGTGATGTCGCGCGTGCCGTGCGCGGCACCATGCAGTATCGCGCGCGCCACAAGATGCGGGTGGTAGGCGGGCGGCGGGTTGCGCGTGCCCGGCGCGCCGATGGCGTTGCGGGCGTGTTCCATGAACATCGTGTCGATGGCGGCCGGCTTGATCAGGGTAAGCGAGACCTTGTGGCCCAGCGCCTCGGTCTCGCGCCGGAACGCCTCGGTGAAGCCCTTCACCGCGAACTTCGCGGCGCAGTACGCGGCCTGGTAGGGGATCGCGAACTCGCCCAGCACGCTGCCGACGTTGACGATGGCGCCGCCGGACGCTTTCAGATGCGCGCTGGCCACCAGCGTGCCGTGCACCACGCCCCAGTAGACGACGTCGAACACGCGCCGCTGGTCTTCCAGGGACACGTCCTCGACGGCGCCGTAGACGAACGCGCCGGCGTCGTTCACCCAGGTATCGAAGCCGCCGAACACCGCGACCGCCTTTGCCGCCGCTGCCTCCATTTGCGCCTTGTCGGCGACGTCCGCCACCGCGTAGTCGGCATCGCCGCCGGCGCCGTTCAACTCGGCGCACAGGGACTTCAGCGCGTCCTCGTTGCGCGCGACCAGCAGCAGGCGCGCGCCCTGCTCGCTGGCCAGCCGCGCGGTGGCGAGGCCGATGCCGGAGGTGGCTCCCGTCAGGACGATGGTCTGACGGCTGATCGGCTTGAGCTTGGGCATCTGGGTCGCTCCTTGGGGCAGGATCGGGCGGAGCGACGCCGGACGACCGGCGGCGGTTGCCCCGCGCCGGCCGCACATGAGGCAGACCAGGCAAGAAGCCAAGCCCTGCACCGGTCACAAGGGCTGCTAGCGGAACTCCGGCGACCACAGCAGGCCGCCCTGCGATACGGTCCGGTTCAGCCCGCGCGCCAGCCCGGTCGGCGACGAACGGCCGATGGCCTGGTCGAACATCTCGCCGTAATTGCCGACCGTCTGGATCACCCGCATGCCCCAGCCGTCGGGCATTCCGAGCCCGCCCGCAGCACTTTTCCGCGTGCCGAGCAGGGTGCGGTCCGCGTCGTCCCCGTCGCGCCCCCTGGCGGCGGCGTTGGCGCGGGTGATGCCGGTCGCCTCGGCCTGCACCAGGGCGAAGGTCACCCAGTCGATCACCCGCAGCCAGTCCGGGTCGCCCGCCTGCACGACCGGGCAGAGCGGGTCCAGCGTGATCAGCTCGGGCAGGATGACGAAGTCGGACACCTCGCCGTGGAAGCGGGACCGGCCGCCGGCCAGCACCGACACGTCTCCGGTCTGCGCGCGGCAATGGCCCGTCACCAGCGCCGCCTGCATCTCGCCCATCTCCTCGAACGGGAACGGCAGGAAGCGTATGCCGCGCTGCTTCAGCACGCGCGTGACGTCGTCCTCCGCCGGCGTGCCGCCGATGAAGCACACCTGCTTTCCCGCCAGGTCGGCCAGATGGTCGATGCCGGCGTGGCGTCGCACCAGGAAACCCTGGCCGTCGAAGAAGATCGGCTGTGCATACGCGACGCCGTAGCGCGCGGCGAGGCCGGGGTTGGGCGAGGTGCCGACCAGAAGGGTTATCCGGCCGGCCTGCAAGGCAGCCAGCGCGTCCGCCTCGTCGCTGAACCCGTTGACCGTCGCGCGCGCGGCGTCACCCAGCACGGCGGCGGCCACGGCGCGGCAGAAGGCGGCACCGAGCGGTTCGGTGCGGCCATGCGTGTCGTCCTTGGTGTAGTCGCCCGGTTCAGTGATCGCGCCGCAGGCCAGCCGGCCCGAGGCGCGCACATGGTCGAGCACCGTGCCGGCCTGGCAGGTGGCAGAATATGCCACCGCCAGGCCGACCCAGAGCAGGACGGTCCGAAACACCAGGCCTCAGCCGCCCCAGCCCGGGGTGGTCGGCAGTCCGGGCGTGGTGCTCGGACGCGGGTTGAAGTCCGCGGGCGGCGGGTCGGTCAGCACGCCGTTCACGTAGTCGGTGGGCGAGATGTTGAGGTGGGCGCAGCCCTGGTTGTTGTAGTGCGGCAGGGTCAGCACGTCGGTCTGCGCAATCTCGGCGTAGCTGGCCGGCAGGGGTGCCACCGTGCCGCGCAGGCGTGCGTTGTCGAACGCCTCCGTGAGGTCGCCGATGCTGGGGTCGGCGTCGAACGGGGTGAGGTTGGGCTGGTTGAACTCGGTCACCCCGAGCTTGCGGGCGCGCTCCTCGTCTGGCAGCCGCTCCAGCGGCTTGAGGCCGAAGATCTCGTTGATCAGCGTGATGATCGAGGTGTGCTCGCTGTAGCGGTGCGAGATGCCGTGCACCACCGCGAAGGGCGATATCACGATCGCCGGGATGCGCTGGCTGGCCTCGTTGGGGTTGCCGAAGCTGTCGTAGTTGCGCGTCGATTCCGGCACGTGGTCGTAGAGGCCGTCGGTCTCGTCATAGGTGATGATGATCGCGCTGTCCTTCCAGTAAGGGCTGGCGGCGATGGCGTTCACCTCGTCGGCCACCAGGGCCTCGGAAATCTGCGCGTCGGAGTAGCCCGGATGGTCGTCGCTGCCGGTGAGGTTCGCCTGCACCGCCGCGTTGGTGTCCACAGGCTTCAGGCCGTCGTTGTTGCCGTAGCCGCCGCGCACGTAGAACACGCCGGACCCGGGGATCTTCCGGTTCGCGATGTCGGTGAAGAAATCGCCCAGGCCGTGCAGGTTGTGCGAGAGCACCTGCGTGTTGTCGCCAAGATAGCCGAAATATTGCGGTCCGTTATGGTGGGTGATGTAGGTGGCGAAGGTCGCCGGCCCCGAGCCGTCGGTCGGCTCGTGGTCGTAGCCTTCCTGGTACCAGCCCCAATGGACGGGCGTGTCGAGCGCGCCGATCACCTTGATGTCGCTCTGCACGTCGGCCAGGTCCAGCGCCGGGTTCTGGTCGTGCTGGATGACGCTGTCGATGTCGGAGCCCATGAAGGACAGCGGCAGGCTGGCATAGGTCTGGTTCAGCGCGGGGATCGAGGGAGGCTCGTCGTTCGGGCCATAGGGCGGCTTGACCGGCGCGTTGTCGAAGCTGGAGCCGGCGTAAGGGCCGTCGTCGTTCAGCATCGGCAGGCCGCCGCTCTCCTTGACCACGGGGTTGCTGCTGTTGCTGCCGGCCAGCTCGGGGTGCAGCGCCATCTGGGTGACGCCGTTTTGGCCGGAGATCATGGCGATCGCGTTCGGCGTGGAGGCCGAGGTGACGGACATGTGGAAGTTGTCAGACAGCACGAAGCGGTCCGCGTACTGCCACAGGAACGGGATGTTGTCGCAGTCGAGGTGGCTCATCACCAGCTCGGCCTTCTGCTTGGCGGCGAGCGAGGGTGCCGGCAGCGAGGAGAGCGGCGCGCCGGTGGAGCGCGAGACGATGTTGCCGTTCGCGTCCGTGGTCAGCCCTTCGGCGTTCAGCGCGAAGCGGTCGTTCAACGTGACACCGTTCACAATGTGCTCGTCGTTGACGATGCCGGTGTGGCTGTGATCGACGCTGTCGGTGTCCTCGGGGTGCAGGGATACCGTGTTGCCGTTGGTGTCCTTAACCGACAGCGGAATCTTGAACGGCGAGATCGTCGACACGCTCTTGTCGGTGTTGACGATCGCCTGCGTGTAGCCGGGCTGGCTGCCGCCGGGCACCAGTCCGTCGACGCCGGGGAAGGTGCCGAAATGCTGGTCGAAGGAGCGGTTCTCCTGGAACAGGATGAACACGTGCTTCACCTTCTGGCGCAGCAACGCGATCTTCTGCGGCACCGTCATCGACGGCTCGAGATTGCTCGAAACCTGCAGGCCGGCCACCAGCGCGCTGGAGCGGGGGCCGGTCACGATGTCGGGCGATGCTGCCAGCAGCATCGTCGGCTGGACCATGCCGATGGTCGTGAGAACGGCGCACGTCGTGCGCCACATCTGCTTGCGTGTGGTCATCCGGGTATCCTCGCTTTGATCAGGCTGATCGCGCGGAAACTGGCCCGGGCGGTTGGACCGAACTAGCGCAGCTTGATGACGGTACTGTTTCAGCTCGATGACAGCGGGGCTCGGTCGGACCGGCCGCCGCGCGCCTGCGCGACGGCCGCGAACTGCACCCTAGCTGAGCGCGCCGAGCGCGCGGCGCAGCCCGGCGGCGCCCGGGTTCGCCACGCGCTGGCGCAGCACGATGTCGCCGGTCGAGACCGACCGGCCGTAATAGCTGGCGTCGGCGTCCGATTGCGGCTGGATCAGCGAACCGTCCAGCGTGATGCCGGCGTAGGCGCCCGAGGACGATGCCCAGACGATGAGGTCGGCCCCTGCATTGGCGGTGGTCGCACCCTGCACGTTGGAGCCGAGCGTCGCGATGGCGAGGCCGGCGTTGCCGCCGACCTTGAAGTGGTCCTTCATCACCGCGCGCAGGGCACGGTCTGACTGGATGAACAGGATCATCTCGCTCTGCTGCGCGCCGATCTGCAGCCCGAACGTGGCCGAGGCGATGGTGTAGAAGGCGGGGTTGCTCCAGCCATGCGCGCCGCGGACCATCAGCACGGCGCTGCCGCCTTCGCCGCCCACGAAGAAGCCGGCCTTGAAGATGCGCGGGGCGATCATGACCGCGCGTGCGGTGCGCATCATCTCGCGTGCGGTGCCGAATTCCTTGTCGCGCCGCAGGTCCTGCAGCGTGCCGAGCGCATGGTCCACGGTCGCCTGCTGGTCCGGACCGGCCCAGGCGGGGCTGGCGGTCAGCACCGGGGTCGCGAACAGCAGGCCGCACAACACGGCCGACACGGCCCAGCGTCCGGCGGTGCGGCGCGTCGTGGCAAAGCGTTGCGATGTCATGTCTCTTCTCCTGGTCGATCAGCGTGTCGTGCCGGATGCTGCCGGCCGTGGCTGCACAACCGCGGCTGCGCGGGATCGTTCCCGGCTTTGCGTCACTTTCGTGGCAGTCATGCGCACAGCAGTTCCCGGACCAGGGATCGCAATGCCGCGATGAGCGGTTCGGCCCGGTCCGGTGCGAAGCCATGCGGCGCCGCCTCGTCCAGATAGGTCGATTGCGCCAGCTCCAGCTGCAGCGCGTGCACGCCGTGGCCGGGATCGCCGTAGTGGCGGGTGATGTGTCCGCCGCGGAACCGGCCGTCCAGCACCTGGCCGAAGCCGGCCCCCTGCGTCGCCGCCAGCGCGCGCGACACCAGGGCCGGGTCGGCCGAGGCCCCACCGTTGGTGCCGTAGTTCAGGTCCGGCAGCACGCCGGCAAACAGGCGCGGGACGGTGCTGCGTATGGAGTGCGCGTCCAGCAGGTGCACCACGCCGTGCAGCGCGCGTACCCGCGCCAGCTGGGCTTGCAGCGTCTCGTGGTAGGGCTGCCAGTACGTCCGCACGCGCGCGGCGACTTCGCCCGCGTCCGGCGGGCCGGCCACGTAGAGCGGGGCGCCGTCGAAGCTTTCGGCCGGGCAGATCGCGGTTTCCGCCTGGCCGGGGTAGAGCAACCCGCCATCCGGCGACCGGTTGAGGTCGACCACGGTGCGGGCATGGGTCGCCACCAGCACCGTGGCGCCAAGCCCGGCCGCGAACGCGTAAAGCCGGTCCACGTGCCAGTCGGTGTCCACCAGCGCCAGGCCGAGCGGGTTCAGCTGCCGCCGGACCGGCCCGGGCAGGACGGTGCCGGCATGCGGCACGCTGATGACGAGCCTGCCCTCGCCCTCGTGCAGGGTGAAGGGCGGCGCGTCGCTCATGCGAACAGGCCGGCGATGTCGAACACGCCCGACGCCGCGAGGTCGGACGCGGCCGCGATGTCGGGCGCGAAGAAGCGGTCCTCGGCGTAGGCGGGCACCCTGGCGCGTATCGCCTCGACAGCACGCCGCAGCGCCGGCGAGGTCTGGACGGGGGCGTGGAACTCGACCCCTTGCGCCGCGGCCAGCAGCTCGATGCCGACGATCGCGGCGGTGTTGTCGCACATATCGTGCAGCCGGCGCGCCGCGAAGGTGGCCATGGAGACGTGGTCCTCCTGGTTGGCCGAGGTCGGCAGGCTGTCCACGCTGGCGGGGTGGGCGAGCGACTTGTTTTCGCTGGCCAGGGCGGCCGCCGTCACCTGGGCGATCATGAAGCCGGAGTTGATGCCCGGATCGGCGACCAGAAAGGCCGGCAGCCCGCTCATCACCGGGTCGGTCAGCAGGGCGATGCGGCGTTCGGACAGCGCGCCGATCTCGGCGATGGCCAGCGCGATCACGTCGGCGGCGATGGCCACCGGCTCGGCGTGGAAGTTGCCGCCGGAGAGCACGTCGCCGTCTTCCGCGAACACCAGCGGGTTGTCGCTGGCGGCGTTGGCCTCGATGGCCAGCACGAAGGCGGCGTGGCGCAGCGTGTCCAGGCACGCCCCCATCACCTGCGGCTGGCAGCGCAGGCTGTAGGGGTCCTGCACCCGGCCGCAATCGCGGTGCGAGGCCCGTATCTCGCTGCCGTCCAGCAGGCGGCGGTAGAGGGCGGCGACCGCGACCTGGCCGGGCTGGCCGCGAGCCTCGTGGATGCGCGCGTCGAACGGCGTGTCGCTGCCGCGCGCGGCATCGACCGAGAGGGCGCCCGCGGTCAGCGCGGCGGCGAAGATGCGCTCGGCCCGGAACAGCGCCGCCAGCGCCAGCGCGGTGGAAGCCTGGGTGCCGTTGAGCAGCGCCAGCCCCTCCTTCGGGCCGAGCACCAGCGGCGTGAGCCCGGCCTGCGCCATGGCCTCGGTCGCCGGCACGATTGCGCCACGGAAGCTCACCTCGCCCACGCCGATCAGCGCCGCCGCCAAGTGGGCGAGGGGTGCGAGGTCGCCCGACGCGCCGACCGAGCCCTTGGCCGGGATGCAGGGCGTGATGCCGGCGCGCAGGAAGCCCAGCACCTGGTCGATCACCGCCGGCCGCACGCCCGACAGGCCGCGTGCCAGGCCCACCACCTTCAGCGCCATGATCAGCCGCACGATGTCCACGGGCAGGCTCGCCCCCACGCCGGCTGCGTGCGACAGCACCAGCCGCCGCTGCAGTTCCGCCAGCCGCTCCGTGGGGATCGAGGTCTGTGCCAGCAGACCAAAACCGGTATTGATGCCGTAGACGGTGCGGCCGGAGGCGACGATGCCGCCGACGGTCGCAGCCGACGCCTCGATGCCGGGCAGGGCGGCCGGGTCCAGCGCTACCTCGGCGCCCTGGTGAAGCGCGCGCAGATCGGCCAGCGTCAGGCGCGTGCCGCCGAGCCCGATCGCCGTCATCGTCCGAGCATCGGCAGGTTCAGCCCGTGCGCGCGGGCGCATTCGATGGCCGCGGGGTAGCCAGCATCGGCGTGCCGCATCACCCCGCTGGCGGGGTCGTTCCACAGCACGCGCTCCAGCCGCCGGTCGGCATCCGCCGTGCCGTCGCACACGATCACCATGCCCGCGTGCTGCGAGTAGCCCATGCCGACGCCGCCGCCATGGTGCAGCGAGACCCAGGTGGCGCCGCTGGCGGTGTTGAGCAGCGCGTTCAGCAGCGGCCAGTCGGAGACGGCGTCCGAGCCGTCGCGCATGGCTTCCGTCTCGCGGTTGGGGCTGGCGACCGAGCCGCTGTCCAGGTGGTCGCGGCCGATGACGATAGGGGCCCGCACCCGGCCGCTGCGTACGAGTTCGTTAAAGGCGAGGCCCACGCGGTGGCGGTCGCCCAGGCCGAGCCAGCAGATCCGGGCGGGCAGGCCCTGGAAGCGTATGCGCGCCCCGGCATGGGCCAGCCAGGTGTGCAAAGGCGCGTCGTGCGGCATCAGCTCGGCCACCACCTCGTCGGTGACGCGTATGTCGTCCGGGTCGCCGGACAGCGCCACCCAGCGGAACGGGCCGCGGCCCGTGCAGAAGAGCGGGCGAATGTAGGCCGGCACGAAGCCGGGAAAATCGAACGCGTCTACCAGGCCCTGGTCCTTTGCGACCTGACGTATGTTGTTGCCGTAATCGACGGTGGGGATGCCGGCGCGATGGAAGCCGAGCATGGCCTCGACATGCACGCGCATCGATGCCTTTGCCGCCGATGCCACGCCCTTCGGATCGGATTGCCGGCGCTGCTCCCATTCGCCCACGGTCCAGCCGGCCGGCAGGTATCCGTTCGCCGGGTCGTGGGCGGAGGTCTGGTCGGTCACCACGTCGGGGCGGATGCCGCGGCGCAGGATCTCGGGGAAGATTTCGGCGGCGTTGCCCAGCAGGCCGATCGAGCGCGGGGTGCCGGCAGTGCGCGCCGCCTCGATCATCGCCAACGCTTGGTCCAGCGTTTCGGCGCGGGCGTCGAGGTAGCCGGTCTGCAGCCGCTTCTCGATGCGGCTGTCCTGCGCCTCCACCGCCAGCATGGACGCCCCGGCCAGCGTCGCCGCCAGCGGCTGCGCGCCGCCCATGCCGCCGAGGCCCGCGGTCAGGATCCAGCGCCCGGCCAGCGAGCCGTCGAAATGCTGTCGGCCGATCTCGACGAAGGTCTCGTAGGTGCCCTGGACGATGCCCTGGCTGCCGATGTAAATCCACGAGCCGGCGGTCATCTGCCCGTACATCATCAGGCCCAGTCGATCGAGTTCGGAGAAATGCTCCCAGGTGGCCCAGTGCGGCACCAGGTTGGAGTTGGCGATCAGCACGCGCGGCGCGTTCTCGTGCGTGCGGAACACGCCGGCCGGCTTGCCGGACTGCACCAGCAGGGTTTCGTCGTGCCCGAGCGTGGTCAGCGCCTGCACGATGCCGTCGAAGCACGCCCAGTTGCGCGCCGCGCGGCCGATGCCGCCATAGACGACCAGGTCCTCCGGCCGTTCGGCCACGTCCGGGTCGAGGTTGTTCATCAGCATGCGCAACGGCGCCTCGGTCTGCCAGGAGCGGGCGGTGAGCAGCGGGCCGGTGGCGGCGCGGACGAGGCGGGCGTTCTGCATGGGGCTTTGTAGGGGGGAACCGGGTCGCCTTCCAAGTTTGCACCGGGCGGCACCCCCGTTACGGTGCGGAAACCGGGTTCACGGCCAGCGCGAAAGGATGCGGTGTGAAAAGGATCGACCTTGAGGCGTCGCCGCGGCGCGAGGGGAGCGGCTATCCGCCGCCCTATGATCAGCCATGCCTCGGCCGGTCACGACACCGGCTCGGCGATGCCGCCGGGCTGACCCAGTTTGGCGTGAACCTGTTGCGCCTGCCGCCCGGCCAGTGGTCGAGCCAGCGCCACTGGCACCTGGCCGAGGACGAGTTCGTCTGGATCCTGGAAGGCGAGGTGGTGCTCGTGACCAACGCCGGCGAGGAGACCCTGCGGGCCGGCGACTGCGCCGGCTTCAAGGCCGGCGATCCCGACGGGCACCACATCCAGAACCGGTCGTTGCAGGATGCGGTGATCCTGGAGATTGGTTATCGATCGGAGGCGACGGACGCCGTGGATTACCCGGACATCGATTTGTGCATACCCGCCGGCACCGAAGCCTATCACCGTCGGGATGGGACGCCTTATCCTTAGGACGGGCAGTTTTGACAACCGGTCGGTGTCAAATACCAGCGCTGGTCGCAGAATACGCATTATGAAAGCAGAGCAGCCCTGTCTCTGCTCCAGCTAAGCCAGCACGGCGACACCGTTTCAGGTCTGCTTGCCGATTCGCCCGAGGTGGTGAACGCAAAGCCTTCCGGCAGTTTCAGGCCATAACCAAGCATCCGGTCAAAGCCTGCATGCGCTAGCCATACAGCGCAGGCGGCGATGCGGTACAGGGGTGGATGAACAACCCCACCGACGAGCAGATGACCAAAATCGGTGCTGCTTTCGACGCCTTCACGCGCCGCCATGAATTGGCAGACGCCGGTGGGCCCGCCCGACCGCTCAACGAACTCGACAAGCAGGTTTTGCTGTTTACCGGCGACAATCCAGGGTGTGGGCCGTCAGACGTTGCCCGGTTCCTCGCCGTGCCCAATACGACCATTTCGTCCGCGACGGATCGGCTGGTCAAACGTGGTCTGCTGGATCGGGACCGGATTGAGACAGACCGTCGCGCGATAGCACTGCGGCTGTCGAAAGACGGCGAAGAGACGGCGGTGGCCCTGCGCCAAGTCCACCAGGACCTTTATCGCATGATGCTCCAGCGGCTCTCCCCGATTGAGCAGGAGCAGTTCATAAATATTATTACGAAAATCGTATATTACGAGGATTGAATAACGTCCGAGCCGTACTGTATGAAGGTGAAGCCGTTACTCGACGGCGCTGGCATCGGGACGCGTTTCATGACGGTAAATCATACTGACCCCGACCGCTCGCAGGCGCCGTTGCAGACCGTTATCGTCACCGGCGGTAATTCCGGTCTCGGTTATGCCTGCGCAGGCGCGTTGCTCGCGGCGTCTCCATCGTGGCACGTCGTCATCGCCTGCCGCGATCCGTCGCGTGCGCAGAACGCGGTCGAGGCGCTGCGCAAGTCCGCGGCGCCCGGCGCGAAGGTCGAAGCGATGGATCTCGATCTCGCATCCCTTGCATCGATCCGCGCCTTCGCGGCCGAACTGGACGGCAAATTGAAATCGGCAGGTTTCCCTGCGCTGCATGGCCTCGTCTGCAATGCCGCCGTGCAAGGCGCAAAGACGTTCACGGTCGACGGCTTCGAGACGACGTTCGGTGTTGGTCATCTTGGGCACTACCTGCTCGTCAACCTGCTCTTGCCGCTGATGGCAAAGCCGGGTCGCATTGCCGTCGTGGCCAGCGGCGTGCATGATCCAGCGGAGCTGGCGAAGGTGCCGGCCAGCGCAGGTGTGCCCGTGCCTGCCTGGAACACGCCGACTGCGCTGGCCAGGGGCCAGCTCGGGCCGGAAGCGGCAAACGACGACGCCGGGGCGGACCGTGGTCGGCGCTATTCCACCACGAAGCTCGCCAACGTCTATTTCACCTATGGCCTCGCGCCACGGCTGCCCGCAGGTATCACGGTCAACGCCTTCGATCCCGGATTGATGCCGGGAACCGGACTTGCCCGCGAGTATCCAGCCGTCGCTCGCTTCGCATGGCACGCTATTCTTCCAAAAGTGATCCCATTGCTGCGATTGATCCTGGTGAAGAACATCCATACGCCCGAGGAGTCCGGCGCCGCCCTCGCGCGGCTCATCGTAGACCCGGCGCTTGCCGAAACGAGCGGAAGATATTTCGAGGGGCTGCGTGCAATCCCTTCGTCGGCGGAGTCGTACGACAAAGATCGGGCAGAGGAACTTTGGCTGGAGAGTGCTACGCTTACCGGGATTGAGCCGCTTCCATAAGCGCGTCCGACGAAGGGGCGACCGGGGGCGGTTTTGCAAAACTCAAGACTTTCGGTAATCGAGTGGCCGCCATTGAACTTAGGCAGACGTAGCATGCAAGCACATCGTGGCCCATAGGCGGTCGCCTAACTGATTGTCGATGTAATGGCTACCGAGGTTTAAAGCATGCCGATCTGCTCTAGCCAAAGCTCAACGAGCATTGGCCATTTCCCAACGGGCTCGTCCTTGTGACGCAACGCAAAGGCGTGCCCCCCCTTGGCGAAAAGGTGAATCTCGGTCGACACGCCAACCTTATCCAAGGCCGTCGCATACATCAGGCTGTTGCAGATTGGATCAATGTCATCGTCCCACGCCTGAGCAATGAAGGTAGGGGGCGCGGCCTTGGTCACCGGCAACGTGGGATCGAATGAGCCGTTACCGCGGCAGATATGACCCGGGTAGAGCGCGATGGCGAAATCCGGTCGGCTGCTAACCTTGTCGACGGCATCGACCGGGCGATAGGTGGAGGCCAGGATGTTGCTGGTCTGCGCGACAAGATAGCCGCCTGCCGACATCCCGAGGACGCCGATGCGATGAGGGTCGATGCCAAGTTCCTTCGCCTTGGATCGCACCAGTCGAATTGTGCGCTGTGCATCCTGCAGCGCACGCGGGATCTTGGGAGTGATTTGGCGTTGTAACGTATCGTCCCAAAAATCGTCGCCGCCTGGCGCGCGGTATTTCGAGACGATGCACGTCACCCCCATACTCGTCAGCCACTCGCAAATCTCTGTGCCCTCAACTCCCATATAGACCTTCTGAAAGCCGCCGCCGGGGAACACGATCACGGCCGTATCCTTGTTGCGCGCCTTAGCTGGCATGATCGTCATCGTCGGAACCGCTATGTTCAAGACGACTTCCGACTTACCGCCGGCAGCACCGGCATCATCGTAACTTTGCACGCTTTCCGCCGGTTGAGGCCTGAAAGTGGCATCAGGAGCATTACCGGGCCAGATCGGCACTTGGTTCGATCCTGAGGGCGGCCGCCAAGCGCCTGTGCTTGCGATCGGCGGGTGATCCGCAGACGAAGCGGAATCGTTGGTCTGCGAGGCTGCCTTTGCGGCGTCGCATGACACGCTCGACAGGGCCAACATTGTTACAAGCAAATGCCGAATGGGCATCATAAAACTCTCTCGCGACGCGAGCTATGGACAATGCGGGCATCGGGTTCGCCGCTCAACCCGTACCCCTACTGCAAGCATGCAAAGGCCCGCTCATACGCGGCCATAATGGCCTGCTGCCGCACATGCTCGCCATCGCGCACCACCCAGTGGCCACCGACCATCACATCCCGGGCTGGCGGCCGCCCGCTCGCGAAAACCGCGGCGTCCAGCCAGAAATCCGGCCCGAGTGCCGCCACTTCCGGCGCGGGTTCGATGGCCACCAGGTCGGCGCGGCAGCCGACGCGGAGCGCGCCCACCGGGCGGGCCGCGGCCTGCGCGC
>CAXTJP010000041.1:0-22406 GCA_964244615.1 uncultured Acetobacteraceae bacterium
GCAACGGCATCACCCGCTGGCACACCGGCTGGGTCCGCCGCAACTGGCGCAACGCGTCGGGCGACCCGGTGGCCAACATGGATTTGTGGCGCCGCCTGCTCGACGCCGCCCGCCCGCACGACATCGACTGGCGCTGGGTGCGCGGCCACTCCGGAGACGCCATGAACGACCGCGTCGACACGCTCGCGACCGCCGCGCGACGGAATGCCGGGTAGGACCGCCGACAGCGACGCTGCGCCAGGCGCGTGTTCGGTGGATCCTGATGGTTCGACCCCAAGGTCGGCCACCGGCATCTCTCCGGGCGGGCAACGTCTCGACGAAACCCCCGATGCGGCGTACCCTCAGGTGAGGCAGGCGGGCGCGGTCGCGGTCCCGCGAGCATCGCCGTGGACTGGCGCGGGCATCGTCAACGAAGCCCAACGAAGCCGAAGCCAAACCCGAGTGCACGTGAACGGAGGCATCCATGCCCGACACCGCCATGCCACCTGGTCCTGAGCCGCTGTCGGCGGACCTGCTGCGCCGCATGGACGCGTACTGGCGCGCGGCGAACTACCTCTCGGTCGGGCAGATCTACCTCAAGGACAATCCGCTGCTCGAAGCGCCGCTGGCGATCGAGCACGTCAAGCCGCGCCTTCTAGGCCACTGGGGAACCACGCCTGGGCTGAACATGATCTATGTTCACCTCAACCGCCTCATCAAGGAGCACGACCTGGACATGATCTACGTGATCGGTCCCGGTCACGGTGGTCCCGGTATTGTCGCCAACGCCTACCTGGAGGGCTCCTACACCGAGCGCTACCCGGCCATCGAACGCAGCCGCAACGGCCTGCACCGGCTGTTCCGGCAGTTCTCCTGGCCGTACGGCATCCCCAGCCACGTAGCGCCGGAGACGCCCGGCTCGATCCACGAGGGCGGGGAACTCGGCTATTCCCTGCTGCACGCCTACGGCGCCGCGTTCGACAACCCCAAGCTGATCGTGGCCTGCGTCGTGGGCGACGGCGAGGCGGAGACCGGCGCGCTCGCGGCGAGCTGGCACAGCAACAAGTTCCTCAACCCCGCGCGCGACGGTGCCGTCCTGCCCATCCTGCACCTGAACGGCTTCAAGATCGCCAACCCCACGGTGCTGGCCCGCATCGGCCGCGACGAGCTGACCGACCTGCTGCGCGGCTACGGCCACGAGCCGCATTTTGTCGAGGGCGACGAGCCGCATGCCGTCCACCAGGCGCTGGCCGCCGCGCTCGATCTGGCGCTGTCGCAGATACGCCAGATCCAGGAGACGGCCCGCTCACCCGCCGCTTCGCGCACCCCCGTCCGGCCGCGCTGGCCGATGATCGTCTTCGTCACGCCCAAGGGTTGGACGGGCCCGAAATTCGTCGACGGCAAGCCGGTCGAGGGCACCTGGCGGGCGCACCAGGTGCCCATCGCCGATTTCAAGAACCCTGAACATCTGCGGCAGCTGGAGACGTGGATGCGGAGCTACGGCCCGCAGGACCTCTTCGACGCATGCGGCAAGCTGCGGGAGGAACTCGCCGACCTCGCGCCGACCGGCCACCGGCGCATGGGATCGAACCCGCACGCGAACGGCGGCGAGGTGCTCAAGCCGCTCGCCATGCCGGACTTCCGCTCGCACGCGGTGGCGATGGACGGCCCGGGGCGGGTTTCGGCCGAGGCGACGCGCGTGCTCGGAACCCTGCTGCGCGAGGTCATGCGGCTCAACCATGACCACGCCAACTTCCGTGTCTTCGGGCCCGACGAGACGGCATCGAACCGGCTGGACGCCGTCTTCGAGGTGACCGGCAAGGAATGGATGGCGGAGGTGCGGGAGGTGGACGTCAACCTGGCCGCCGACGGCCGCGTCATGGAGGTGCTGAGCGAGCATCTTTGCGAGGGCTGGCTGGAGGGCTACCTGCTGACCGGCCGCCACGGTCTCTTCTCCTGCTACGAGGCCTTCATCCACGTCGTCGACTCGATGATGAACCAGCACGCGAAGTGGCTGAAGGTGACGAGGACCATTCCGTGGCGCGCGCCCATCGCGTCGCTGAACTACCTGCTCACCTCGCATGTCTGGCGCCAGGACCATAACGGCTTCTCCCATCAGGACCCGGGCTTCATCGACCACCTCGCGAACAAGAAGGCCGACATCGCGCGCATCTACCTGCCGCCCGACGCCAACTGCCTGCTCTCGGTCGCGGATCACTGCCTGCGCAGCCGCGGCTACATCAACCTCATCGTCGCGGGCAAGCAGCCGGAATGGCAGTGGCTCGACATCGAAGCCGCCATCCGCCATTGCACCGCCGGGCTCGGCATCTGGGAATGGGCGAGCGACGATGGCGGCGCCGACCCGGACGTGGTGATGGCCTGCGCGGGCGACGTGCCGACGCTGGAGACGCTGGCGGCGGTGACCCTGCTCCGCCAATACGTCCCCGACATCCGGATACGGGTGGTCAACGTCGTCGACCTCATGGCCCTGCAGCCGCAATCGGTGCATCCGCACGGCCTGGAGGACCGCGACTTCGACCGGATCTTCACCGCCGACAAGCCGGTCATCTTCGCCTTCCACGGCTACCCGGCGATGATCCACAAGCTGGCCTACAAGCGGCGCAACCACGACAACATGCACGTCCGCGGCTACCGCGAGGAGGGCACGACCACGACGCCGTTCGACATGGTCGTGCTCAACAACCTCGACCGCTTCCAGCTGGCGCTGGATGCCGTCAGGCTTGTGCCACGGTTCGCCGACAGGGTGGAGCACGAGACCGCCCGCTACTGGACCTCGATGGAGCGACACAAGCTCTACATCAGCGAGCACGGCGAGGACCTGCCGGAGGTCAGCCTCTGGCGCTGGAGCCGCTGAAGCGGGATGCGTCCTTGGGTCGGCGCGGCCGGGCGCATCCCGCTCCAGCTCCGTGTTTGTCGAGCATGTCTATCCGGCGGCTGACCGCGTCCGGCCGCATCATGCTCTGGGGCCGGCGCCGGTCAACGCCCTGGTGTGCTGCGCGATCATGGCCTCCTCGTCGGTGGGAATGACCCGGACCGCGATGGCGCTGCCGGGCGCGCCGATGACGTCGGCATCGGCGTCGTTCGCGTCGTCGTCCAGCCGCACGCCGAGCCAGGCGAGGCGGTCGCAGACGGCGCGGCGTATGGCGGGCGCGTGTTCGCCGATGCCCGCGGTGAACACCAGGCCGTCCAGGCCGCCGAGCGCGCTGACCAGGCCGCCGGCCTCGCACGCGACCCGGTAGGCGAAGAGTTCGAGCGCGTCGCGCGCATGCGGGTCCGGGCTTTCGAGCAGGACCCGCACATCCCCGCTGATGCCGCTGACGCCGAGCAGGCCGGAGTGCCGGTAGAGCATGTCCTCGATGTCGGCGAAGCTCCTGCCCAGGCGGCCGAGATGCAGGATCACGCCCGGATCCAGCCTGCCGCAGCGCGTCGCCATCACCAGGCCGTCGAGCGCGCTGAACCCGGTCGTCGTCTCGACGCTGACCCCGTTCCGCAGCGCGCACAGGCTGGCGCCCGCCCCGAGATGGGCCACGATGACCCGCCCGCCCGACCGCCCCGGGTCCAGCAGGGCAAGCCGGCCGGCGATGTATTCGTAGGAGAGGCCGTGGAAGCCGTAGCGGCATATGCCCTGCGCCTCGAGCGGGCGTGGCAGCGCCAGGCGCCGTGCGACCGGCGGGAGCGTATGGTGGAAGGCGGTGTCGAAGCAGGCGACCTGGCGCAGCCCCGGACGCGCCGAGGCGATCGCCCGGATCGGCGCCAGGTTGTGCGGCATGTGCAGCGGATCGAGCGGGGTGAGCGCTTCCAGCGCCGCGACCAGGGCAGGCGTCACGGCCTCCGGCGCCAGATGGTCCGCGCCGCCATGCACCACCCGGTGTCCGGCGGCGGCGAGGTCCTGCCCGCCGAGATGCGCGTCGGCGAACGCCAGCAGCGCCGTGAGCGATGCGGCGAAGGGATCCGTGTTCCCGTCCAGCCGCCTGTCCTCCAGGACGTGCCCGGCGGCGTCCTTTGCCAACAGATGCGGCGTTCGGTCGAGGGTCTCGATCGCGCCGCGCGCGGTGGCGGGCGAGCCATGCGTGGCGCCGAACAGCGCGAATTTCAGGCTGGAGGAACCGGCGTTGAGCGTGAGTATCGGCCCGTTCACCGGCTTGGCCCTCGCTCGTCCCTCGTCGCGGTTTCCGGCATGACCAGGACCAGGGCGGCGAGCGCCACGCAGGCGGCCGCTCCCGCTGCGAGGAACGCGGCCGCGTAGCCGAAGCGGTCGACCAGGGCGCCGGCGGCCAGTCCGCTCAGCGAGGCGCCGACGCCCTGCGCCGTCGTCACGGCGCCCTGGGCGAGGTTATAGCGGCCGGTGCCGCGCATCAGGTCGGCCACGACCAGCGGCGTGATCGCGCCGAAGATCCCGGCGCCGATCCCGTCGAGCAGCTGCACCCCGATCAGCCACGGCGCGCTGTCCGAGAGCGTGTAGAGCACGGCCCGGACCGGCAGCACCGCGAAGCCGAGCAGAAGGATCGGCTTGCGGCCGAGGCGGTCGGCCGTGCGTCCGACGGCGAGCGCCACGGGCAGCATGATGAGCTGGGCCGCGACGATACAGCAGGACATCATCGCCGTGGCCCATGCCGGATGGGACTGCGCGAGTTTCTGGCCGACGAGCGGCAGCAGCGGTGCGTTTGCCAAGTGGAACAGCATGGCGCACAGCGCGAACACGACCAGCGGCCGGGACCGCAGCGAGGCCACGCCGGATGGCCCTTGTCCCGCCGTGGCTTCGGCACCCTCCAGGCCCCGGGCGAGGTCCTGGTCGATGGCGCCGCCGGGGATGGACAGCATGGCGGCAGCGGCGAGCATCGCGAACACCGGTACCATCAGGAACACGGCGCGCTGCGAAAACAGGTAGCCGACGGTGCCGGCCGCGACCGCGATGGCCACGTTGCCGGCGTGGTCGAAGGCGGCGTTGCGGCCCAGGCGCCGTGCCAGTTGCCGGCGGGCGTAGAGGCCGAGCGTGACGGCGGCGACCGCCGGCCCGAACACGTCGCCGACGACGGCGACGGCCGTGTTCGCCACCAGCACCGGCCAGAACACGGGTGCCGCGAAGATCGTGGCGGCGCCCGCCGCCAGCACGGCCAAGGCCAGCACCACGGCACCGCGCTTGCGTCGCGTGGCGTCGATCATGGCACCGGCCGGGGTCTGCGCCACGAGGCCGAGCAAGCCGCTCACCGTGGTCACCCAGCCGACCTGGGTCTGGCTCCAATGCCGCTGGGTGACCAGGAAGACGTTCAGGTAGGGCCCGAGCGCGCCGCGCACGTCAGCCAGGAGGAAGTTGACGGCGTCGAGCGATCCCGGCCGGAAACCCGATGCCAGGGCTTGCGGCAAGCGGCCGTCGCCGCCCTCCACCTCAGAACGCCGCGATCAGGACGATGCCGACCGTCATCAACACCCCGCCCAGGATGCGCCAGGCATTGAGGCTGTGCTGCTGCATGCCGAACAGGCCGAACTGGTCGATCACCAGCGACATCAGGATGTTTGCCGTGATGGTCAGGCCGGCGAACGGTCCGGCGCCGATCTTGTCGACGAACAGCAGGCCCATGAGCACGGCAAACGCCCCGAGCAGGCCGCCGAGCGGCGCCCACCACGGCATCGAAGCCACACCCTTGGATGTCGGCATGGGCGTCGGCAGGCAGAACCACAGCACCATCAGCAAGGCCACGATCGGCAGGAACGAGACGATGCTGGCGAGCCAGGGGTTCTCGAGCGACTTGCGGAGCGCGCCGTTCATCGGCGGCCCCCAGGCCTGCAAGGCGCCGGCGACGAGGATGAGCGGGTATAGCCAGGCCGGGCTTATGGTCTGCATCGGGTAGAGTCCGTTTTGCTCAGTCGAACACGAAGGCGCCTGCGATGGCGAGGAGGAGTGCGGGCGGCATGACCAGGGCGCCGAGCTTCAGGAAAGCCCATGCGCTGACCGTCAGGCCCTCGCGCCGCAGCGCCGTCAGCCACAGGATGGTCGCCAGCGAACCGGTCAGCGACAGGTTCGGCCCGAGATCGATGCCGATCAGCACCGCGCGGCGCACCTGTTCCGGCACCTGGGCCAGGGCCACGACGCGGCCGGCGACGAGGCCCGCCGGAAGATTGTTGACCAGGTTGCAGCCGACCGCGAGTGCCGCACCCACGCCCCAGGCGGCGAGCGTCGCGGAATGTCGCACCAGGCCCTGAACCTCGCCGGCCAGGGCACGCGTGACGCCGGTGTGCTCGAGCGCCTGCACCAGCACGAACAGCCCGGCGACCAGCGGCAGCACACCCCAGGAGATGGTCCTCACGAGTGCGCCGACCCCGTTTTCCGAGCGCGTGAGCACCAGGATCGCGGTCGCCAGTCCGGCAAGGAAGGTCGGCAGACCCAGCGGGACGTCGAAGCCGGACGCGGCGAGCATCACCAGCGCGGTCGCCACGATGCCGAACGCCGCCATCGTGCCGCCGCCCCCGAGCGTGGGCCGGTCGATGTCGGCCGACACCGCGCGGCGCAGCCGGGCGCGCTGTGTCCAGCGCAGCACGGCGAACGTGGCGAGGATGGAGAGCAGCGAGGGCAACGCGTAGTGCGGCAGCCATTGCAGCAGCGGGGGCATGTGGCTGCCGTAGATCACCAGGTTGGCCGGGTTGGAGATCGGTAGCACGAAGCTCGCGGCGTTGGCGACGAAGGCGCAGGTGAACAGGTAGGGCAGCGGCTCCTCCGATCGTGCGGCCTTTACCACGGCCGCCACGGCGGGCGTCAGCACCACCGCCGTCGCATCGTTGGACAGGAACACGGTGACCACCGTGCCGACGGCGAACACCAGGGTGAACAGTCGCGGGGCCGACCCGCCTGCCGCGGCGGCGGCGCGGGCGGCAAGCCAGTCGAACAGGCCTTCCTGCCGGGCGAGCTCGGACAGGAGCATCATGCCGGTCAGGAACAGGTACACGTCCGTCCCCCGGACGGCGCCCGACCAGGCCTCCGACAACGGCAGCAGCCCCAGCAGCACCAGCAGCCCTGCGCCGGCCACGGCCCAGACGAACTCGGGCCAGGCGAACGGGCGCGTGATCACGCCCACCGTCGCCAGTCCGGCGATGCCCCAGGCGACCCAGGGCGAGGCGAGCACGGCGGCGGTCACCATCCGTGCGTGTCCGTCGAGCGCGAGCGGCCCATCTGCACCCTCAATGGCCGGTCTGCGCCGCGGCGGCCAGAACTACGCGCCCGCTTCCGCCTCGCGCGGCCAGCGCCGGAACACCATGCGGACCGTGGTGCCCTTTCCCGGAGCGGTCTCCAGCTCGAGCTTGCCGTCCGACTGCTCCGCAAAGCCCTTCACCATCGAAAGCCCCAGCCCGGTTCCCTTGCCGGGCCCCTTGGTCGTGAAAAACGGCTCCATCGCGCGCCCGGCCACCTCGGGCGTCATGCCCTCACCGGTGTCGGTGACCGTGATCTCGATTGCGTCGTCGCTGTCCGGCCCGGCGTAGCGCCGGGCGCGGGTGGCGACGACGATTTCGCTTCCCGCCCGGGAGGCGTCGGCGGCGTTCCGGACGAGGTTGAGCAGGGTCATCTCGAGCTGGCCCGCATCCACCGAGGCCAGCAACGGGCCTTTCGCCAGGTCCAGCCGGACCCTCGAGCCCGAGCCCGCCATCTGGTCCAGGATCGCATCGCACCCCGAGAGGACCCCGTTCACGTCCACACGCCGGTCGTCATGGAACTGCCGCCGCGCGAACGACAGCATCTGGTCGGTCAGCCGGGCCGCCCGACGGGCGCCCCAGCTTGCGCGCTCCACCTGCCTGGCCCGGCGATCGGCGTCCGTCTCGGTCTCCAGCAGTTCGAGGTTGGCCAGCACGACCGTCATCAGGTTGTTGAACTCGTGCGCCAGGCTCGACGCCATCGAGCCGAGCGTGTCCATGCGCTGGGTCTGCAGCATCGCCGCGTCGGCCTCGCGCCTGCGGGTGACGTCGAGCTGGCTGGCGAAGTAGTAGACGAGCTTGCCGTCGGCATCGACGACCGGGCTCAGGAACAGGGCGTTCCAGAAGCTCGAACCGTCCTTGCGGTAGTTCACCAGTTCGAGGTGGACATCCTCCTGCGCCCTGAGGGCGCGGCGCATCTCCTCGACCGCCGCCGGGTCCGTGCCCTCGCCCTGCAGGAAGCGGCAGTTGCGCCCGATGATCTCCGCCTGGGCGTAGCCGGTCAGCTGCTCGAAAGCCCGGTTGCAGAAGATGATGGGGCTGTCCTCGAGATGCGGGTCGGACAGGCACATCGGCATCCGGCTCATCTGGACCGCCGCGAAGAAGATGTCGGTGCCCGCGGTGCCGCGGCGCGGTCCGACCACGTTGCGGCCGTCGGCGATGTGGTGGCCGCCTTCCGGCACGGCGTAGGACGGCGTGGCTGGCTCGGCGGTCATCACGGTCCTCTCGAGGCCGGCGGACGTGCTGGCAGGTGTCCCGTCCGTCGTTCAACTCTCGCCCGGGGCCTATAGCACGGGAACATTTTCCGCCGTAACGCGCTTTGCTGTCTCAACGTCCGGACTTCGTCCCGTGTGCGTCCTGCTGGTGGAAGACGAGCCCATGATCCTGGAGATCATGGCGGAAAGCCTGCGGAACGCGGGCTACGAGGTCGTCGAAGCCGTGGACGGCGCGCAGGCCGTGGCCCTGGTCGCGGACCCGCCGAAGAAGTTTTCCGTGCTCGTCACAGACTTCCACATGCCCGGCGACCTCGACGGCGCCCAGGTGGCGCACCGGTTTCGGGCGGCCAGTCCGGGCGCTCCCGTCGTCATCGCAACCGGGCGTCCGGACGTCGTCAAGCCCTCGTGGCGAGACGAGCTGGGCTACGTCCTCCTCAGGAAGCCTTACCTCGCCAGCGAGCTGGTCAGGATGGTCGGGCAGGTGTTGGGGCCACCGCAGGCGGGCTAGCGGCTGCCTGGCCGCTTTAGGTCAGACGATCCCGGCGAGATGCAGGGCGACGCCCGCGACGGCGCAGGCGAGCAGGGTCGGTATCATTCCGGTCTTGAAGCGGAAGATGGCGATGACCGCCGCGGCCGACAACGCCAGCGCCCACGGGTCCAGGCTGCCGGGCAACGGGGCGTCGAACGCCAGCCCGAAGGCCCGCACGGCGATGGCCCGCCGGAACCAGGTGTGCAGGGCGAACCAGACGGCGAGGTTCAGGATGACGCCGACGACCGCCGCGGTGATGGCCGAGAGCGCCCCCGCGAGCGCCCCGTTGCCGCGCAGGCCCTCGATGAACGGCGCCCCGAGGAAGATCCACAGGAAGCATGGCGTGAACGTCACCCAGGTGGTGAGGAGCCCGCCCAACGCTCCGGCAAGCATCGGCGCCAGCGCGCCCGGATCGCGGTAGGCGGCCATGAACCCCACGAATTGCGTGACCATGATCAACGGACCCGGCGTGGTCTCCGCCATGCCCAGCCCGTCCAGCATCTCCCCCGGCCGGAGCCAATGGTAGTGCTCGACCGCCTGCTGCGCGACGTAGGCCAGCACGGCATAGGCGCCACCGAAGGTGACCACCGCCATCTCGCTGAAGAAGATCGCGATGCGGCCGAAGGTCGCCTGCGGCCCCAGGGTGACCAGCAGCGCCAGCACGGGCACCAGCCAGAGCAGCAGCCAGACCGACGCGGCCCGGCGCGCCGTCGCCACAGTCGCGCGTGCATGGTCCGGCTGGCCCTCGCCGAGCAGGCTGTCGGCATCGGCCAACACGGTCCCGGCCGACTTGCCGTGGCCGCCGCCGGCCTGGAACAGCGTCGATCCGGCCCGTGCACCGAACCACCCCACAAGCCCGGCGGCGAACACGATGGCGGGGAACGGCACGCCCAGGAAGAAGATGGCGATGAAGGCGGCCGTGGCGACGCCGACCATCGCACGGTTGCGCAGCGCTCGGGAGCCGACGCGGATCACCGCCTGCAGGACCACGGCCAGCACGGCCGCTTTCAGGCCGAAGAACAGCGCCGCCACCGAACCCATGTGGCCGAGCCCGGCATAGAGGATGCTGAGCGCCATGATGCAGGCGATTCCGGGCAGGACGAACAGCGTGCCCGCGGCCACGCCACCCCGTACGCCATGCATTAGCCAGCCGATATAGATGGCGAGCTGCTGCGCCTCCGGCCCCGGCAGCAGGGTGCAGTAGGACAGGGCGTGCAGGAAGCGCGCCTCGCCGATCCAACGCTTCTCGTCCACCACGATGCGGTGCATGACCGCGATCTGCCCGGCGGGACCGCCGAACGACAGTGCTGCAACCCGCGACCAGACGCGCAGGGCCTCGGCGAACGACACGCCGTGGCCTGTCCCGGACGTCCCTTCGGGCGCGTCGTCCCTGTGCACGCGCGACAGGCCGAGCGAGGCGGCACGGCCGATGAGGCGGACCAGTCGGGCAGGGCCGAGCATCGTGGGAGGCATGGCGCGTCCGCTCCGGCAAGGAGTGTGGACGCGATCGTTCGGCTCACGCCTCACGGACCCGTAGCGGATCCCCCTGGCGGAACGCTCGCCCGCCGGGTCGGCGATGTCAACGCCCAGCTTCCGGCTGCAAACGACTTCGCGCGTTCGATCCGGCCCGTTTCGGCCGGCGGTGATTGCCGATTGTTTGCCGCCGGTCCCGGTCGCAGGCGACACGATGCTGCCGGCCTGATTTCAGGCGGAAAAAGAATTGGTCGTGCACGAATTGTATGTTTTGCTACCGTGGCGTGCAGTGATTACACAATCCAGGTGACAAAGGCCGATCTTCTCAAATAAAATTGTGCGTCCCCCGCTGTATTCTGCTAATGCAACGGTGGGAGACGACATTGTGAATGTCTTAGGTTGCATCGTTTCTGCCCATAATTGGTGTCTGGTTGCAGTCTCCCTGATGGTGTGCGCGCTCAGCTCGGCGGCCACCGTTCAGATGCTGGGTCGTGCGCGCGCGACTTCGGCCGCGACCCGCCTGAGCTGGCTCGTTGCCGGCGGGCTCGCTTTCGGCTGCGGCGTGTGGACGACGCATTTCGTGGCCATGCTGGCGTACACGCCGCACATGCCGATGGCGTTTCGGCTTCCCCTGACCGCCCTGTCGCTGGTGGTGGCAAGCCTCGGCGGATGCCTGGCCCTGACCTGCGCGTTGCGGCCGGGCGTGGGCGCCGCGATTGCCGCAGGCGTGATCCTGGGCGCCACCATCGGCGCCATGCATTTCACCGGCATGGCCGCCCTCGGGGTGCCGGGCGTCATCATCTACAGCCCGGGTGTCGTGGCGGAGGCCTGGGCGACGGGTCTGGTCTTCGGCCCGTTGGCGATGCTGCTTCTTCGTGGCGGTCGCCAGGTCCTGGCGGCCGCCTGTCTCATCGCCGCGGTGGTGGGCCTGCACTACCTCGCGATGGCGGCAATCGCCATAGCACCGGACGGCGCGGTCCTGGTCGGCGTGGACACGGCCTCGCTGGCGGTGGCGGTGGCGGCGGTCGGTCTGCTCGTGGTCGCCGCCAGCCTCGGCAGCGCGCTGGTGGGCAAGCACCTCGAAGCGCGTGCGGCCGACGAGGCGGCTCGGCTGCACCGCCTGGCCGACGCAACCTTCGAAGGCCTGTTCTTTCTCGACCGCGGCATCGTGCACGACGTCAACACAGCGCTCTGCACCATTCTCGGCCGTTCCGCCGCCGCGATCGTCGGGCGACCCCTGGCCAGCTTCTTCGCACCCATCTGCGAGCCGGCGCTGAACGAACTGCAGGCGCGTCAGGGTGGCGCCGCGGAGCTGCTGCTCCTCGATGCGGCCGGCGGCGTCCAGGTCGTGGACGTGATCGCCCGCCCGCTCGCCATGGACCAAGCCTCGATGATCGTTCTGGCGGTCCGCGACGCTTCCGGGCGCAAGGCAGCGGAGCGGCGCATCCAGCAGCTGGCCGACACCGATCCGCTGACCGGGCTCGCCAACCGGCGTTGCATATACGCAAGGCTTGCGGACGCGCTGTCGAACGCCCTCGACACCGGGAGCGGGGTCGCGGTGCTCTGCCTCGATCTCGACCGGTTCAAGGTGGTCAACGATCTGTTCGGGCACCGCGCGGGCGACACCTTGCTGGTCGAGGTAAGCCGGCGCCTTCTGGGCCTGGTGCAGACCGACATGCTGGGCCGTCTCGGCGGCGACAAGTTCATCGTGGTGCAGGTTCTCGATGGGCCGCCCGAGATCGCCCGCGCCCTGGGCGAGCGGCTGGTCGAGGCGCTCAGCGCGCCATACGTGGTCGAGGGCAGGGTGCTCGAAGTCACGGCCAGTATCGGCATCGCGCTCTACCCCGCGAACGCCCTGACCCCCGAGATGCTTCTGCAGCAGGCCGACCTGGCGCTCTGCGCCGCCAAGCAGGGCGGCCGGAACCTCTCCTGTTTCTTCGAGCCGGCGATGGCGAACGCCCTGCGTGAACGGCGGGAACTCGAGCGCGATTTGCGGCTGGCGCTGGAGCGTCGGGAACTGCTCCTGCATTACCAGCCGATCTTCCACGGCAGGACGCTGGCCCTGACCGGCCACGAGGCGCTGCTGCGATGGCAGCACCCGGAGCATGGCTGGATTCCGCCCGCCGGCTTCGTTCCGCTCGCCGAGGAGTTCGGCTCCATCCTGCCGATCGGCAGCTGGATGATCGAGACGGCCTGTCGCGAAGCGACGGACTGGCCGGCGCCGCACACCGTTTCCGTCAACCTGTCGCCAGCGCAGTTCAAGCACCAGGACCTGGCCGGACAGGTCGCCGACATCCTTGCGCGCACCGGCCTGGCGCCGGAGCGGCTGGAGCTGGAGATCACCGAGGGCGTGCTGATCGAGGATACCGGGCGGGCGCTGGCCGTGCTCAAGGCCCTCAAGGCCCTGGGCGTCCAACTGGCTCTGGACGATTTCGGCACCGGCTACTCGTCGCTCAGCTACCTGCGTCGGTTCCCGTTCGACAGGCTGAAGATCGACCGCTCCTTCATCGCCGAACTGGGCATCGACGCGGATGCCGACGCCATCGTCGCCTGCATCCTGTCCATGGCCCGCAGCCTTCGCCTGGCGGTCACGGCCGAAGGGGTCGAGACGAGGCTCCAGCTCCGTCTGCTGCAGCAGATGGACTGCCAGCAGGTGCAGGGCTTCCTCCTGGGACGCCCGAGGAGGACAGCATCGCAGGCGGTCCTCCCCCGGGCCGAGGAGCGGGAGCCCGTCCTGGCCGGACAGCACGTCACAGCCTCGCGCCGGTGCTCGCCCGTCACTGATGGCGAAGCAACCCGGCCGGCCGGACACGCAATGCGGCTTCGGTTCCCACCGAACCGAAACCGAGCATGAGCAGCACGCAGCCGAGCACCGTGGCCGCCAACACGCCAGGCAGGAAAGACCACGGCGCCTGCAGCACGAACCGCATCACCGCCCAGCTCGCCAGCGTGCCCAGTGCGGCGGCGATGATCCCGGACGCGGCGCCGATCAAGCCGAACTCCACCAGCCACGCCGCGCGTATCTGGCCGCGGGTGGCGCCCAGCGTCTTCAGCACCACCGCCTCGGCGATCCGTCGGCGCTGCCCGGCGGCCACCGCACCCGCGAGCACCAGCGCGCCGGAGGCGAGCGTGATGCTGCCCGCGGCGGCCAGGGCGGCGGCGAGCTTGCCCACGATGTCGGCCACCGATTGCAGCACGTCGGCCACGCGTATGCCGGTCACGTTGGGCAGCGCGTCGGTCACCCGTCGCAGCAGGGCGGCGTCGTCGGCGGGCGGGCTGCGCAGGGTTGCGATGTGCATCTGCGGCGCGTGCTCCAGCAGGCCCGGAGCGGCGACGAAGACGAAGTTGATGGTCAGCGCGCGCCAGTTGATGCGGCGCAGGTTGGCCACGCGGAAGTCGATGTCACGGCCCAGCACGTTCAGCCGCACCGTGTCGCCCACCGCCAGGCCCCAGCCTTCCGCAAGCCCCGCATCCAGGGAAACGAGCGGCGGGCCATGGTAGTCGGCCGGCCACCAGGCGCCGGCGGTGACGCGGGAATCGCTCGGGATGCTGGCCGCGTAGGTCAGCCCGCGATCGCCGCGCAGGCCCCACTCGCTGCCGGGCGCCACGTGCAGCCGGTCCACCGGCACGCCCTTGAGCGAGACGATGCGCGCGCGCAGGCTTGGCACCTCGTGCAGGTCCGAGGTGCCGGGCTGTGCCGCCACCAGCCGGCGGAAGCGGTCGAGCTGGTCGTTCTGGATGTCGATGAAGAAGAAGCTCGGCGCGGCCTGCGGCAGGGCGTCGGTGAACTGCCGGTTGATGTTGCCCTCGATCAGCGCCACGGCGGCCAGCGTCGCCAGCCCCAGCCCGAGCGCCACCAGCAGCAGCGGCGTCGCCGTTCCAGGGCGGTGCAGGTTGGCCATCCCCAGCTGCAGCCAGGCAGGCCGGCGCGCGGCCACGCGCCGGGCGCCGCGCATCAGCCCCCAGGCGCCGGCGCGGAACAGCCCGACGGTGACCAGGGCGGCGACGCAGAACGATAGCGCGAACAGCCGGTCGGCCGAACTGAGCACGATCGCGGCGGCGAGCAGGGCCACCAACGCCACGTTGGCCGCCAGCACGCGCCGGTCGCCACGCCCCTCCGGCAGCGTCGCGTCGCGGAACAGTGCCGCCCCCGGTATCTGCGCGGCACGCCCGAGCGGCCAAAGCGCGAACGCCGCCGCCGTCAGCAGGCCGTACACCGCCGCCAGCAGCAGCGGCCAGGGATAGACGCCCGCACTGGCCGGCACCGGCAACTGCCGGGCGAACAGCACGATCGCCGCCGCCGGCAGCGCCGCCCCCGCCACCACCCCGGCCAGGATGCCGACCGCACACAGCAGCAGCACCTGGATCAGGAACACGCCCAGGATCAGCCGCGACGACGCGCCGAGGCAGCGCAGCGTGGCGATGGTCCGCGCCCGCCCCTCCAGCCAGGACCGCACGCCGGTCGCAACCCCGATTCCGCCCACCAGCAGGGCGCTCAACCCCACCAGGGTCAGGAACAGGCTGGTCTGCTGCACCGCCCGGTCAAGCCCGGCCGCCGCCTGGCCCGAATCGCGCAGCCGCCAGCCGGTGTCGGGGAACGCCGCCCGGATGGCGGCGATCGTGGCGCGCGCGTCGGCACCCGCCGGCAGCCTCACCCGCCAGTCATGGGTCAGCAGCGACCCCGGCTGGATCAGCCCGGTCGCCGGCAGCGCGCCTGCGGCCATCAGCACGCGCGGCCCCAATATGGCGAAGCCGCCGGCATGGTCCGGCTCCGACACCAGCGCCGCGCGTAGCACCAGCATGGCTTGGCCCAGGCGCATCGTATCGCCCGGATGCAGGCCGAGTCGCTGCAACACCAACGGGTCCGCCGCCACGCCGCCGGCCAGCGCCCGCGCCAACGGGATCGGCGGGTCCAGCACCGGCGCCCCCAGCAGCGGATACGCTCCGTCCACCGCCTTCAGCTCCACCAGCAGCCGCTCCCCGGACGCCGCCACCGCCAAGGTACGCAGCAGCACCACCTCGGACACCCGCGCCCCGCGCCCCTCCAGCCACCGGCGCAACGCGGCCGGCAGAGGCTGCGACCCGTTGTCGATCGACAGATCGCCGCCCAGCAGCGTCGCCCCTTCGGCCGCGAGCCCCCGATCCACGGCCGCACGCAGGCTGCCGACCGCCGCAATGGCCGCGACGCCGAGCGCCAGGCAGGCCAGCACGACCCGCATGCCACGCAGGCCGCCACGGAGGTCGCGCAGGGCGAGACGCCAGGGGAGGGTCGTCATGCTGGCAGGAAGGAAGGCCAGGGGCTCTGCCCCTGGACCCCGCCAAGGACAAGTCCTTGGAACCTGTTTGTTAAGGGTAGGGAGGAGAGGGGCCACCCGGGTCTGTGCCAAACAGCGAGTTGGCCCCTCTCCTCCCTACCCTTATTAATGGATTTCAAAGGCCCTGCCTTTGACGGGGGTCCAGGGGGCAGCGCCCCCTGGCCTTTCTTCCCCGCCATCAAGCGACCCCCTCCGGCATCTCGACCAGCCCGTCCCTCATGTGCAGCCGCCGGCCGCAGCGGGCGGCCAGGGCCGGGTCGTGGGTGATCAGCAGCAGCGTGGTGCCGCGGCGGGCTTGCAGGTCGAACAGCAGGTCCATCACCGCGCGGCCGGTTGCCACGTCCAGGTTGCCGGTGGGTTCGTCGGCCAGCAGCAGCGCCGGTTCGGGCACGAAGGCGCGGGCGACGGCCACGCGCTGCTGTTCGCCGCCCGAAAGCTGGCCGGGCAGGTGGGTCAGGCGGTGGCCGAGCCCCACGGCGCGCAGGCTGGCTTCGGCGCGCGGCGCGGCGTCGGCGCGGCCGGCCAATTCCAGCGGCAGCGCCACGTTTTCGAGCGCGGTCATGGTCGGGATCAGGTGGAAGCTCTGGAACACGATGCCGATAGTGTCGCGCCGCACCCGGGCCAGCGCGTCCTCACCCAGCGCCGTCAGGTCGTGGCCGGCGACCCGGACCTGGCCGCCGGTGGCGCGTTCCAGCCCGGCCAGCAGCATCAGCAGGCTGGTCTTGCCCGAGCCGGACGGGCCGACCAGCCCCACCGATTCGCCGCGTGCAAGGTCGAGATCGAGGCCGTTCAGGATGTTGACCGGTCCGGAGGCGGCGGGCACGGTCAGGCGAAGGCCGCGTACCGTCACGAGCGGGGCGGCCGGGGGAGGCGCGTTGATGTCCATCGTCCCGCGATATGGGCCGCCCCGGGCGGGGGCGAAGGCGGTGGCCGCCGTTTTCCTGTTCTGGCTCGTCGCCGAGCCCGCTGCCGCTGCTCCGGTGAAGCTTCTGGTGTTCGGCGATTCGCTGGCGGCGGGCTACGGCCTGGCCCACGCGGACGGGTTCCAGGCGCGGTTGCAGGCGGCGTTGCGGGCGGACGGGCACGAGGTGACGATGCTGGATGGCGGCGTCTCGGGCGACACCACCGCCGGCGGGAGGGCGCGGATCGACTGGGCGCTGGGCGACAACCCCGACGCCGCCATCGTCGAGCTGGGCGCCAATGACGGCCTGCGCGGCTCCAGCCCGCAGGAGATGCAGGCCAACCTCGCCGCCATCCTGGACACGCTGGCGGCGCACCACGTGCCGGTGCTGCTGACCGGGATGGAGGCGCCGCCGAACCTCGGCCAGGCCTACGGGGCGGAGTTCCGCGCGGTGTTCCAGCATCTGGCTGCGCGGCCGGGCGTGATCTTCGACCGCTTCTTCCTGGACGGCGTCGCGGGCGACCCGCGGCTGAACCAGGCGGACGGCATCCATCCCAACGAGGCCGGGGTGCACCGCGTGGTGGCGCGGATCAAGCCGTTGGTGGAGCGGCTGCTGAAGGAGGTGCATCCCTGAGGCAGCGGCCTGCTCAGGCCAGCGCGTAGCCGAACTTGTCCAGGAACCCGGCCCAGTCCTGGGCCGTGCGGGCCTGCAGCGGCGGCGGCAGGTCGCGGCGCCAGCGGCCGATGGAGGCTTCCGGCGTGCTGCTGGTGCCGTGCCGGCTGAACATCGCCTGACCATCCTCGCTCTGCACCGGTGCCACGTCCGCGCCCAGGAACGCCGACAGGCGGGCGAAGCTGTCGGCGTCGCCGCGGATCATGTCCTCGTAGCGGATCACGAACAGCGAGGCGTTCGCCGTGTCGGCCAGTGCGGAGAGCTGCCGGCAGCTGTGGCTGAGCTGGTTGAACGCCTTGTCCTGGCTGGAGGTGAAGTAGGACACGTGCGAGCACAGCACGTCGCGCGGGTCGCGGACGATCACGATCTCCCGCATGCGCGGGAACACCCGCCGCACGAACAGGCGGGTGGGGCGGTGCAGGTTGTTGTTCTTCTCGGCGAACAGCGAGACCTCGCCGCGGCCGCGGTCGACCGCCAGGCGCCGGTAGTATTCCCGCACCGTATCGGCCAGGGCGGCGCCGAGATGGGCCGGCACCCAGTTCTGGTGATAATAGTCCAGGGCCGCGCGGCCGCGGAACGCGTTGGCGTATTGCGGGCCGGTGAACGGGTTGAAGCCGATGTGGAAGCCGTCGCCTTCCAGCTTGTCGGGGTGGGTGGATCGTTCGGTGTCGGCGGGCGCGGTCAGCACGCCGAACGCGGCGGCGTAGTACGACAGCAGACGCACCTCGTAGGGCACCAGCTCGGCGACCACCACCTGCGGCGAGGCGGCGAGGCAGCTCATCAGGTAGGTGGTCCCCGAACGCCCCGGGGCGGTGACCAGGATCGGGTCCGGGCCGGTGTCCTGCTGCAGCGCCGCCTGTGCCGCCTGCGTCCGGGCCGGAGCCGGTGCGTCGGGGTCGCGCGCGATCACCCGCTCGCCGTTGGGCAGCACGCGCATGTCCGGGAAATGCACGCTGACGGTGTGGTCGCGGTCGATGGCCAGCGGCTCGGGGAAGGCAAAGGCGAAGCCGTGTCGTCCGTCGCCGTATTTGCCGAGCGCCGCCAGGTCCTGTCTCGGCCGGCCGGCGACCGTGCGGCCGATTTCCACGCCGTTGACCAGCACGCGCAGTTCCAGCCGGCGGTCCGGGAACTCGCTGTTGGCGGCCCATCCGGTGACCTGCGTCCTAGATACCGCGTCCAAGTGCCCACCGCGCATCACGATCCAGTCCCGAGTGTCGTACGCGCTCACCTAGCAGGTTCCCGGGGGCTCCCCATAGGCGGCGGGATCGTTGCATCGCCTTGTGTTTGCCCGATGCGGCCGCCCATAGTGCGGCCAGGCGGAGGAGGTGGGCGCCATGAACCGCCGTGACGTGATCGTGGGCGCCGTCGGCGCGGCGCTCCTCCCGCCCGCGCGCGCGGTGCAGGCACGGCCGGTGGTCAAGATCGGCGTGCTGACCGATCTGAGCGGGCCTTACGCGGCCATCGCCGGTGAGGGATCGCTCGCCTGCGCCAGGCTGGCCGCCCGCGAGTTCGCAGCCGCCGCCGGTCCGCCCTTCGACATCGCGGTGGTGTCAGCCGATCACCGCAACGACCCGGCGCGTGGGGCGGAGATCGCCGCGCGCTGGTTCGGCCAGGAGGGTGTCGGCCTGATCCTGGACGTGCCCAACTCCGAGGTGGCGCTGGCGGTCAGCGCCGTGGCGCGGGCCAAGAATGGCGTGCTGGTCGATTGCGGGGCCGGGGCCACGCAACTGACGCGGAGCGCCTGCTCGCCTAACACGGTGCACTGGTCCTACGACACCGGCATGCTGGCGCGCTCCACCGGCGGTGCGCTGGCGCAGGCCGGCGGCAGCACCTGGTTCTTCATCGCCGCCGATTACGCGTTCGGCCGGCAACTGGAGGCCGACACCACGCGCACCGTCATCGCCGCGGGCGGCCGCATCGAAGGCACGGCCGCCTACAGGTTTCCCGGCACCACCGATTTCACCCCGATGCTGCGCGAAGCCCAGGCGAGCGGCGCGGCCGTGCTGGGCTTGGCCAACGCGGGCGACGACGTCACCGCCTGCGTGCGCGGTGCCGCCGCTTTGGGCCTGACCGAGCAGATGCGCATCGCCTGCCTGCTGATGCAGCTGCCGGACGTGCAGCGCCTGGGGCTGGAGCTGGCCGGCGGCCTGCTGCTGACCGAGAGTTTCTACTGGGACCTCAACGACCGCACCCGCGCCTTCACCGCCCGGCTGATGGCGCAGGAGAAGCCCCGGACCTATCCCGACATGATCCACGCCGGCTGCTATGCCGGCGCGCTGCACTACCTCAAGGTGTTGGCCGGGTCCGGCGCCCCCCCGCCGCGCGACGGTGCCGCCATCGTGGCCCGCATGAAGGCGATGCCGACCGACGACGACGCCTTCGGCCGGGGCAGCATCCGGCTGGACGGACGCGCCATGTTTCCCGCTTTCCTGTTCCGGGTGAAGACGCCGCAGGAAAGTGCCGGCCCCTGGGATTTCTACCGGCTGGTCTCCACCACGACCGCCGAAGAGGCCTATCGGGCGATGGCGGGCCAGGCTTGCGTCATGTCGCGGGTCTGAGGCCGGCCGCGTCGCCCAGCGCATCGATCAGGTGGTCGATGTCGGCGTCGCCGTGCGCGCACGACAGGGCCAGCCGCAGCCGGCTCGTGCCCGGCGGCACGGTCGGCGGCCGGATCGCGACCGCCAGGACGCCGCGCTGTCGCAGCCGGTCGGCCAGGTCCAGCGCGGCCTGCTCGCTGCCGACGATGGCCGGCACGATCTGCGTGGTGGACGGGCCGTGGTCGAGGCCGAGCTCGGCCAGCGCCGCGCGGACCCGGTCGGCATGGGCGTGCAGGCGCGCGCGTTCGGCGTGCAGGCCCGGCACCAGGTCGAGGGCCGCGTCCATCGCCCCCAGCACCGGCGGCGGCAGCGCGGTGGTGTGGATGAAGCCCGAGGCGCGGTTCACCAGCCAGTCGCACAGCGCACGGCTGCCGGCGACGTAGGCGCCAAAGCCGCCCAGCGCCTTGCTGAACGTGCCCATCGCCAGATCGACCCCGCCCGGCACGGTGCCGGACAGCCCCATGCCGCGCGGCCCCAGCACGCCGGTCGCGTGCGCCTCGTCCAGATAGAGGAACGCGTCGTGCCGGTCGGCGAGCGCGCGCAGGGCGGGCAGGTCGGCCTGGTCGCCATCCATGGAGAACACGCTCTCGGTCACGATGAAGCGCCGCCCGGCCCGGCCCGCATGCTGGTCCAGCAGCGTGGACAGGTGGTCCATGTCGTTGTGGCGGAAGCGGAGCTGCGACGCGCCGGCGGCCCGGCAGGCGTGGTGCAGGCTCGCATGGTTCAGCGCGTCGAAGAACACCAGCGGAGGGCCCGGCAGGCGCAGCAGGGAGGCCAGCACCGACGCGTTGGCCTGCCAGCCCGACGCGAACAGCAGCGCCGCCTCGGTGCCTTTCAGTGCCGCGAGCTTGCGTTCCACCGCCTCGTGCAGCGCGAGCGTGCCGGTGACCAGACGGGACGCCCCGGCCCCGGTGCCGTGTCGAGCGGCCCAGTCCGCCGCACGCTGCTTCAGTAGGGGATGGTGCGACAGGCCCAGGTAATCGTTGCCGGACATGTTCAGCAGGCCGTCCGGCGCGATGCGCGTGGTGCGCAGCAGGCCCCGGCCGGACAGCGCGCCGAGCGCTTCGGTGAAGGCGTCGTCGAAGCGGGACATGGCAGCCCAGTCGGTCAGGCCGGTGCCCAAGTCAAGCGTGTGACGGCACGTCAGTGCGCCAGGCGATGCAGCCCCGCCATGGCCTCTTGCAGCCAGGGCGGGTCGCGCGTGTCTTGCATGGCCGCCGCGCCAGGCGGATCGCCCACGATGAAGCCGCCGTAGAACCCGGCATTGGCGGCGTTGCCGGTCACGCTGAGCGCGAACGACACGTCCAGCGTACCGGCGCCGGCCAGCGAGCCCAGGTCGAAGGCATGGTCGTTGAAGGCGGCGCGGGCCTGGGCGGCGGTGTCGTTTGCGAAGGAGAGCGCCGCCTGCGTCGTGCCGTTCACCGTGACCGTCAGGCTGACGGCGGTGACGCCGCTGCCCACCAGCTTGCCGCCGTAGAGCCCGACCACCAGGTCGCCGCCGGCCGGGACCTTGGACTGGTCGATGCTCAGGGTGAAGCGGGCTGTGGATGTCTGCGAGTCGGTCCCTCCCGTCGCGTGGCCGCCGCCCACCTCCCCGACCGCGTAGAACACCGGCTTGGTGCCGAAGGCGGTCTTGATGACGGGGTTGGCGCCGAGCACGGTCGTGACCGCGCTCGATCCCGACGCTGGCGCCAGGTCGCCGTTGGCCACGGCCTGCTGGTCGGTGATGAAGGCGAACGCGCTGTTGCCGTATCGCAGGTCGGCGCTGGCCACGGCGCTGGTCGTCACCGTGGCGCTCGCGCGCGCGTCTGCGGTGTCGATGGCATTGGCCGGGTGGCTCGAGCCGAACGCCTGCGTGTCGGCCGTGGCGCTCACCGTGCCGCCGGCACCGTGGCCGGTGGCCAGCGCGCTGGCGTTGCCGCCTTTGGCCCCGCTCTGGCCGCCCGTGGCCGAGGCAAAGGCGTTGGCCGTCGTGCCCGTAGCGCTCGACGTCGCGTTGGCATCGGCGCCCGAGCCGGCGACGCCGCTGTTTGAGCCGCCGGCGGCGTCGGCCTCGCTGGTGACCGCGGCCGCGCCGGTGATCGTGGCCGCCGCGTTGGCGGCGCCGCCGGATCCGGTTCCGGTCGCGCCGTGGCCGCCATTGCCGCCGGTCGCTGCCACGCGGGCCGAGAGGCTGGCGCTCTGCGTCGCGTTGGCGGTCAGGTCGTTGAAGGTCAGGCTGGAGGTCGCACTCCCGGCGGCGCCGCCGGCCGCATTGTCGCTGGTCCCGCCCTGGCCGCCGAACGCGAACTGGCCGAGGGTGAGGGCGCCGCCCTTGGTGATGCCGGAGACGTCGTTCTTCGCGGTGACGGAGGCACCGGCTCCGCCTGTGGCACTCGAATTGCCGCCCGGCTGGCCGCCGCCATTGCCGCCGGTCAGCACCAGCATGGCCTGCGCGGCAGTATCGCCCGCGGCGCGGGCGCTGCCGGAGACCGTGCCCCCCTTGCCGCCCACATGGCCCACCCCGGCGCCCATGCCGCCCG
>CAXTJP010000042.1:0-20775 GCA_964244615.1 uncultured Acetobacteraceae bacterium
TGACTATCCGTGACGTGGCCGCCCACCTGGGCGGCGTGGAACGAGGTGGCCGCGTGCACCGCTTCGGCGCGCAGCAGGGCCGCCCGTGCGCGTCGCAAGGCGGGCGGCACGGGCGGCATGCGTGCGGCCGGCGTGCCGGGTCGCTCGCTGTAAGGGAACACGTGCAGGTAGGGCAGCGCCTGCGCCCGCACGAAGCCCAGCGTTTCCTCGAACAGCGCGTCCGTCTCGGTCGGGAACCCCGCGATCAGGTCGGCGCCGATGGCGATGCCCGGCCGCAGCGCGCGGGCGCGGGCCACGATCTCGGCCGCCTGCGCGGCGCTGTGCCGTCGCTTCATACGCTTGAGGATCAGGTCGGAGCCGGACTGCAACGACAGGTGCAGATGCGGCATCAGCCGCGCCTCGCCGGCGATCAGCGCCCACAGATCGTCGTCCAGCCCCGCCGGGTCGAGCGAGGACAGGCGGAGCCGCGGCAGCGCCGGCACCTGGGCCATAAGCTGGCGCAGCATGAGCCCCAGGGTCGGACGGCCGGGCAGCGTGGCGCCGTAGCTGGCGATGTCCACCCCGGTCAGCACCACCTCGTGGTAGCCGGCCGCCACCAGCGCCCGCACCTGCTCCACCAGCGCCTCGGTGGGCACGGAGCGGTTGCGGCCGCGGCCGAAGGGGATGACGCAGAAGGTGCAGCGGTGGTCGCAGCCCTGCTGGACCTGCACCAGCGCGCGCGCCCGGCCGGACAGCGCCGTCACCGGGCGGGGCGGCACGCCGGACGCCTGCATGATGTCCGATACCTCACTGCCGGAGGCCGGGTGCCAGGATTGCGGCCGCAGCTTGTCGTCGTTGCCCAGCACGCGGGTGACGCCCGGAAGCTGGGCCCAGCGTTCGGGGGCGATCTGCGCCGCACAGCCGGTGACCACGATCGGCCGGCCTGGCCGGTCGCGATGGGCGCGCGCGACGGCGTGGCGCGCCTGGCGCTCGGCCTCCGCCGTCACCGCGCAGGTGTTGACCACCAGCGTGTCGGGCAGGGCGGCGGCGTGGCCACGCATCACGTCGCTCTCATAGGCGTTCAGCCGGCAGCCGAAGGTCAGGATCTCTGCGCTCATGCAGGGTAGGTAGAGAGGTCCACCTCACCTTGAAAGGCGGTGGCCGACGGGCCGGTCATCAGCACGTGGCCGTCTGCCTCGCGCCACTCGATCAGCAGCGTGCCGCCATCCAGCACCAGGTGCGCCCGCCGGCCGGCCAGCCCGCGCCGATGCGCGTTGACCAGCGCGGCACAGGCGCCCGAGCCGCAGGCACGCGTCAGCCCCGCCCCGCGCTCCCACACGCGCAAGCGTATGCGGTCCGGCGCCAGGACATCCGCGAAGCCGATATTGGCCCGGTCGGGAAACAGCGTGTGCGTCTCCAGCTCCGGGCCGTCCGACGCGGGGTCGAGCCCCGCGCCGAACAGGGTGGCGTGCGGGTTGCCCATGCTGGCAGCCGCCGGATCGCCCGACAGCGGAAGGTGCAGCGTGTCGCAGGGCTCGGCCAGCGGGATGTCCTGCCAGGCAAGCCCGGGCGGTCCCATGTCCACCCGGATACCGCCCGCCACCCGCTCGGCCGGCAGGAGGCCGGAGGCGGTCTCGATCGTCACCCGGTCCCGCCCCAGCCGGTCGGCGACGCAGCGCGTGGCGTTGCCGCAGGCCCCGGCCTCGGACCCGTCCGGGTTGTAGATGCGCATGGCGACATCCGCCCGGTCCGACGCGTGCAGCACGATCAGCTGGTCCCAGCCGATGCCGGTGCGCCGGTCCGCGAGCGCCTGGATGAGCGGCGCGGACAGCGACAGCGTCACCGACCGCGCGTCCAGCAGCATGAAGTCGTTGCCGGCACCGTGCATCTTGACGAACGGCACGGGCTGGCGGTCAGCCATCCGACAGGTCGAGGTAAAGTTCGCCGCGTGCGTAGAGCACGGCGGTGCCGCGCAGCAGCACGCGGTCGTGGCGCAACGTGCAGACCATGGCGCCGCCGCGGGCGCTCGCCTGCCGACAGGTCAGGGTGGTGCGGCCCAGCCGCTCCGCCCAATAGGGCAGCACCTGGGTGTGCAGCGCGCCGGTGACCGGGTCCTCGTCGATGCCGTAGGCAGGGGCGAAGTAGCGGCTGGTTATATCGGCCCCCTGGCCGCCCGCGGCGGTGACGATCACCGCGCCGCCCGGCAGGGCAGCGACGCGGCGCAGATCCGGACGCAGCCCGGCCACCTGTTCGGGCGACGCCAGGACCGCGACCAGATCCGCCGAGCGAAGCACTTCCACAGGCTTGACGCCGAGTGCCGCCTCCAGCCCATCCGGCTCGGCAACCACCGCAAAGTCGCGGGCGGGAAAATCCAGCGCGATGCCGTCCGCCGACATCTCGGCCGTCAGCACCCCGGAGCGGGTGGCGTAGCGGAGCGGGCCGGCGTGGCCCTGGCCTGCCAGGACGAAGCTCGTGGCGAGCGTCGCGTGGCCGCAGAGATCCACCTCGACCGTGGGCGTGAACCAGCGCAGCCGCCAGAGTTCGCCCTCGGGCACCGCGAAGGCGGTTTCGCTGAGGTTGTTCTCGGCCGCGATGCGCTGCATCAGCCGGTCCGGCAAGGGCGTGCCGGGCAGCACCACGGCGGCCGGGTTGCCGGCGAATACGCGATCGGTAAAGGCGTCCACCACCCAATAAGGCAGCTGCATCGTCAGTCTCCGGCGTGATGTCCCAGCGGTCCGTGACCGGCGCCCAAGCCCGGTGCCGCGGCGATCGCCCGCTGCACATAGGCGTGGGCCCTGGCCACGGCATCGGGCAGGGCCAGCCCCTGCGCCAGGCCGGCCGCGATGGCGCTGGCGAGGGTGCAGCCGGTGCCGTGGGTGTGCCGCGTGTCCTGTCGCGGGGCGGTGAACCGCCGCACCCCCGACGCGGTCGCCAGCACGTCGGTCACCGTGTCGCCCTCCAGGTGGCCGCCTTTCAGCAGCACAGCGGGCACGCCCAGGGTCATCAGCATCTCGGCCGCGTGCAGCAGATCGGCCGTATCGCCGATTGCCATGCCGGAGAGCATTTCCGCCTCGGGCACGTTGGGCGTGATAATGTCGGCCAGCGGCAGCAGCACACGCCGCAGGCAGGCTATCGCGTCCTGGGCCAGCAGCGCGTGCCCGCCCTTGGCGACCATCACCGGGTCCAGCACGAGCGGTGTGCCGGGGTAGGACGCCAGGATGGACGCCACCGTCTCGACCATGGCGGCATCGCCCAGCATCCCGGTCTTGAAGGCGTCCGCGCCGATGTCGTCCAGCACGCACTCCATCTGCAACCGGACGAACGCCGCGGGCGCGGCAAACACGCCGTGCACGCCGCGCGTGTCCTGCGCGGTCAGGGCCGTGACGGCGGTGCAGGCGTAGCCGCCGAGGGCCATGATCGTCTTGATGTCGGCCTGGATGCCCGCGCCACCGCCCGAATCCGACCCGGCGACCACCAGGACCCGGCCGCGCAGCGCGGCGCGTGCCTTCAATCGGCCGCCATGACGGGGGCGGAGACCTGCTCGATCAACGCGCACAGCTCGTCCACCACCTTGACCACCAGCGCCTCGTCCTCGCCCTCGGCCATGACCCGTATCAACCGCTCGGTGCCGCTCGGCCGCAGCAGCAGCCGGCCGGTGCCGGCCAGCCGGGCTTCCACGTCCCGCGCGGCCGCGAGCACGCGCGGGTCCGAGAGCGGCTGCCCTTCCACGAAACGGACGTTGCGCAGCCGCTGCGGCAGGGGCGCGAAGCGCCGGCACACCTCGCTGGCCCGCCTGCCCTCCGCCATCACGGTTGCCAGCACCTGCAATGCCGCCACCAGGCCGTCTCCCGTAGTGGCGAAGTCGGACAGGATCATGTGGCCGGATTGCTCGCCACCGAGGTTGATCCCGGTCTCGCGCATGCGTTCCATCACGTAGCGGTCGCCCACCTTGGTGCGTTCCAGCCCCAGCCCCTGGTCGGCCAGGAAGCGCTCCAGCCCCAGATTGGACATGACCGTGGCCACGATGCCGCCGCCGCGGAGCCGTCCGTCTCGCGACCAGCTTTGCGCGATCAGCGCCAGCACCTGGTCGCCGTCGATCAGCTGGCCGCGTTCGTCGGCGAGCAGCACGCGGTCGGCGTCGCCGTCGAGCGCCATGCCGAGGTCGGCGCCATGCGCCAGCACCTCGCCGCACAGCGCAGCCGGATGCATGCTGCCGCAGTCCTTGTTGATGTTGAAGCCGTCGGGATGGACACCGAGCGGGATCACCTCGGCGCCCAGCTCGGCGAGCACGGTGGGCGCCACCCGATACGCGGCGCCGTGCGCGCAATCGACCACGATGCGCAGACCGTCCAGCGTCAGCTTGCGCGGAAAGCTCGCCTTGGCATTCTCGATGTAACGGCCGGCAGCGTCGTCCAGCCGGCGGGCGCGGCCGAGCTTCTGCGGCACTGCCAGGCGGGCGGACAGGTCGGTGCCCATCAGCCGCTCGATCTCCATCTCCGTCTCGTCGGACAGCTTGAAGCCGTCCGGCCCGAACAGCTTGATGCCGTTATCCTCGTAGGGGTTGTGGCTGGCCGAGATCATCACGCCGAGGTCGGCCCGCATGCTCCGGGTCAGCATGGCGATGGCGGGCGTGGGCAGCGGGCCGACCAGCAGCACGTCCATTCCGGCGCTGGTGAAGCCGGCCGCCAGCGCCGGTTCAAGCATGTAGCCCGACAGCCGCGTGTCCTTGCCGATGATCACCTGGTGGCGATGATCGCCGCGTACGAACTGCAGGCCGGCGGCCAGACCGACGCGCAACGCGGTCTCGGGGCTCATGGAGGCCGAGTTGGCGCGGCCGCGTATGCCGTCGGTGCCAAAGAGCCTGCGTGTCATGCTGCCGATTCGCCCCCCACTCTTGCCGGCGTCTTACCGCACGCGGTCATGGCGTGCCACATCCGCACGCCCTGCACCGTTTCGGCCACGTCATGCACGCGCAGCACGGACGCACCCTGAGACAGCGCGAACAGGGACGCCGCCAGCGATGCCGGACCGCGTCGCCGCGGCTCCGACTCTCCGCCATAAACGCCAACAAATCGTTTGCGGGACAGGCCGGCGAGAACCGGCAGCCCGAGTACGGCCAATCCGGCCAGGCTACGGAGAAGCACCATGTTCTGCTCCGCCGTTTTCGCGAAGCCGAAACCAGGGTCGATGGTGATGTGCGAGCGGCTGATCCCGGCAGCCTCCGCCTCCGCCACCCGGCACGCAAGTTCCGCCCTCACTTCGCCCACCACGTCGGCATAGACGGCATGGGCCGCCATCGTCGCCGGCGTTCCCCGCATATGCACGAGCACGACCGGGCAGCCACGCCGCCCCACCAGCGCAGCGGAAGCCGGGTCGTGCCGGAGCGCGGACACGTCGTTCACGATGACCGCGCCGGCATCCAGTGCACGGGCCATGGTCGAGGCATGGCGGGTGTCGACAGAAACCCGCGCGCCGGCGTTTGCCAGGGCACGGATCACCGGCAGGATGCGCCGCTGTTCCTCATCGGGTTCGACCGGCTCGGCTCCAGGACGCGTGCTCTCGCCGCCGATGTCGAGGATATCGGCCCCGGCCGCCAGCATGGCCAATCCGCGCTCGACCGGGTCGCCAACGAGGCCACCATCGCTGAAGCTGTCGGGGGTGACGTTGAGGATGCCCATGACCACCGGCCAGGCAGCTTCACGCGGGGCCTCCGGTCCAAGAAGCCGGAGCGCCTCTCCCGCGACGGCGGAAGAGGCGGCTAGCGGGTCACTCAGCCGGGTTGCGGCGCCGGGTCCATGCCGGGCGGCATGGCGCTCGGCTTGCTGCTGGTCGTGGGCACACTGGCACGCCGCTGCTCGGGGGCAGGCTCATCCACCACACGACGGATCACCGGCTCGCCGCGCAACACCGTGCGTATTTCCTCGCCGGACAGCGTCTCGTACTCGAGCAGGCCGCGCGCCAGGCGGTTCAGCTCCTCCTGGTGCTCGGTCAGCACACGCTTGGACTTCGCGTAGGCGGTGTCGATGATCGCCTTGATCTCGCGGTCGATCTCCTGGGCCGTATGCTCCGACACGCTCTTGTTCTGCTGGACCGAGTGGCCGAGGAACAGCTCCTGGCTGTTGTCGCCATAGGCGATCATGCCGAGGCTTTCGCTCATGCCCCACTCGGTCACCATGCGGCGGGCCATGTCGGTCGCCATTTTGATGTCGCCGCTGGCACCGTTGCTGACCTTGTCGGGACCGAAAGTGATCTCCTCGGCAACCCGGCCGCCCATCGCCATGGCCAGCTGGGCGACCATCTTGGCCTTGCTGGTCGAGTAGCGGTCGCCTTCCGGCAAACTCATCACCATGCCGAGCGCACGGCCGCGCGGGATGATGGTCGCCTTGTGGATCGGGTCGCATTCCGGCTCGTAGATCGAACAGATGGCGTGCCCGGATTCGTGGAACGCGGTCATCTCCTTCTCGGCGTCGCTCATCACCAGGCTGCGTCGCTCGGCTCCCATCATCACCTTGTCCTTGGCGAACTCGAACTCTGCCATCGCCACCACGCGCTTGGAGAGGCGTGCGGCCAGCAGAGCGGCCTCGTTCACCAGGTTGGCGAGGTCGGCGCCGGAGAACCCGGGCGTGCCGCGGGCGATGGTCTTGGGGTCCACGTCGCTCGCCAGCGGCACCTTGCGCATGTGCACGCGCAGGATCTTCTCGCGGCCGAGCACGTCGGGGTTCGGCACCACCACCTGGCGGTCGAACCGGCCAGGACGAAGCAGGGCCGGGTCCAGAACGTCAGGCCGGTTGGTGGCGGCGATGAGGATCACGCCCTCGTTGCTCTCGAAGCCGTCCATCTCGACCAGCATCTGGTTCAGCGTCTGCTCGCGCTCGTCGTTGCCGCCGCCCAGGCCCGCGCCACGATGGCGACCGACGGCGTCGATCTCGTCGATGAAGATGATGCAGGGAGCGTTCTTCTTGCCCTGCTCGAACATGTCACGCACGCGGCTGGCGCCGACGCCCACGAACATCTCGACGAAGTCGGAGCCGGAGATGGTGAAGAACGGCACGTTGGCCTCGCCGGCGATGGCCCGCGCCAGCAGCGTCTTGCCGGTGCCCGGCGGGCCCACCAGCAGCACGCCCTTGGGGATCTTGCCGCCCAGGCGCTGGAACTTTTGGGGGTCCTTCAGAAATTCCACGATTTCCTGAAGTTCCGTCTTCGCCTCGTCGATGCCGGCCACGTCGTCGAAGGTGATCCTGCCCTGCTTCTCGGTCAGCATGCGCGCGCGGCTCTTGCCAAAGCCCATGGCACGGCCGCCGCCGGACTGCATCTGGCGCATGAAGAACACCCACACGCCGATCAGCAGCAGCATCGGGAACCAGCTCAGCAGCGTGCGCAGCATCGGGTTCATGCCATCGTCGTCGGCCCGCGCGATCACCCGCACGCCCTTGTCGGTCAGGCGCTGGAACAGGTTGGGGTCTTCCGGCGCGTAGGTCTGGAAGGCGTGGTTGTCGGTCAGCGAGCCGGAGACGGTATGGCCCTGGATGACCACGTCGCGCACATGGCCGCTGTTCACCTCGCTGATGAAGTCGGAATACGCCATGGCGCTGGCGCCGTGCTGGCCGGTGCCGGGGTTGAACAGGTTGAACAGCACCACCAGCAGCAGCGCGATGATGACCCACAATGCCAGGTTACGGCCGAAATTGCTCATTCCATCCCAGTCCCAAGCAAACCCGAGGGTTTGCAACCACGTAAGAGAGCAACCGCCGGATACGCCGACACTCTCGACCTGCCGACCTTTCGATGCTGTTAACGCACCGATGTAGAGGCTTCATCCGGGACATGGGGTCCCGTCATGCGTTGCGCATCCCCCAGGCGGGAGAGACGGAACGGTGCCCCGGCAACGGGGCTGGACGGACAGAACGTCAGCCGAACGCGGCCGTTTGTCCATCCAATAAAATGCGGCAGATGCGGCACGGCGAGCCCGCCCGTCGCCGAGCGCAGCGCCGGCAGGCTGCGCAGCACCGCCGCAGGCAAAGCGGTCCGGTGCCGCAACAGACGCGAATCGTCGCCCAGGGCACCAAGCGTCACGCCCGGCATGGCGCCGTCAGGCAGCTGCAGCCGGAAGCGGCCGTCCCAAAGGGCGCCATCTTCGGCCACAACCGGCGCCTGCATGGCCGCCGCCTCGCGGACCAGCAGCGTCCCCGGCCCCAGCCGCCCGGCCGGCAGGAAGCGCAATCCACCCAACGTGCCCACGGCCGGCATGGTGGCGAACCTGGCCAGTGCGGCCGACCCGATCGGGTAGGCAGCGCCGGTCAGCGCCCGTATCAAGGAGGCCAGGCAGTCAGGTTCGATCGGGCCGGGCGAGAGCAACGCGTGGCCTTCGGGGAACAGCACGGCACGGCGCGCCAGCACCTCGGCGATGCGGCCCTCGCGCTCGGCCCTGGCCGCGGCACGAAGATGCTGCTCGTCCGACAGGGTGCGGGCGCGGTCCGCACCGCAGGTCCGGTCGGCCAGCCAGCCGCGCATCCGCGTGCGCGTGGCGGTCGGGCTGTCGTTGCTCGGGTCCTCGGCCCAGTCCAGCCCGTGTGCCGCCAGCGTCGCCCGCACGCTGTCAGGCCAGGCGTCCAGCAGCGGGCGCACCAGGCGCAGGGACGGCGTCTCGACGATGGCCGCCATCCCGGACAGCCCGGCCGGGCCGCTCTGCCCTTCCCGACGGATCAGCAGGGTTTCGGCCTGGTCGCGCGCGTGATGGCCGAGCAGCAGGTCGCTGAGCCCGGCCTCCGCCGCGGCCTGCGCCAGCGCCGCGTAGCGCGCCGCCCGCGCGCGGGCGGCCAATCCCGGGCCGGGCGCCACGCGGAGCGTTAGGATGCGCGAGGGCACGCCGAAACCACGCAGCCGTTCGGCGGCCTGCGACGCCTCGTCCGGCGCCTCGGGCCGCAACCCGTGATCCACGATCAGGGCGAAAGGGCGCCCCCAGCCCGCGGCGAGCCGGGCCAGGCACAGGCTGTCCGCCCCGCCGCTGACCGCCACCGCCACGCGCCGGTCGGCACCCCAGGGCCCCAGCCCCGCCATGACCGAGGCGAACCAGGCCGGGCGCAGGACCGCGTCCGGCCGCATCCCGTCATCGTCCGTCGGTCAGCGCCCGCACGCCGCACGCTTGCGCGCGCTGGCAACCCCGCCCTTGACGCCGGCGGCGCCGGGGAACTCGGCCTGCAGCTTGGCCAGCGCCTGGCAGGCATCCCGGCCGTCGTTCATGGCGATCAGCGCGTTGGCCACGCCCAGCAGCGCCACCGGCGCGGTCGGCGACCGCGGTGCACGGTTGTATACCTGGTAGAAATCGGCGGCGGCCTCCTTGAACTGGTGCTGCGCCCCCTCGGCGCGCGCCAGCAGGAACTGGGCCGAGGTCGCCGTGGTGCCGTGGCCGCCGGCGGCCTCGCGCGCGGCGGACGCAGCCGCGGCATAGTCGTGCCGGGCCATGGCGGCGTTGGCTTCGCGCAGCGCCAGCTCGGGCGTACGGCGCGCAGGCGCGGGCGGCGGCCCGGGCGGTGCAGCCTGCCCCTTTGGCGCCTCGCCGGCGCCGGACGTGTCCAGACCCGAAGCTGGCGCGTTGCCGCCCTGGCCGAGCTTGAAGGCGAGGTCGCTTATCTGCTTGGCCAGATCGTCGTGCTGGCGCTGCAACTGGTTCGCCAGGTCGTCCACCCGGCCCTGCAGCTGGCGGTTCTGCTCCTCCAGGGCCGAGACGCGCACCACCAGCTCGGCCGCGGTGTCGCCGCCCCCGCCGCCGGGTGCCTGTGCCGGGTAGCCCTGCATGGTAGTCTGCGGCGGCTGGTAGCCCTGCCCGCCCGCGGCACCACCCTGCACCTGCTGCAATTCCTGCCGCAGCTCGGCGATCTGGTTCTGCAGCGCGATGCCTTCGCGGCTGTCCACCTGGGCCAGCGCGGCCGGCGGCAGCACGCACAGCGCCATGGCGGCTAGCATCAGGGGGCGCGGCAGGGTCATGCAAGCTCCAGGGTGGTCGGTCGGCACCCGAGCTACCCCGAACCGGCGGCAAAAGAAAAGTCCGGGGAGCAATCCCCGGACCACTTCACGCATGACCACCACAGGCAGCGCATGGCCGCCTGCGGCCGTCAGGATATCCTCGACCTCAGGCGACGGACCGTCTCACCCCAGTGGACGCCGTTACTTGACAGAAGTGATGGCGTTGCGGTTCTGCGACCAGGCCTGCTCGTCGTCGCCGAGCGCGGTCGGCCGGTCCTTGCCGTAGCTGATGGTGGTGATGCGGCTGGCGGAGACGCCGCGGGCGACCAGGTAGTCCCGGGCGGCGTTGCCACGGCGCTGGCCCAGCGCCAGGTTGAACTCCTCGGTGCCGCGATCGTCGCAGTTGCCGGCCACCTGCACGGTGACGTTGGGGTATTTCGCCAGCCAGGCTGCCTGCTTGTCGAGCGTCGCCTGGCCCGCATCGGTCAGGTTGGACGAGTTCAGCTCGTAGAACACCCGGTCGCCGACATTGGCCACCAGATCCTCCTGCGTGCCGCCGACGATGCCGCTGCCGCCGGTGCTGCCCATGTTGCCGTTGCCCGTGTTGGCACCCGTGTTGGCGGGAGGGTTGTGCGAGCAGGCGGCAAGCAGCGCGATGGCGGAAACCGCGCTCAGAACCTTAATCTTCATGGAAAGTCCGTTCCTGTCTGTCGATGCCTGGGGGGGTGACGAACGCCGTAACGGCCCGGTGTGCCGATCGTTGCCGCGTTGCGGCGGACATACGCTTGGGCTTGCGTCACGGTCAAGCCGGCGAGACAGAAATGAGCCGCAATTCATGTGCTTAGCAGCCATGCCACCCGATAAAGTCAGTTCTCGTGCGTTTCGTTGCGGTCAATTATCGTCGTGCCGGCGAGACGCCGCCCGGCAGAGGTGCGGATCAGCCCCCACACTCACGCGTTGAGCGGCGACCAGGCCGGATCCGACGCGTCGCCGGGCGTGGGTACGCGCCGTTCGTTGAAGCCGGTTATGTCGATCGAGACCAGGCTTGCGGAGTAGCCGCTGCCGCTCGAATCGCGTGACTGGGTCTCGCGGCAGAACATCAGCACCCGGCCGTTCGGCGCAAAGGTCGGCCCTTCCACCGAGAAGCTCTCGGACAGGATGCGTTCGCCGCTGCCGTCCGGCGCCATCACGCCGATGGCGAACGTGCCGCCGGACAGCCGGGTGAAGGCGATCAGGTCGCCCCTGGGCGACCAGACCGGCGTCGCGTAGCGGCCATGGCCGAAGCTGATACGTCGCGCGCCGCCGCCGCCCGCGCCCATCACGTAGAGCTGCTGGTCGCCGCCGCGATCCGAGTTGAACACGATCTGGCCGCCATCGGGGCTGTAGCACGGGCTGGTGTCGATCGAGCCCGAACTGGTCAGCCGCCGCGCCGCGTGGCTGGCCGCATCGACCACGAAAATGTCCGAGCCGCCGCCGCGCGTGACCGAGAGGATGCAGGACCCGCCATCGGGGGAGAAGCGCGGGGCGAAGCTCATGCCCTCGAACTCGCCGAAGGTGGTCTGCCGGCCGCTGGACAGGTCGAACAAATAGACCCGCGGACGGTTGTTGGCGTAGCTCATGAAGGCGATCTGGTCGCGCACCGGGTTGAAGCGCGGCGTCAGCACCAGCCAGGAGCCGTCGGTCAGGATGCGGTTGTTGGCGCTGTCCTGGTCCATGATGGCCAGCCGCTTGGTCTGGCTGCCGCGCCGGCCGCTGGCCGCGACGTAGACGATGCGGGTGTCGAAGTAGCCCTTCTCGCCCACCAGCCGCTCATAGACGACGTCGGCGATGATGTGGGCGATGCGGCGCCAGTTGGCGGCCGAGGTGGTGTAGGCGGTGCCCTGTATCTGGGTGCCCTGCAGCACGTCCCACAGGCGGAACTCGACGCGCAGAGGGTCGGTGCCGGTAACCTGGCCGGTGACCAGCGCGTGGGTGCCGAGCGCCTTCCAGGTCTTGAAATCGGGCGCGCCGGCCGGATCGGCGGCGGAGAAGCCGGCTTGCGGCAACGGCCGGAACAGGCCGCAGCGGCCGAGGTCGGCGCCGATCACGCCACCGATGTCGATGCCGCCATAGCCGCCGGACAGGCCGGTGATGGCGATCGGGATCGGGTTACGCTGCGCGCCCGAGACGTCGATGATCGGCTGGCCGCCGGTGGGCGGGGCCAGCGGCGACTGGGCAAAGGCGGGGGCGGCGAACAGGCCGGCCGTGCCGGCCAGGAAGCCGCGACGCAGCAAATCCGTGCCTCGAACTGGGGTCATGCGAAAATCTCCATCACGGGCGGAAGCGGAAAGACAGTTTTGCCGCCGGCTGTCCCAGCAGGGCGGCCGGCAGCGGCAGGGTGGCGCATTGCGGATCGAGCACGGCCCGTTCCGCCCGTTCGGCGAACGCACGAAACGCCGGATCGCTGCCGGCGCGCGCCGCAAAGGCGGGCAGCAGCTTCACGTCGTGCACCACGCCGGACGCATCCACCGTCACCTCCATGTCGGTGTAGTAGGTGGCGTAGTCTTTCGCGGCGGTGTCCTCCGAGTAACAACGCCGTACGGAATCGCCGATCGTCTTGCGCTGGCCCTCGGACAGCGCGCCGGTCAGGTTGCCGTGGCGCTGGCCGCCGGCGTCGTGCGCGCCGCCGCGGGACGGGTTGTAGACGTGGGTCGGCGGGCGGTCCTGCTTCTGGTCGGCCAGCAGCTTGTCCAGCGTGTTCATCAGGCTCTTGGTGTCCGGCGTCGCGTTCTTCGTCGGGTTCGGCTGGTGTCGCACCGTGTCCATCGGCTTGGCGGTGACCGGCGTGTCGCGGAGGGGCGGCTTGGGCGGTGCCGGCGTCTGCACCGGCTTCGGCGGCGTGGGAGTGGCCACAACTTTCATCGGCGGCGGCGGCTTCAGCGCCTCGGCCTGATCCGATGGCGGGGGCGGCAGCAGCTTGGCGGTGTCCAGCACTGTGCTCTCGACCGGCGCCGGCGGGGGGGGCGGCGGTGGCGGGGGTGGTGGCGGCGGTGGCGGCTTCTCGATCGGCTGCTTGGTCGGCGGCTTTTCGGCCGGGTTGTCGTCGGCCGGCGTGTCGGCCTCGGTCGGGGCCGCGACGTGGCCGGAGCGGTCGGATTTCTGCGCCGACGCGGCGGTGCCCTCGAACTCCACCTCCATCGCGTCGTCCGGCGGCGGTGGCGGCGGCAACGGCGTGGGAAGCACGACGATCAGGGCGAGCAGCACCAGCAGGTGCAGCCCGGCCGAGAGGGAGGCGGCGCGTCTCATGGCTGGTCGGAGTACTGGCGGGTAAGCCCGGACAAGGCGGCTATTTCTGCGTCTGCTCGGCCAGCAGGGCGACCTTCGTGAACCCGCCCTGGGCGATGGTGGCCATCACCTGCATCACCTGGCCGTAGGGGATGGACTTGTCGCCGCGCACGAAGATGCGCCGAGCGCGGTCGTTCTGGGCGGCCGCCTGCAACCGCGCAACGAGGTCCCCCGGCAATACGGCCTCGTCGCCGAAATGGGTCTGGCCGTCGGCGGAGATGGTCACGGTCAGCGGCGCCGCGTCGGAGTTCAGCGGCTGCGCGTTGGTCTTCGGCAGATCGACGTTCACGCCGGAGGTCAGCATGGGGGCGGTGACCATGAACACGATCAGCAGCACCAGCATCACGTCCACCAGCGGGGTGACGTTGATCTCCGACATCGAGCGGTAGCGGCCGTGCCGCCCGCCGCGCCCGCCGCCCATCAGGCCGCCCGCCATCAGACGCGCTCCTCGCTCTGGCGCGAGAGGATGGCGCCGAACTCGACCCCGAACCCTTCGAGGCGGGAGGCGAAGCGGGCCAGCGAGGTGGAGATCTGGTTGTAGGCGAGCACGGCGGGAATGGCGGCGACCAGCCCGATGGCGGTCGCGAACAGCGCCTCGGCGATGCCGGGGGCCACCACCGACAGATTGGTGTTGTGCATGGCGGCGATGGCCGAGAAGCTGTGCATGATGCCCCAGACGGTGCCGAACAGGCCGATGAACGGGCCGATCGAGCCGACCGAGGCCAGGAACACCATCCAGCGCTCCAGCCGCTCCATCTCGCGCGTCACCGTCACGTTCATCGCGCGGTCGATCCGGTCGCGCACGCTGCCGCGCGCCATGTCGGCGCCCGCCACGCGCGAGGAGCGGCGCCACTCGCCCATGGCGGCGCCGAACACGGCGGCGATCGGGTGCACCGGCCGCACGCCTTCCTGGTCGTAGAGATCCTCGAGGCTGCCGCCGGACCAGAACCGGTCCTCGAAGGCGGTGGCCAGCCGGTTCACCCGGCGCAGCGCCGTCACCTTTTCGAAGACGATGGCCCAGACCCAGATGCTGGCGAACAGCAGCAGGAGCATGACCAGCTTGACCACGATGTCGGCCTGCAGGAACAGATTGACCAGGCTGAGGTCGCCAGACGGGGCCGGCAGGTTGGTTGCGGTGACCGAAGGGTCCAACGAGAAAAACTCCTCAACTCAGGGTCGTGCGCCAGCGCGGCGGGATGCGGGTGGGCCGGCCGGTGGACGCACGTATGCAAGCCAGCACCACGTCCAGGGTGGCGGCCAAGGCCTGGTCCGCGCCGGTGAAAACCTGGCGCAACGTCAGGGTTGCGCCGGTTTCGGCAAGCAGTGTCGTGGTGATCGTCAAAAGGTCGTCCAGCCGCGCGGGCCGCAGATACTCCAGATTGGCGCGGCGTACCATGAAGATGCAGTCATGATCGGCGCGCATCGCCGCGTGCGGCACGCCGGCCTCGATCAGCGCCTCGGTGCGGGCCTGTTCGGCCATCGCGAGGTAAGTCGCGTGATACACGACGCCGCCCGCATCCGTGTCGGCGTAATACACACGCCGCCGATAGACATGTGAGTTCGGGGGTGGGCTAGGGAAGATCAAAGGAGCGACTCCTGCGGGCCGGCAGGCGGCTTCAGCCCCAGATGCCGCCAGCCCGGCTCGCCCAGCATGCGACCGCGGCTGGTGCGCAGCATCAGCCCTTCCTGGATCAGGTAGGGCTCGACCACGTCCTCCAGCGTGTCGCGCGCTTCGGCCAGGGCGGCGGCGAGCGTTTCGACGCCGACCGGGCCGCCGCCATGGTGCTCGGCCATGCGGCGCAGATAGCGTCGGTCCATCGCGTCCAGGCCAAGCGCATCGACCTCCAGCCGCAGCAGGGCCCCGTCGGCCGTCTCGCGATCGACGGATCTGCGGCCGGAAACCAGCGCGAAATCGCGCACCCGGCGCAGCAGGCGGCCGGCGATGCGCGGGGTGCCGCGGGAGCGGCGGGCGATCTCGCGCGCGCCCTCGTCCGTCAGATCGAAATGCAGCTTCTCCGCGCCGCGCGCCACGATCAGGGTCAGCTCCTCGGGCGTGTAGAACACCAGGCGGAGCGGGATGCCGAAGCGGTCTCGCAACGGTGTGGCAAGAAGGCCGGCGCGGGTGGTGGCGCCGACAAGCGTGAACGGTTGCAGGTCGATGCGGACGGAGCGGGCCGCCGGCCCCTCGCCGATGATCAGGTCGAGCTGGAAATCCTCCATCGCGGGGTAGAGGATCTCCTCGATGGCCGGCTGCAGGCGGTGGATCTCGTCGATGAACAGCACGTCGCGCGCCTGCAGGTTGGTCAGGATGGCGGCCAGGTCGCCCGCGCGCTGGATGACAGGGCCGGAGGTGGCCCTGAAGCCCACGCCGAGCTCGCGCGCCACGATCTGCGCGAGCGTGGTCTTGCCCAGGCCGGGCGGGCCGTGCAGCAGCACGTGGTCCAGCGCCTCGGCGCGCGCGCGCGCGGCCTCGATGAACACGGCCAGGTTCTCGCGGCTGGCGCGCTGGCCCACGAACTCGCGCAGGGTCTGCGGGCGCAGGCTGGCCTCGGCCGCGTCCTCGGGCGCGCGGTCGGGCGAGACAGTGCGCGATTCGTCGGGTTCGATGGGTGTGTTCGGACCGGCCACGCGCGCGTGTTAGCAGGGGCCGCGGGCCTGCTGGGGTTAATCCGGGTTCAGGATTGCACGAAGCATGACGATCTAGGCCGGGCCAGGGCCGTCGCGGGGCGCATGCCTGCGCGCGGTCGGCCATCGGGGGACAAGTATCCGTTGCCATCCTCGGTACGAATTGGATGAACACCCGTAACGTCGGAGAGGCAGGACCAGTGACCGCACCGCCGTGAAGCATGTCGCTGGTCGGCGGAGCGAACGCGGATATCGATACGGAAATGCCTGCGCCTGTCGCTGACTTCGGACGCGGTCATGGACGACATCGCCGAGAGACTGTTCACCACGGCAGACCGGCTCCCTTGTAGTCCAGGTAGGCGATGCCGGGCGTCGTGCGGGCCTGGATCACGTCGGCCATGCCTGTGGCGCTTTGCTCGACCGAAACCGGCGCGTTCGGGCCGCCCATGTCTGTGCGCACCCAGCCGGGGTGCATGACGATCACCGGGCGCTCGCGGTGGCGCAGCGCGTAGCAGCTCGCCAGCATGTTCAGCGCCGACTTGGTGGCGCGGTACAGCTCCATGCCGCCGCCGGCGTTGCTGGCGATGCTGCCCAGGATGGACGTCATGAACACCACGGTGGCCTGCGGCGCCAGCGACGGCTGCAGCGCCTCGGCCAAGGCCAGCGGCGCCGTCGCGTTGGTGGCGAACTCCCGGGCAACGGCCTCCGGCGGCACCAGGTGGATCGGCTGATCGGCATGCTGGTTGATGCCGGCCACCACGAAGAGCACGTCCAGCGTCGCGTCCAGCCGCCCGGCCAGGGCGGCGCGCGCGGCCGGGTCGGCGACGTCGAGGGTCTCCACCGTCAGCCGGCCGGGGTGTTCCGCCGCGAGCGCGCCGAGCGCCGGCGCATCGGCCGGGCTGCGCGCCGTGGCGATCACCCGCCAGCCCCGCCGCAGGTACTCGCGGGCCAGGCCCAGGCCCAGTCCGCGGCTGGCGCCGGCCAGAAGAATCGTTCCGCTCTGCGGCATGCTTGCTCTCCCTGCTCACCTGCATCTGGGTGCGCCGCCGCCGCCGCCAAAGTCCCCGGCGCGCAGGAACCCGTCGTCAGGCCGTCAGGCGAAGCACGATCGAGCAGCCGAGCGAGAGCGCGATCATGGCCAGCACCTCGTCCCACAGGCCGAGGCTGCGGCGCAGCATACGGTGGCCGGACAGCAGGGCCAGGACCGAGAGGCTCAGCGCCGAGACGGTGAACAACATCGCCAGATGCGCCAGCAATCCGGCCAGGCCCCGCGGCTGCAGCACGAGCACCGGCAGGGTGAGCGTCGTCACGAGCCCCAGATGAAAGGCGAAGATGCGCAGGTGCAACCGCGATGTCGGGTCCAGCCTGGCGGTTTCCGCACCGGCCTGCGGGCGGTCACCCGGGCTATCGCCGGCCATGCCGGCCGAGCCCCGCCGTCACATACGCCCGCCCGCCGGCGGCCATCCGGCCAGCCCTGGCGCGCGACGCCTGGAGTTCAGGCGTGACGTCGCCGGGGCGCGCCTGGCAGACCTCCACCGGGCCGCCTTGCGTCTCTCGCGGACCCAGAAGCCGCGCCTGCGCGGCCGAGACCCCAGAGACCGCCAGCACGGCGAGGCAGACCGTCAGCCTGCTTGTCATCGCAGCACCGCACCCCGCGACGGCCACCCCTGGATCGAGGCGATCTGCGGGTCGCGGCCCCCGTGAGCGAGGTGGTGGACCACGGTGTTGAGTTCCCGCACCGGAATGGCGAGCATGACGGCCACGAGGGCTAGCAAGGCGTGCCGCAACACCTCCGGCCCGATCTCGGCCAGCCAGCGCGCCGTGCGCAGCGGAAGGGGTAAGAGCATGATCCAGGGACGCTCGCCCGGATCGCCGTAAAGGTTCCATACCGCATGGGGGCCGAGGCCATGCCGCGGTCATCAAGGCAGCCAGGGAGAGCCGACGCGTCCCCTAAGCCCGAACGCTAACGGGCCAGGGCGCGCAGGCTGTCGCGTATGATGGCGTCCAGCGTTGCCGCCTCGCCCAGCTGCGCCAGCACACGCTCCACCACCGGCTGCGCCTCCACGCGGCGATAGCCGAGGTTGGCCAGAGCGGAGAGCGCGTCGCCGCCGATGCCGCCGGACGGCGCGGCCACCGACAGGGCAGGGCCGGACGGCATGGCGCCGGCACGCTCGCGCAACTCGGTCAGCAGGCGCACCACCAGCTTCGGGCCGACGCCCGGCACACGCGTCAGCGCCGCCCTGTCCCCGGCCGCGATGGCGCCCACGAGGTCGCGCGGCGAGAGGGCCGAGAGGATGGCCAGCGCCACGCGGGCGCCCACCCCCTGCACCGTGGTCAGCAGCCGGAACCAGTCCCGCTCGGCCGAATCCGAAAAGCCGTAGAGCAGGATCGCGTCCTCGCGCACCACCGTCTCCACCAGCACGCGGGCGCTCGCGGGCGGCGAAGGCAGGGCGGCCAGCGTGCGTGTGCTGGCCTGCACCAGGTAGCCGACGCCGCCCACGTCGATCACGCAGGAGGCGGCATCGAGCGCCGAGACCTGGCCGGTGAGCAGCGCGATCACGCCATGACCGTGGCCCGCGCCACCACCAGCCCGGTGGCGCGGTTATGGGCGTGGCAGATGGCGACGGCCAGCGCGTCGGACGCGTCGGCGCGACGCGATGTGGCGCCGGGCAGCAGGCGACGCACCATGTCGGCCACCTGCGCCTTGTCCGCGTTGCCGGTGCCGACCACGGCGCGCTTGACCATCTTGGCGCCGTACTCCGCGACCGTCAGCCCGGCCAGCGCCGGGGCGAGCAGGGCGACACCGCGCGCGTAGCCGAGCTTGAGCGTGGCGGCACCGTTGCGGTTGACGTAGGTCTCCTCCACCGCCGCCTCGGCCGGACGGTGCGTGGCGATCAGCGCGGTCAGGCCGGCGTAGAGCACGCGCAGCCGGTCCGGCACCGGCTGGTCGCTGTCGGTGGCGAGCACGCCGTCGGCCACGTGGCGCAGCCGGTTGCCGTCGGACTCGACGATGCCCCAGCCGGTGAAGCGCAGGCCGGGGTCCACGCCCAGAATCAGGATGGCGCGTCCCACTCAGGCCGATAGACGGGCGAGCACGGCTTCCGGGATGTCGAAGTTCGCGAACACGTTCTGCACGTCGTCGTTCTCCTCCAGCGCGTCGATCAGCTTGAGCACGGAGGCGGCGCGGTCCTCGTCCAGCGTCACCGTGGTCGAGGGCCGCCAGTCGAACTTCGCCTCCTCCGGCGCGCCGAAACGCTGCTCCAGCGCGTCGCGCACGGCGAACAGGCTGTCGATCGCGCAGGTCACCTCGTGGCCGTCGGCGTCGCTGGTCACGTCGTCAGCGCCGGCGTCGATCGCGGCTTCCAGCATGGCGTCGGCGGTGGCGGCGCCGGGCGGGTAGGTCACCACGCCGAGGCGGCTGAACATGAAGCTGACGGCGTTGGTCTCGCCCAGCGCGCCGCCATGCTTGCTGAAGGCGGAGCGCACGTCCGAGGCCGTGCGGTTGCGGTTGTCGGTCAGCGTCTCGACGATCACCGCCACGCCGGCGGGCCCGTAGCCCTCGTAGCGGACCTCGGAGAAATCCTCGCCCGCGGCCGCGCCGGACGCCTTTTTTATCGCGCGGTCGACCGTGTCCTTGGTCATGTTCTGCTTGTAGGCGGTGGTCACCGCCGCGCGCAGCCGCGCGTTGGCCGAAGGGTCCGGCAAGCCCTGGCGGGCGGCCACCGTGATCTCGCGTATCAGCTTGGCGAACTGGCGCGCCCGCCGCGCATCCTGCGCACCCTTCCGGTGCATGACGTTCTTGACGTGGCTATGGCCTGCCATGGAATCCTCATGTTTCGAGCAGGCTCATAGCAGGCCGTGGCGGGTCGACGATAGAAGCGGCCAGCGTCCTGGCGAGGTGATCCGCCAGCCGCAGGGCCAGGGCAACGATGGTCAGGGTCGGGTTGGCCTGGCCGGAGGTCGGGAACACCGCGCCGCCGGCGACCCAGAGGTTGCGCATGCCGTGCACCCGGCAATCCGAATCCACCACGCCGGCCTCCGGGTCGTCGGCCATGCGGGCGGTGCCCAGGTGGTGGCCGCCATAGGCGCCGTCGCGCAGCAGCGCGTCCTCCAGCCCGTCCTCGTCCCAGGCGAGGTCGGCGGTGTTGGAGGCGGCGAAATCGGCGGCCAGCGCGTGCAGCGCCCGGCGCACGCTCTCGATGTCGGCCGGCAGATGGCGCCAGTCCACGCGCAGGCGTGGCATGCCGAGCGCGTCGCGGTCGCGGGCCAGGTTGACCCGGCTCAGGGCGTTCGGGAACTGCTCGGCATGGACGTCCAGGCTGTAGAGGCCGCCGGGCGGGCGCACGATGATCGACGGAAACTTGCGCTCGGCCAGCGTGCGATGCCGCAGCCAGTGCAGCAGGAAGCCGGCCGTGTGCCGCGGCGTGGCGGCGATGTTGGCTGCGTGGCGCAGCAGGCCGGCGGCGCCGAGCGGGCCGTCGCGCAGCCGGGTCGCGTATTCCGGGGCGACGAGCGGGGCCGCGAACAGCAGCGCCGAGAGCGCGCCGCTGCGATGGGCGGGGTCGCCGATGCGCGGATGGTGCAGGCGGACCACCACGTTGCCGGTGCGCAGGCGGCGCTGCGCCGCCGCCGTGATCGCGAAGCGTCGCCGGCAATACACACCCTCCTCGGACAGCGTGTAGCCGTGCCGCACCGGCACGGCGGGCGTCACCGCGCCCAGCGTGCCCGCCAGGTGGCACATGTAGTTCCGGCCGACCTGGCCCGATCCGTTGCCGATGCCGCCGGGATGGGCATCGTCGGAGGCGAGCAGCAGGCGCGGCACTTCCAGCCCGCCGGCGGCCAGCACGAAGCCCTGCGCCTGCACCCGCAACGCGCGGCCGCCCA
>CAXTJP010000043.1:0-20724 GCA_964244615.1 uncultured Acetobacteraceae bacterium
GGCGGCCGCCGCTGGGCCCGAGGCGGCCCGGCCGACGGCGCCGGGGCTAGCCCGAGGCCGCGGCAGATGGCGGCGAGCGCCTCGGGGATCGTGGCGTCACGCGCCGGGTCGCAATCGAGGCGCTCTATGCGTTCGCGATCGGGCGTAAGCTTGTCCGACGGCTTGGGCCTGTGTGGCGGGCCGGCGCCGGGCGCGCCCGCCGGGCTAGGCGGCACGGCGCGTGGTTGCGTTGCGGACTCCACCAGCGTGCCACTGGCGATGCGGGCTTCCAGCGCCATGGCCTGGCGGACGGCATAGGAGAGGCGGGTGAAGAGGCGGGCGCCGCCGGTGAGGTGGCGGGGTTTCGTGCCGGGTATCGGGCATTCGGGCGGGGCGTCGAACTCGCGCAGGGCATGGGCGGCGGCGCCTTCGGCGAGCTGCATGCCGAGTTCGGCCAGGCGCCGGCAGGTGCGCAGGTGGCGCGCGGTGCGATCTTCGTCCGCCTCTGGCGGGCAAGGCGCGATCGCGTTCAGGGGCGGCTCGGTGCGTGCGACACGGCGGGGTGATACGGCGCGCGGCCGAGCCTGGGCAAGTGCGAGGTTGCAGTCGGCAGGCGGGATGTTGGCGAGCCGGCGGGTGTGCGGATATGTCACGGCGCACGGTATTGTTGCGCGACCGCAGCGGGCGGCGTTGCCGAGATCGGCCCGTTGCGCTAGGTAGGATGCCGGTTTCGGCGCGAACAGGGAGGTCTGCATGGTTGTCACGCTCACAGATCCCGTTCGCGGGATTGCCACCCGCCGGCACTAGCTGGCGTGCCGCCGCCCTCCGGGCGGCTTTCATCATCGAATTTTGCAGGGACCGGCTCGCGAGGGCCGGAACGTATCGTGTTGTCCAACCGTGTCGGCGGGGTGGTGATCCCCTTCCCGCGCCCGTTCCGTGCGCCCGTGCCGCCGCCCGCGCCGCCTGCCCGGCTGGCCTGGGTGGGTGCGTGGCTGCGCCCGGCCTCGGCCATGCCGGCGGACTGGCGCCGGATGGCGTGCGACGCCGCAGTGCTGGGCCTGCTGGCGGTCGGCGCCTGGCTGCAGGCGGTGGTGCTGGCGCAGGCGTTCGGGCTGTGAGCGGCCGTGCCTTCGACAACACGCCAGGCCGGCCGTCTGGTGCCCGTATCCTGTGCTCCGGTGCCCACGGCCGCAGGAGGCCGCTCTCCGGTGCTCGGATACGAAGGCCAGCCGGCTCGGCCTGGCGCGTTTCGGAAGGCATTCGGGGCGCCACAAGACGATGCGGCAGGCGTTGCCGCAGGACGTGCGTGCACAGTGCGTGACAATCCGCATTGTCACGCACTGGCGCGATGCTACGGTTCCGACATGACCGGCGTGCCAGCTCGACAATTTGGCGGCGCGTGCTGGCGGGGGAGTGGACTGGCATGGTGAGATGGAAGGGCGTTGCCCCTGCCCTGTTGGCATGGACGCTGCTGGGTTCGGGCGTGGCCGGGGCGCAGAGTGTTGGGCACATCACAGGTGTCGGCGGGGTGTTCGTGACGAGCGCGCATCCGGCGGCGTTGGCGGCCTGGTACCGCGACATGCTCGGCATCAAGATGGAGAGTTGGGGCGGGGCCATCCTGCGATACGACGCGCCGGGCCATCCCCCGATGGCGTTGTGGAATGCTTTCCCGGCTGGTTCGGACGAGTTCGTCGGTTCGAAACGCGATTTCATGATCAACTTCGCCGTCGATGACATCGATGCTTTTGTCGAGCGGCTGCACCGGAAGGGTGTTGCGGTGTTGAAGCGCGACGACAGCGACCCGAACGGGCGGTTTGCGTGGATCCTCGATCCGGACGGGACGAAGATCGAATTGTGGCAGACCAAGGCGAAGTAGTGACTGCGATCCTGGTCAGCTTGTGTTGCGGGGACAATCCGTGCCAGCCCGGCCGCGAGCGTTGCGGTGGCCATCCGCTTCAGCTGTTTCAGGTCGTGGCGTATGGCGGCCAAGCCGCCCATTTCAGCGACAATCCACGTTTCCCTTGCCGGCCAACGACGCCTTGCTGTTGAGGCAGGCCTGCACGCCCAGGCGCAGCGTCACCTGGGTCGGCGGCAGCTTCGGGCCGTAATGGCACACCAGAAAAAACTGGTGGGTCGGGAACAGCCCGAGTTCGTCCCAGCCTGCATCGCCGCCCATCAGTTCGACGAGCTTAGCCGGCGGCCCGTCGAACACCGACACCAAGGACAGCCGGTGATCGCCGGCGGCACCATGCTTGTAGCTGGGGCAGGTCTGCGGCGCCTCCCGGTCGCCTGCATGGGCGACCGAGACGCAGGCGATCAGTGCGAGTGCGGCGAGCTTACTGCACGACATAGAACCGGCTCCCATCGTCGCCAGCACGCCCGATGCCCGCCCTGAACGCGATCGTGCGCTTGGCGGCGACATGCACCACTGCGCCATGCTTCCACTGGTCGATCACCAGGGGAATTATCCGGTTGACGTAGCGCCAGAGTTTTACGACAGTCAGTCGGTTTTTACGCGTCGGGGTGCATATTCAAGTAAGTGATCAAATCTTCCGCCAACCCTCTTGCTCGATTACGAGCATCCGGTTTCGAAATGTTGGATTGATCAAGACCAGAAAAATGACCGTCGTTGTCTGATTGGTTCGCCGTGAGACGCTTAGGTGCGAATGAGAATAAAGCTTCGCCGTTGAAGAACGTAAAGCGACCACTGCCGTCAGCTTCCCACACAAGTGTCATAACTTCTCCAAGTTCAGCTAAGCGCATAGCCTGTGTGACTAGCTACAACCACCACGGCGCAGCCTAACACGTTTAGACGCGACTCGGAAACGCGCTAGTCCGCTTTGTCAAGCCCTCCAAAGATCACAGTACGTTGAACGAATAGTTTGATTTACCCGCTGCGTTTATGTTGCGCATTTCATTCGATTTGTCGTATATCGAACGCATGACGAGCATAGAGCCAGTTCGGACGCTAATTTCGGAAGCACAGAGCAAGCTACTTCAGCTTGAGCAGCAGGCAGACCGGCTACGCGCGCAGATTGAGGCCTATGAGCAGGTTGTTGCAATCTTCTGCAAAGAGACATCTGATCGACCAAGAGTAACTCAGGCTCATCAGGACTTTGTCAAAGAGCAGCTAGTCGTCGCCAACGAGATAATTGCAGGTAAAAGAGGACGAGGCTTATCGCCATTGTGGAAGTCTGTCCTCGATTGGATTATCGCACAGAACTCTCCCCCGGATAATGACGCAATTCATAATTGGATCATATCTCAGGGTCATACAGTTCAGCGGAACAGCTTGCGGGCGCAGCTATTCGGCTTTGTGCAGAAGGGTTACCTCATGCGTTCCGGAACCGGCTATGCCGGCCGGAAAACCGCAACGGGGAAAACATATGGTGCGAAAGCCTCTTCGTTGAGCGCTAGCACTGATGAGCCGAAGCTCTGGTTGGGAAATCAGGGTAAGGGTAGTGACCCAGGGGTAATGCCCCCCTGGGTCACCGCAGCGCCTGACGAGGCAGAGGCAGTATAAAGGAGAAAAGCGTGATCCAGCACATTGCCCAGCAACAACCCGGCTGAGCCTTACTTCACCACGCGGGTTCCGGTGGATCAGTAGGGCGCCCGGCTAGGCCGAACATCTTAACTCCAGCACAGCGGCGATCGGGTTTGCAGACCCTTTCGCCGCTGACGAGTTGTACTCGTTTCCCTTCGCGGTGACAACATTTATATGGCAAAAAACCCAAAAGAACCCGCGATTCCAGCATCTTCTCCTGATCGCAGCTTTAGCGACGAAGAGCAAAAAGCCAGAGATGGTATCCTATTGGGCCTGCTTCGAACGCCGCCTAAGCCCAGACCGACAGTCCGCAACCCGAGGCAGTCACTTAAGAAGACCGAGGACGGTTGTTCTTAGTGCTGCTGTGCTCAGTCAGCTTGTTTGTAAATGAGACGCTTGCCCTTTCCGCCAATTAGCAACGCTGCGGCGCGTTCTTTGTCCGACAAGGCGCGGGTGTTTGCGCGAAAGTCGAACTCGGCTAGGTAGCGGTTCAAGTGGGCTTCGCTGATGTTGTGAAAGGTGCCGTATATACCGCGCTTCAAAAGCGCAAAATGCGACTCAACCGTGTTGGTGTGGTGGAAGCCTCCAGTCTTAACATACTCGCCTGCCGAATGATTTACGGTGCCATGGCCGGCAAATTCTTCGCCGGCGCTCGGGTAAACCGTGCTTTCGTCCGTCATAAGATAACTCTTCCGATCAGCACTTTTAACCAGAGCTGACCTAAGCGTCTTCGCGGTCACGTTAGCAACGTGAAAGCTGCGTGTCTCTCCACCACGCTCCACAAGCGCCACAACCGGCATCTTGCCTACTGGGCCGCGTCCTTCGTGCTTACGCTTGCTGGCGTGCTTGTTCTTCTCTTTGCCGCCGATATAGGTTTCGTCAGCTTCGATCACCTTGTTCTCGCCGCCGATCGGGCCGCTCGACAAGCTTGTCGCTGCTTCCCGTAGACGATGAAAAAGGAACCATGCGGTTTCATAGTTGGTGCCCAGCAAGCGGTGCAATTCGTGGGCGCTAAAGCCCTTCTTGCTAGATGCCATCAGTTGAGCGGCCAGCACCCACTTGCACAGCGGAATGTGCGAACGCTCCATGACGGTGCCTACCATCACGCTGAAAGGCTTGCGGCAATCTTTGCAATTATAGACCCCTGGGCGTGTGCTCTTGCCCATCAGCTTCGTGATGCGCGCACCCATCACGCCACAACGGGGGCAATTCGGACCATGCGGCCAAAGCAAGCTTTCCAGATGTTCGCGAGCGGCGTTCTCGTCGTGGAAGATCGCGGCGGTAATATCGAACTTGGCGGCCATTGGTCGGGTCTCTCTCGTCTCTGAGAAAACCTACGCCTTGTGTCGTGCTACGTCAACCGGATAATTCCCGTCACCAGGATGCCGTCCTTGTCCTGAGACAGGTAGATCGCAGCGTGGCTGCGGCCGTCGGTGTGGTTTCCGTAGCGGCCGTTCGGATCGAAGGTCGCGATCGCCGTGCCGATCGGCAGGCCGACAAAGCCCTTGACCTGCACGCCGCGTATCCACTGCGCATCGCGCGGTGCGCCGGTCGCCGCCTCCACCAGCGGCACGCACTGCCCGGTTCCGACCGACTTGCCGAGGAAGGATGACGGGTCTTTGGCGACGTAGGGCATCCAGGCTGGTTCCTGCTCGTGGGCAACGTCACACCGAAATGACAGGCCGCCAGGAGAGTTCCCGGGCCCGCCATGGCCAGGCAACCGGCGCCGGCTGACGAGGGCGAGCACGCCCTGTGGCGAGCCCCGCCCATGGCGACCATGAAGTCATGCGGCGACCTGTTGCCGTTTCGATAGGGTTGCGGCGTTGGTCGTGATGGGAGATGTGCTGGCTGGGATGGAGTCGCGCGGTGAGTCGGAGCAGCGTTGCCTATGCGCTGGTAAGGTGAACGCTTCTGGGTTCGGTCGTGGCCGGGGAACAGATACTTGGCCTGGAAAACATTTCAGGGTTCATGGTCGTCTAAACGCGACCGATGCTTCGGCTTGGTGTCCATAGCACGTTATAATCCAGTTTATCACGTGCTTTTAGTCTCCCGTTGCCTTCACTTCCAGCACTGTCCGGACGGGAAGATCGCGGACAAGAGCACTTGTCAGGCGCGGGTCACCGATCGGACACCGAAAAAGCTCTAGGAAAAAGCGATATGATGTCCAGATGCACTCTCCATAGAGTACGCGCTTAGTTGTGCCTGCAATTCGTGACGCTGAGGCGCATCGCATCGATCCCTTGGCGTAATCGAACACAAATGCCGATGGTGTCACAGCCAACATCTTACCGCATTGATCAACTAGCTCCTGAAATTGCTGGTTACTCATCGCAATATTAGGTTCGACGCGCTTAGCTTGGACTAGGACCCCTTTCGAGTACTCGAGTTGTGAGGTCTTGAAACTAACATGAATTATTAGGTCTGCGCCAATTGTGCGTTCTTCGGCGGCGCTGCCTCTTCGATGCCGCACAATCGAAGTCGACCAAGTCAGGCCGCCGATTTGACCTTCGATTTCACTATCGAGATTACCAACTAATACCCCTGTTAGATCGTCCTCGTCGGTAGTCAGTTCGCTCTGATATTTGGTCATTGTTCGGTTTACAGCGCGATCTGCACGCTTCGCGGCGAGTTTAATCGATTCCTCGAAATCCATAGCCATGTAGTATGTCTCCCGCTTGCCACCCTAGCCGAACGAACGCACGTCAATGACGTTTGCTGGCTGATGCCTTAGGGGTGGCATCGATTACAACGATATCGGATGCAGGCTCACCAGCGCGCAACCGTGTTGCTCTAATCTCACGAACCTTCTGAATCTTACCTGCGCCATCGCCGTACTCTATAACCACAAAAATGCCGTGGAATGTCCTGGCGGCGGTTTTGTAGGTTTCAAGCTGCTTTTCGTACCCATGCACAACATTGCCCCGTGAACGCTTAAGCTCAACCAGCACCCGAGCGCGATAACCTTTGCTAAATTTGAAATCTATGGGTCCACCACCCATATTCGCCTTTGGCGAGATATCAATATTATTTGCAATACAAAAACAGTCGGCTATTGCGAAATATATCAGCTGCGCAGCTCTTTCTCGCTTGGCTACACCATCAACCCACAATTCCTCCCACAGGTTCCCATTTTCGACATGGTGCCTAAACATGTCGATGGTGTCGTGAACCATTGATATAATAGTTGAGATACCACCAGACAGGTCATACATTCGACCACTTTTAAACCGATCTTTATCTTCACTAAGAATGCTTTTAATCTTGTAATACCCAAGAGCATCTTTATTTGGATCGTAGTGCGCGGCGTAGTCTTTGACAGAACTGAGGAACGAGTCGAAAAGTTCAGCCGATTCCATAGCAGCTGCTCTTAGGGCAGCTTTCCGGTCAGCTACTGTGGGCTCAGTTATGCCACTGAGCAACCTACTTACACGATCTCTGATACGGCTGTTTGCTGCAGATGCAGCTTCGATCTCTGACCAATCTCTCGCAATTGGCAGGTCGCGTACAATATCCCGGGGAACAAGCACGGTAGAACGTTCCACACCTTTGGCATCTAAGAAGTGGGGAAGGGCAAACTCTTGCTCAGCGTGACTCTTCTTCACAGGTATCCCGCGTTGTAGGCAAAAGGCCTCTGTGATCCTGGCAAGTTGGTCTACAATGACTCTGGTGGTGAAATCGCTAATAGTGTCTGGTCCTACGCCTTCCTCAAAAAATCCCATTAAAGAAATCATTTCCGGATCTTTTGAGCCAAGATCAACAATTTCCTTCGCGGTTCTTATAATGCCGTCCCGTATTTCATCCGGTCGAGAGCTGCCGAACCGTCCGCTACCTCCATATCCGAGTCCGTTCTCTGGCGGCTCTCGAAGATTGAGAAGGCGCTGCGCACCACGCCATGCTGCGTCGCCTTCATTTTTCGAAATTGCAAGAAGCCGGACAAAGTTACTGAAGTGCTGTCGGAAGCAATCTAGAGCATCGACGCTAATGATGCGGTTTGCAGACTTTTCTAGTAAAGTCGGATCAATGAATAATTGAGTGTCGACGTTAAGAAACGGATCGATTAGTCCATCGTCCAGCATCATCGTTGGGTCGACCCCAAAGTGTGCAGAAAACAGAATCGGCTTCTTGATCCGTGCCATTGCTACCTAAGTAGCCGGTCTATCATGAAGCAGCAACGACCGAACGCTTGCCGCGTGCCATGACCTTCCCCGTGAGGTTCTTATGCCTTTGGCGTTCAATACATTTGCGATCCCCCGTAAAGAACGGCCTTCTGCCTGGAGGGCTTGGACGGTCGGCATCAGTTCTGCCCGAAACCCGGCGGCAATGGCCGATGCCGCTGTCCCGGCTTTAAGCAGGTCAGGCCGCGGATTGCCCAAGCGGATGCCTCGAGCTTTCGCCACAGCCAATGCGACTCGGGTCCGTTGCGAGATCATTTCCCTCTCATGCTCTGCCACGGCGGCCAGGATGTGCAGCGTCAGCCGGTTTGCCTGGGCATGTCTACGGCCACGAACTCGACACCGCTTTCCATCAGGTTCGAGATAAAGGCGACTGACCGGGCCAGGCGGTCCAGCTTGGCGATCACCAGCATGGCCCGTTTTTGCCGGAATAGAGCAAGCGCGGCGGCGAGCTGGGGGCGGTTGTCCTTCCGCCCGCTCTCGATCTCCACGAACTCGCCAAGGAAGCTCCGGCTGCCAGCGTAGGCTTCGACAGCCGCCCGCTGCGCATCGAGGCCGAGGCCGCTTTGCCCCTGCCGTTCAGTGGACACTCGATAGTATGCAACGAGGGCGGGAAGCGGGGTGGTCATGGGCCGGTGTTATGATCCTAAACGGACGTTCAGGATGATAACAATCATCAAAGTCTTAAGCGGCATTATTCACTGTAGCAGTGATGAATAATTCGAAGATGCTCATTCCACAAACAAAAGTTTTTGGGTCCCTTTTTTCAAAAAGGGACTGCTTGCCTTGCCTTGCCTTGCCTTCCTCAGTGACCCGACCCCACCCGGTTCGTGAACCGGGCGTTGCCGAGGCCGGTGCCGATGGTCATGACGCCCCAGTGTTTTACGTCGGTCATGAAGGGGGCTTCGCTGAGGCCCTGGACGACGGCGTCGTTGTGCATCAGCACCGATGCGTCGTGGCCGCCGATGGTGGGGATGGCCTGGCGTAGCAGGCTGGGCAGGTGGAAGCTGTGGTGTTGCCAGTCGCCGGGGAGGTTCTGGCCGCCTTTCTTGATCGAGCCGTCCGGGCGGATCAGGCCGGGGCAGCCGATGCCGATGAAGGGGGCCAGGCGCAGGGATTGCTTGTCGGCGCGCCTGATCATGGTTTGCAGCATGTCCACGAGCTTTGCGACGGCTTCCTGGCGGTTTGGTCGGTCGTCGGCGTGGCGCCAGAGTTCGGTGCAGGCGACGCGGCTTTTGGAGAGGTCGGGGGTTTTGCGCTGGTTCAGCTCGACCACGCCGACGCGGATGTTGGAGCCGCCGATATCGACGGCGAGGATGGCGTCGTGGCCGGTGAAGATCCAGGACGGGGCGAGGTGGATGCAGCCGATGAGCCCGGCCTCGTCGGGGTCGTGGCGGATGGGGTGGAGCTGGACGGCGTGTTTGGAGGCTTTGAGCAGGATTGCGGCGCGGCCGATGGCGAGTTCGCCGATGCGGCTGTCGCGCAGGCCGCCGCCGACCACGATGCGCTCGGTGCCGCGCCATTCCTTGAGGCGCAGGAAGCGGCGGATGACGGCGGCGAATTCCTGGGCGAAGGATTCGATGGTGCCGAGCACGATGCCGGCGGCTTCGGCGTCGCCTTCGGCCAGCAGCTTGTCGAGGCTTTTCTTGGTGACGTCGCGGCTGGGCACTTCGCCGATCGGGTCGTCTTCCGTGTGGCGGACGCTTTCGCGGCCGTCTTCGAGGATGGCGCGGAAGGCGCGGCCGCTGGCGCGGTCGCCGAGGAAGCCGTCTGCGTGACGCAGCTCGGCGTTGTAGGTGTCGAGGCGGACGGTCGGGAGGTTTGTGGCGGCGTGGCCGGCGAGGGTGGGCGGGGTTTGGACGGGCGGCGTGAGGGGTGTGCCGTCCAGCGCGGCGTGGGCGGCCTCGGTGGCGCGCGCGTGGACGAGGACGGCGCGGCTTTTCTTCTCGGACATGGTGGACGCCCTATCGTTCGCCGACGAGCAGGATGTGTGTTGCGCGGTCGATGAAGGCGGGGGTGGAGGCGTAGCGGTGCTCGAGCTCGGTCAGTTCGGTGTCGAAATCGGCCGCGTCCTGCGCCATCGGCGGGTTCCAGTGATGGTTGCCGGCGAAGCGGCTGTGGAAGACGTCCAGCCCGCTGACGCAGATGGTTGCGAGGTGCGGGTTGAACAGCGTGCGCAGTTCGGTGCTGGTGAACAGGTGGGAGGGCAAGCCCAGGCGCCGTCCGTCGAGCATTTCGATGTCGATCCAGTTGGCGTCGTTGTCCTGGTGGAAGCTGCGGGAGTGGGAGAGCGTGTCGATGTAGATGGAGGGGAGGCTGCCGGCGGCGCGCACGCTGACGAGCAGCATGCCGGCGGTGACGCGGCCGAGTTCGGCGGCGACGCGATCGAGCGTGCGGATGGGGAGATGGTTGAGCACGGCGTAGAGGCAGAGGGCGATGTCGTAGGTGTGGTCGGGGTCCGGGAGGGCGTGGGTGAGGTCGGCCACCTCGAGTTGCAGCGTTACGCCGGGGTCGCGGATGTCGGCGAGGTTGGCGCGGGCCAGGGCGATCATTTCCGAGGAGAGGTCGATGCCTTTGGCGCGGACGGCTTCGAAGCCGAGGGCGCGGGCGCGGAGCACCGTTCGGCGCAGCCAGGTGGCGGGGCCGCATCCGGCGTCGAGTATGTCGAGGGTGAGGTGCCCGGCGGCGCGCAGGCGGGTGAGGTAGCGGTCGATTCGGGCCCAGATTTCGCGGTCGCCGTAGCTGAACGCGCCGGTGAAGTCGAAGGGGTTGGTGGGGTCGCCGTCGGCGTAGGTGATGTAGTCGCGGCCTGCGGTGTTGTAGGCCTGCGCTGTCGAGGATTGGTGCCGCTTCTGCCGCGTGTGCACTGACTTGTCCCGGGCTGCTTCACGCCGAGGTAGCGGGTGCGGCATAAATTTTCGATATCGACCGCGATGGCCCGGCTATGGACACGAGTTTCTGGGTGCCTTCCGAAAAGGGACTGCTTTGCTCAACCTTTGTCCCGCATGATGCGGGCCTTGTCGCGCTTCCAGTCCCGGTCGGCGATGGCGTGGCGTTTGTCGGCCTTGTTGCGGCCCTGGCCGAGGCCGAGGACGACCTTGGCCATGCCGCGGTCGTTGAAGTGGATGTCGAGCGGGACGAGGGTGAAGCCGTTGCGGTTGGTTTCGGCGAGCAGTTTGCCGACCTGTTTCTTGTGCAGCAGGAGTTTGCGTGGGGCGCGGGGTTCGAAGCGGGACAGGACGCCGGACTGGTATTCGGGGATGTAGCAGTTGAAGAGGAACAGCTCGCCGTCGCGTTCGCCGGCCCAGGCTTCGGTGATGGTGGCGCGGCCGTGGCGGAGGGATTTGACTTCGGGGCCGCGCAGGACGAGGCCGGCTTCGACGGTTTCCTTGATGGTGTAGTCGAAGCGTGCGCGGCGGTTTTGCGCGGCGACGCCGTGGCTGATCAGGCCGGATTTGGTTTTCTTCTCGGCCACGGTTCGGGGCTCAGTTCAGCAGGCGGGTTTCGGTCATGGCGGCGCGGATACGGGCGCGGGCTGACTCGGAGAGGGGGGCGAGCGGCAGGCGGCAGTGGTCGTGGGTGTGGCCGAGCAGGCTGGCGGCGTATTTCACGGGCCCGGGGTTGCTTTCGCAGAACATGGCGTCGTGCAGGGGCAGCAGGGTGTCCTGCAGGGCGATGGCGTCGGCGGTGCGGCCTTCGGTCCAGGCCTGGTGGATGGCGGCGCATTGGCGCGGGGCGACGTTGGCGGTGACGGAGATGCAACCGTGGCCGCCGGCGGCGAGGAAGGGCAGCACCGTGTGGTCCTCGCCGGAGAGCTGGGTGAAGTGCTCGCCGCAGGCGCGTCTTGTGTGCAGCGGGCGGGCGAGGTTGGCGGTGGCGTCCTTGACCCCGACGATGTTGGGGTGGCGGGCTAGGCGCGCCATGGTCTCGACGGTCATGTCGACGACGCTGCGGCCGGGGATGTTGTAGATGATGAGCGGCAGGTCGGTGGCGTTGGCGATGGCGGTGTAGTGGAGGAACAGGCCGTCCTGGGTGGGCTTGTTGTAGTAGGGGGTGACGACCATCAGCGCGTCGGCGCCGGCGCGGCTTGCGTGTTGGGCGAGGGCCACGGCTTCGGCGGTGCTGTTGGAGCCGGCGCCGGCGATGACGGGGACGCGGCCGGCGGCGGCCTGCACGGTGATCTCGATGGCGCGCTGGTGTTCGGCGTGGGTGAGCGTCGGGGATTCGCCGGTGGTGCCGACGGGGACGAGGCCTTGTGTGCCCTGGGCGATCTGCCAGTCGACGAAGCGGGCGTAGGCGGTTTCGTCCAGCGCGCCGTCGGGCCGCATGGGGGTGATCAGGGCGACGATGGACCCCTTGAACATGGGTGACTCCGTGGGTCGAGGCCGTGGGGTTTTGTCCATCCCGGGAGAATGGTCAACCTGGCGCGGAGCACCGGATGGCGGGATGCCGGAACCAGGGGCGCGGGATCGTGCGCCTACCCGTCATTGCGTGTGGAAGCGCTCAGGCGCCGAGGTGCCGAGGCGCGGTTTCGGCCTCGGCGCGGGTCTGCCTAGGCCCATGGGACGGCAGAGCGCCTCAAGGCGACATCGATGGTCTTGGCCTGCTGCAGCTGTTCCCCGCTGTCGCCTTACGGGCACATGGTTCTACGCGGCGTCGGCCTTTTTCTCGTTGCGCTTGCGCTCGTTCGGGTCGAGCCACTTCTTGCGGATGCGTACGGCGCTGGGGGTGACTTCGACGAGCTCGTCGTCCTCGATGTAGGCGATGGCCTGTTCGAGGTTGAGGCGGCGGGGCGGGATCAGGAGCATGGCCTCGTCCTTGCCGGCGGCGCGGATGTTGGTGAGCTTCTTTTCCTTGATCGGGTTGATGTCGAGGTCGCTCTCGCGGGAGTGCTCGCCCAGGATCATGCCGACATAGACGGCCTCGCCCGGGTTGACGAAGAGCGTGCCGCGCTCCTGCAGGTACCACAGGGCGTATTGCACGGTGGCGCCGTTTTCCGAGCTGATGAGCGAGCCGTTGCGGCGGCCTTCGATGGTGCCGGCCCAGGGGCGGTAGCCGGCGAACAGGCGGTTCATGATGCCGGTGCCGCGCGTGTCGGTCAGGAACTCGCCGTGGTAGCCGATCAGGCCGCGGCTGGGCATGATGAAGGTGAGGCGCACCTTGCCGCCGCCGGAGGGACGCATGTCCTGCATCTGGCCTTTGCGGCGGCTGAGCTTTTCGACGACGACGCCGGAGTAGGGCTCGTCCACGTCCACCAGCACTTCCTCGAACGGCTCCTCGCGCTCGCCGGTCTCGGCGTTCTTCTGGGTCAGCACGCGGGGGCGGCCGATGGCGAGTTCGAAGCCCTCGCGGCGCATGGTTTCGATCAGCACGCCGAGCTGGAGTTCGCCACGGCCGGCGACTTCGAAGGCGTCGGCCTCGTTGCTTTCGGTGATCTTGATGGCGACGTTGCCCTCGGCCTCGCGCAGGAGGCGGTCGCGTATCTGGCGCGAGGTGACCTTCTTGCCTTCCTTGCCGCCGAGCGGGCCGTCGTTGACGCGGAACGTCATGGCGAGCGTCGGCGGGTCGATGGGGATGGCGTGCAGCGGCTCGGTCAGTTCGGGGGCGCCGATGCTGTCGGGGATGGTGGCTTCGGCGAGGCCCGCGACGGCGACGATGTCGCCGGCTTCGGCTTCCTCGACGGTGACGCGGTCGAGGCCGCGGAAGCCGAGCAGCTTGGTGAGGCGGCCGGATTCCACGGTGGTGCCGTCCTGGCGGAGGACCTTGACGGGCATGTTGAGGCGAGCGCGGCCCTGTTCGATGCGGCCGGTCAGGACGCGGCCGAGGAACAGGTCGTATTCGAGGATGGAGGCGACCATGGCGAAGGGAGCTTCGACGTCCAGGGCGGGGGCTTTGACGTGGGAGAGGACCAGGTCGAAGAGGGCGGAGAGGTCCTTGCGTGGGCCGTTCAGCTCGGCGTCGGCCCAGCCCTGGCGGCCGGAGGCGTAGAGCATGGGGAAGTCGAGCTGTTCGTCGGTGGCGCCCAGCGCGGCGAAGAGGTCGAACACCTCGGTGTGCACCTCGTCGGCGCGCGCGTCCTGACGGTCGATCTTGTTGACGACGACGATGGGCTTGATGCCGCGCTGCAGGGCCTTGCCGACCACGAACTTGGTCTGCGGCAGCACGCCTTCGGCGGCGTCCACCAGGACGATGGCGCCGTCCACCATGTTGAGGATGCGCTCCACCTCGCCACCGAAATCGGCGTGGCCTGGGGTGTCGACGATGTTGATGCGGGTCTCGTGCCACACCACGCTGGCGCATTTGGCCAGGATGGTGATGCCGCGTTCCTTCTCCAGGTCGTTGCGGTCGAGCGCGCGCTCGACCACCGCCTGATGTTCGCGATAGGCGCCGGACTGCTTCAGCAACTGGTCCACGAGCGTGGTCTTGCCGTGGTCGACGTGAGCGATGATGGCGATGTTGCGGATGTCCATGGGGCACTTCTGAGCGAGAGGGATGTGCGGCCCATACGAAAAGGGCCTGACAGAGGTGTCAGACCCTTGGGCGCGGCGTCTGGACGAGAGATAGGCGCTGCCGTTCGCAGATGCGAGAAAAAAGCGGCGGGTGCGCGAATGGCAGGGCTGCGTAGGCCGCCCTGCCCGTCCGGTCGGACGCTAGTTCGTGCCGTTCCGCATGCCCATGCCGGGCGCCATGGCAGGATGCGTGCCGGGCTCGGCCATCGGCATGCCTTCGTCGCCGTGGGGCGCGCTGGCCAGGGCCATCTGGATGGCGAAGCGGGCGGCGGCCATGTCGCCGGCGCCGAGCGCGCGGCGGGCGCGGCTCACCTGCTGCACCATCGGGTCCTGGGAGGGCTGGCCGGCGGCGTCGACCGGGGTGGAGCGGTCGAGCAGCCGGGTTTCGGCCATCTCCAGCGCCTGCTGGGCCTCGCCGGTGTGGTGCATCGCCAGCGCCTCGTCGGCGGCGCGCAGGTAGCCCCGCGGGCCGGCGTTCATGCCGCCGCGGGGCTGGGGGAAGTGCGGGGCGATGGCCGAGCGGGTGTCGGCGCCGCTGGTGTTGCTGGCTTTCGTCGAAGCGGGACCGCTCTGGCCGGTGCCCGGCTCGTGGGCGAAGGCCGGCCCGCCATCCGGCATGGCGCTCTGGGCAATGACTGGGGAGCTGGCGAGGCAGAGCAGGGTCGCCGAGGCTAGAAGGACGTGGCGCATGACAATCGTCTCCTTCGGTGCGGCGGCGCCCCTGTCGGAGCGCCCCCGTGGCCGTTACGGCGTCTAACGGGCCATCGGCGGGCGGGGTTGCGGCGGTGCTGCCGTGCGCTCCGGTCAGGGCCGGTTAACGCGGTGTTAGGAGAAAGCGCACCGGGCGGTCGGGCTGGGTGGTGACGAGGCCGCGTGGCACCACGGTGCCGTGGCCCGCGAGATCGATGCGGAAGCGCTGCAGCAGCCGCGCCAGCACCAGGGTGGCTTCCGTCAGGGCGAACTGGGCGCCGACGCAGATGCGGGCGCCGGCGCCGAACGGCATGTAGGCGTAGCGCTCGGGCGCCGGCGCGCCGGGCGCGAAGCGGTCCGGGTCGAAGGCGTCCGGCGCGTGCCAGCGGGCGTGGTGGCGGTGCAGCACCCAGGGGCTGATGGTGATGGTGGTGCCCGGCGCCACCGCGTGCCCCATGATGCTGTCCGCCGCCTGGGCCTGCCGCACGATCAGGAAGGCCGGCGGGTAGAGCCGCAGCGATTCGTCCACGTGGGCGCGTATGTGCGGCATGGCGGCGAGCGAGGCGGCCGCCTGTTCGGGGCCGAGGTCGAGGCCGGCCACTTCCTCGGCCAGGCGGTCCTGCTGGTCCGGGTAGAGTGCGGCGAGGTACACCGACCAGAACAGGGTGACGGCGGTCGTCTCGTGGCCGGCCAGGATCATCGTGCTGACCTCGTCGCGCAGCTGCGCGTGGTCGAACCCGGCGCCGGTCTCGGGGTCGCGCGCGGCCGAGAGCAGGTCGAACAGGTCGCGCGGCCGGTCGTCGGCCGGCGCGAAGGAGGCGCGAACCGCGATCAGCCGGTCCAGGAACGCCAGCCAGGCCAGGCGGAACGTCGCCCGGCCGCGATCGACCAGCGAGGGCACGTTCTCGGGCAGCAGCAGGTCGAGGATGCCCGGCTGCGCGTAGCGCGCGCCGTAGCTCAGCAGCAATCCGCGCAGCTCGGCGGCGAAGCCCGACATCTCGAGCGAGAACATCGACTGGCCGGCGATGGCCAGTGCGAGGTGCTGCAGATGCGGCAGCAGTTCCAGCGGACGATGCGTCAGCCGGTCGAGCTCGGTTTCCCGGGCCGCGCTGGCGCGGACCACGTGGTGCGCCAGCATCGGCATCGTGCGTGGCGAGAGCGCCGGGGCGATGGTGCGGCGCTGGTGCCGCCACGCCTCGCCCTCGGCCAGGAACAGCCCGCCGCCCAGCACCGGCTGCAGCACGCGCCGCGTGGCCGGGTTGCGACGGTAGTTGTCGGCGTTGCCCACCAGCACGTGACGGATCGCCTCGGGCGCGTTCAGCATCAGCTGTTTGCGGCCGAGAAAGCTGCCCGGCAGGATCTCCTGCTCGTAGGCCGGCTTGCCCCAGAGTTCGAGCGGGTTGCGGCGCAGCACGAGGAACGATTCCAGCTGCGTGCGCAGGCGGGTCGGGAGCGGGGCGCGGGGCGGCAGGATCTGGAGCATGGTCCTGCAGATGGGTTGGTGCGCATCGCAGGGAAGCGGTTAGTCGAGGGCGACCGCCTCAGCCTGAGACATGTCCTGCAACCGGCCATGTCGTCCGCCTATCGACGGGCGATCATTGAGGCCGCGCTCGAGACGGGCTGACGGAAGCGGTTGCGGCGCCCTCGCCGCCCTGACACAAGCCGGGGATGATCGCCGCCGCCCTGGAGACACGCCGGCCCGGCGACGCGGGATCGGTGGGCCACCACCTGCGCCAGACGCTGTGGATCACCACGCCCATCGCGCTCGCGCTGCTTTCGGAGATCGGCATGGGGCTGATCACCACGCTGATGCTGGGCGGCATCGACGACCGTGCGCTGGCGGCCGGCGCGTTCGCCAGCAACCTGTTCATCACGGCGCTGCTGGTGCTGCAGGGCGCGCTGTCGGGCATCGGCGTGCTGGCGGCCGACCGGCTGGGCGCCGGGCGACCGGGCGAGGTGCCGGCGCTCTACTGGTCCGGCGTGCTGCTGGCGGCCTGCCTGGCGGTGCCGCTGTTCGTCGCGCTGAGCCTGTGCGGCCCGGTGCTGCGCGCGCTGGGCCAGCCGGCAACGCTCGTGACCGACATCGTGCGCTACCTGCACGTGCTGCGCTGGGCGGTGCCGGCGGGGGTGGTGGGCATCGGCATGATGCGCCAGGTGCTGCCGGCGCTCGGGCTGCAGCGCGTGCTGCTGTGGGTGATGCCCTGCGGCGTGCTGCTGCACGCGGCGCTGAACCGGCTGTTCATCCATGGCGGGCTCGGCGTGCCCGCCATGGGGCTGGAAGGCTCCGCCCTGGCCAGCGTCGTCAGCCTGTCGAGTGCCGCGACCGCGATGCTGTGTTTCCTGCACGGGCCGGGCTCGGGCGGCACCGTCGTCCGCGCCCGGCCAACGGTGCCGCATCTGCGCCGCCTGGTGACGCTCGGCCTGCCGGTTTCTGGCATCGTGACGGTCGAGGCGGGGCTGTTCCTGGCCATCGGTATCCTGGCCGGCACGCTCGGGCCGAAGGTGCTGGCGGCGCACATGATCGCGCTCAGCGTGTCCAGCGTCTCGTTCATGGTGCCGCTGGCGATCAGCCAGACGGCGAACGTGCGTGTGGCGATGCTGCGGGGCGCGGGCCTGGACGCGGCGGCGCGGCGGGCCGGGTTCTGCGCCATCGGGCTGGCCGCGTGTTTCATGGCGGGCAGTGCGCTGGTGCTCAGCCTGGCGCCGCAGCTGATCGCGGAGTTCTATCTGGGGCCGGTGACGGCGGCCAATGCCGTCAGCGCGGCGCTGGCCGTGCGCCTGCTGCGTGTGGCGGGGCTGTTCCAGATCGCCGACGGCACGCAGTGCGTGGCCTGCGGCACGCTGCGCGGGTTGCAGGATGTTCGGGTGCCTATGCTGCTGGCCTCGGTGGGGTATTGGGCGATCGGGTTCACCCTGGGCTGGCTGCTCGCCTTTCGCGCCGGGCTGGGCGCGGTGGGGCTTTGGTGGGGGCTGTGCGTGGGGTTGGCGGTGGTGGCGGCGGCGTTGACGGTGCGGTTCGCGCGGCAGAGCCGGCGCTCTCTCGATAGACAATTCAGAAAAGAAGGCCTTCTCTGAAGAAAAGAAGCAAAAGACTTTTGTTCATCTAGGGCTTGAGCTGTAGCGCTATTTCGTTACGGCGTAGGATGGGTACGGTGAAGGGCGGGTCGTAGGAAAAGGCTAGCGGGGCGCCTTGGGTGGTGGCGCCGGCCTTTGCCAGCGCCTGACGCAGTCGGCTGGTCTGGCGCGCGCGTGCCAGCGGGCCGGCGACGCCGGAGTAGCGCGCCACGCCGAATGTGGCGGCTGGCAGGCTGACGACCTGCACGTCCTTGTCGGCCGGCACCGGGGCGCCGGCCGCCGCCACTTTGGCCGGGAGGAAGAAGCGCATCACCGCCGTATCGCCGGAGCGCTCGACCGGCAGCGTCGTCGCGCGGCGCGGCGCGGCCTGTTCGACAGGGACGGTCATGGCTACCAGCCGGCCGTCCGCGTTGGCGCCGGTGATGTAGCGGAACAGCCGTCCGAACGCGGCCGCGTCGCCCGTGTCGCCCGCCGGCACGATGGCCGTCTGCACCGCCTGGCGTGCGGGGTAGGCGCGTATCTCGATCCCCGGCGCCAGGGTGCTGAGCACCACGTAAGGCGGCTGCTCGTAGCTGCCCCTGATGCCGAACACCGACAGCGCGGACTGGCCGAAGGTCGCCAGAAAATACAGCAGCTTGGACACATCGCCCTCCCGGCCCGACCCGGCTCGGCACCGCTTCGCGGCGTCCGGCCTGGCTCGACGGGATGCAGCCACACCTGTGGCCGGCTGGCAACAAGGCCCCAAAATGCTTTTCGAGAGGGCAACAACTCCGTCAAAGGCTGTTATAGGGTGCGTCACGCCAGCCGAACGGCGCCGTTGCGGAGTGACGCGACGATCGGTCACCAGGAGAGGTTGCAGATGAAGTTTCGTGTTGCGTTGCTGGCTGCCAGCGTTCTGTCGGCCCCGATGGCCGCTCTGGCCCAGCCGGTGACTGGCCCCTATATCAGCCTTGGCGCAGGCGGTAACTACCTGCTCGATCAGAACTTTCGCGGCATCGACTCCCAGTTCACCGACGGCCGTGGGCACCTCTCGACCAACGTGGGCGGCATTGCCAGCGCCGCGGTGGGTTACGGGCTTGGCAACGGCGTCCGCATCGAGCTGCAGGGCGACTGGATGGCGAACAAGATCGACGTCGGCGTCACCACCACCAGCAACTACCAGCAGCAGTATCATGGCTTCGTGAACGCGCTGTACGACTTCGACGGCGCGATGATCGGCATTCCCGGCCTGATGCCGTTCGTCGGCGTCGGCGGCGGCTACGGCCAGTCGCACTTCTCCAACCTGAACTTCAACGGCAACGACGGCAACGGCAACACGACCTACCTGCACACGACCGGCACCGACGGCAACTTCGCGGTGCAGGCAATCGTCGGTGTGGCCTTCGCGATCGACGCCGTGCCCGGCCTGGCGCTGACGGCGGAGTACCGCTTCATCACCACGCCGAGCAACGCGAGCTACCGGGCCCAGTTGTTCGACGGGCCGGATTTCGCCAGCGTGAAGCTGAAGACCGACGGGCAGTTCAACAACGCGGCCCTGGTGGGCGTGCGCTATGCGCTGTTCGCGGCGCCGCCGCCACCGCCGCCGGCCCCGCCGGCCGCTGCCGCCCCGCCGATGCCGCCTGAAGTGGCCAAGACCTACCTGGTGTTCTTCGATTGGGACCGCGCCGACCTGACCACGCGCGCACGACAGATCGTGGCGCAGGCTGCCGCGGCTTCGACCCACACGCAGACCACGCGTATCGAGGTCAACGGCTACACCGACCTTTCCGGCACGGCCGCGTACAACCAGCGCCTGTCCGTCCGCCGTGCCCAGAGCGTGGAATCCGAGCTGGTGCGTGACGGCGTGAGCCGCGGCGAGATCAGCATCCACGGCTACGGCGAGAGCAACCCGCTGGTGCAGACCGCCAAGGGCGTGCGCGAGCCGCAGAACCGCCGCGTGGAGATAATCCTCCATTAGGTCGCCATCGCGACCGCATTTGGTCGCTCATCACTGAATGACGGGGGTCCGGGGGGGGGACGTCACTTCTCCCCCGGTTCTTTTTCCGCTCCCCTCATGAAAACCCGCCTTCTTCACCGCCTCGCCCCGCTGCTGGCGCGGGTTCCCCCCGAGCGACGCCTCGTGCTCGCGCAGTTCGTGCGTTTCGCGGTGATCGGCACGCTGGGCTTCGGCTGGGACACGGCCATCGTCTATGCGCTGGCGCGACCTCTCGGTACGACAGCGGCGGGGCTCGTGTCCTACGTGGTGGCGGCGTCGATCAACTGGCTGCTGAACCGGTTGTGGACCTACCGGCACGTGGCGCATGGCGCGATGCACCGGCAGCTTGGACTGTTCCTGCTGGCGAACTCCGTAGGGTTGCTGCTGAACCGCGGCGCCTACCTCGCCCTGATCGCGACCGTGCCGCTCTGCCGGGTCTACCTGGTGCTGCCGGTCGCCGCGGGTAGCCTGTGCGGCATGTTCGCCAACTTCACGCTCTCGCGCCGGTTCGTCTTCCGGTGAGCGGTCCGCGCGTGGCGGTGCTGATCCCGTGCTTCAACGAGGCCGTGGCCATCCCGCGCGTGGTGGCCGCCTTTCACGCCGTGCTGCCGGGCGCGGCGATTTACGTGTACGACAACAACTCCACCGACGGCACGGCGCAGGCGGCGCGCGCGGCCGGCGCGGCGGTCGGCCACGAATGGCTGCAGGGCAAGGGCCACGTGGTCCGCCGCATGTTCGCCGACGTGGACGCCGACATCTACGTGCTGGTGGACGGCGACG
>CAXTJP010000044.1:0-20634 GCA_964244615.1 uncultured Acetobacteraceae bacterium
GAGACCGACGTGGTGATCTTCGACGTGCTGGGCGACGTGGTGTGCGGCGGTTTCGCGGCGCCGTTGCAGCATGCCGACCGGGCGCTGATCGTGGCGGCCAACGATTTCGACAGCATCTTCGCGATGAACCGCATCGTCGCGGCCATCGGCGCCAAGGCGCGCAACTACAACGTCCGCCTCGGCGGCGTGATCTGCAACCGCTCGGCGGCGACCGACCAGGTGGACCGCTACAACGCGGCGACAGGCCTCTCCACGCTGGCGCATTTCCCAGACCTCGACGTGATCCGCCGGTCGCGGCTGAAGAAGTCCACGCTGTTCGAGATGGACTCCTCGCCGGAGCTGGAGGCGGTGAAGCTGGAATACCTGCGTCTGGCCGCACAGCTCTGGGCCGGCACGGTGCCGCTGGAGGGCGCGCCGCTGAAGGATCGCGAGATCTTCGACCTGCTGGGCTACGAGTGATGAGCACCTACCTCGCACGTCGCGGCGAGCTCGAGACGTATTTCGACCGCACCGCGGCCGAAGCCTGGGCGCGCCTGACCTCGGACGCGCCGGTCAGCGGCATACGCGCCACCGTCCGCGCGGGTCGGGACCGCATGCGTGCCACCCTGCTCGGCTGGCTGCCGCAGGATCTGCGCGGCCTGCGCATCCTGGATGCCGGCTGCGGCACCGGCGCGCTGGCGGTGGAGGCGGCGCGTCGTGGCGCCCACGTCACCGCCATCGACCTGTCGGCGACCCTGGTGGCGCTGGCGCAGGAACGTGCGCCGCGCGATCTGGGCGAGGGACGGATCGCGTTTGCCGTGGGCGACATGACCGAGGCGACGCCCGGGCAGTTCGACCACGTGGTGGCGATGGATTCGCTGATCCACTATCGCGCCGGCGACATGGCGGCGGCGGCGGCGCGGCTCTGCGCCCATAGCCTAAGTTCGGTGCTGTTCACCTTTGCGCCGCGCACGCCCCTGCTGAGCGTGATGCATGCCGCCGGGCGGCTGTTTCCGCGCGCGGACCGCGCGCCGGCCATCGAACCGGTCTCTGCGCGCGCCATCACCCGTCGCCTGGCCGCGGACCCCGCTTTGGCCGGCTGGCGTGTCGGGCGGGATGCGCGCATCTCGGGCGGGTTCTACAAGAGCCACGCGTTGGAGCTGGTCCGCCCATGAGCGGCGCCATCGCGGCGCCGAAGCTGCGCCGGCTGAACCAGAAGCTCGCCTCGAAATGGAGCAAGGTCGGCAGCGGCTTTCTGCCGTTTGCCGATGCCGCCACCGACGCGTTGCCGCTGGGCCAGTTGTTGCGGCTGTCGCTGTTCCAGGTGACGGTCGGCATGGCCGCGGTGCTGCTGGTCGGCACGCTGAACCGGGTGATGATCGTCGAACTCGGCGTGCCGGCCTGGCTCGTCGCGGTGATGATCTCTCTGCCGCTGGTGTTTGCGCCGTTCCGCGCGGTGGTGGGTTTCCGGTCGGACAATCATCGGTCGGTGCTGGGCTGGAAGCGCGTGCCGTTCTTGTGGCTGGGCACCATGATCCAGTTCGGCGGCCTGGCGATCATGCCGTTCGCGCTGATCATCCTGTCGGGCGACAGCAACGGCCCGCTGGTCATCGGCAAGGCCGCGGCCGGGCTGGCCTTCCTGATGGTGGGCGCCGGGCTGCACACGACGCAGACGGTGGGCCTGGCACTGGCCACCGACCTGTCGCCGGCGGAGAAGCACCCGCAGGTGGTGGCGCTGCTGTGCATGATGCTGCTGCTCGGCATGATCGCCAGCGCGCTGGTCTTCGGCGCGGTGCTGGCGCATTTCTCGGAGGTGCGGCTGATCCAGGTGATCCAGGGATCGGCCGTGGTCACCGTCGTGCTGAACGCGGTCGCGCTGTGGAAGCAGGAGCCGCGTCGGCCGTCGGAGACCGCGCATGACCGGGTGCGTCCGAGCTTCGCGCAGTCCTGGGCGGCGTTCGACCGTGCCGGCGACGCGCGGCGCCGGCTGGTGGCGCTCGGCCTCGGCACCGCGGCGTTCAGCATGCAGGACATCCTGCTGGAGCCGTATGGCGGACAGGTGCTGCACCTGGCGGTGGGCACCACCACAGCGTTCTCCGCCATGCTCGCCTTCGGCGGGCTGATCGGCTTCGGCATCGCGGCCAAGCTGCTCGGCCGTGGCATGGACCCGTACCGGCTCGCCGGCCTGGGTGCGGTGGCCGGGCTGTTCGCGTTCGCGGCCCTGATCTTCGCCGCACCCGCACAGTCCACCCTGCTGTTCGCGGCCGGCGTCTCGCTGATCGGCTTGGGCGCCGGGCTGTTCGCGCATTGCACGCTGACCGCGGCGATGGGGATGGCCGGGCGTGGCCAGATCGGCTTCGCGCTCGGCGTGTGGGGCGCGGTGCAGGCCTCGGCCGCCGGCATCGCGGTGGCGAGCGGCGGGCTGATACGCGACGCGGTGGGCGCGCTGGCCGGGCAGGGGCGGCTCGGCGCCGCCCTGGTCGATCCCGCGACCGGCTACGGCGCGGTGTACACGATCGAGATCGTGCTGCTGTTCGCGACGCTGGTGGCGGTGGGTCCGCTGGTGCGCAGCCCCGGCCGCGCGCGCAGTGCGGGGCAGCACGACGGCGCCTTGGCCGTCACAGGATGATTTTCGATAAACCCAGGCATGTCACGAGGGACAGACCATGACCGCAGGCGCCGTTCTCGCCCATTTCGACGTGGCCCAGATCACCATCTACGTGTTCTGGCTGTTCTTCTTCTCGCTGATCTGGTGGCTGCGTCGCGAGGACCATCGCGAGGGCTACCCGCTGGTGCCGGACTACCCCGAGCAGCACGTGATCGAGTTCCCGTCGATCCCGCCGCCCAAGCATTTCCGCATGGCCGACGGCACCGCCATCCCGGTGCCGCGCGCCGAGAAGCCCGAGACCTTTGCCGCCGAACGCGTGCTGCCCTGGGCCGGTGCGCCGTTCGAGCCGACCGGCAACCCGATGATCGACGGCGTCGGGCCTGCGGCGTACGCGCAGCGCCACGACGTGCCGGAGATGGCCTACGATGACGGCCTGCCCAAGATCGTGCCGCTGCGCACGGCGCAGGATTTCTTCCTGTCGCACGAGGACCCAGACCCGCGCGGCTACGAGGTGTTCGGCAATGACGGCGAGCTGGCCGGCACTGTGGTGGACGCGTGGATCGACCGTTCGGAATACATCGTGCGCTACCTCGAGGTGGAGACCACCGCGGCGCTCGGCGCCCGGCGCGTGCTGCTGCCGACGCATTTCGCGACGTTCCGCCCCAAGCAGCGGACGATCGGCGTGTATTGCGTGCTGGCCGCGCACTTCGCCACCGTGCCAGGGCTGCGCAACCCGGATTCGGTGACGTCGCTGGAGGAGGACCGGATCGTCGGCTATTACGGCGGCGGTTTGCTCTACGCCACGCCGAAGCGCATGGCGCCGCTGCTGTGAGCGCGCGCCCCGTGACCCCGGCCTCTCCGCGTGGCCTGCCCGAGCGTCTGCCGGCCGGCGAGCGGCTGCTGTGGCAGGGCGCGCCGGATGTGCGCGCGCTGCTGCTGCACACGTTCCACATCCGGGCGGTGGCGCTGTATTTCGCCATCATCCTGGCCTGGTGCGCGCTGACCATCATCGGCCATGGCGGCCCCGCGCACGCCATGCGGCTGGCCTTGCTGCATCGGGCCGAGCTGGCCGTCGTGCCGTTCGTGCTGATGGCGGCCTATGCGTGGTCGATCCGGCGCAGCACCACGTACAGCATCACCAACCGGCGCGTGGTGATCAGCTTCGGCATCGCCTTGCCGATGACCTTCAACCTGCCGTTCTCCAGGATCGAGGCGGCGGGGCTGCGGCTTTACCGGTGCGGTGCCGGCGACATTCCGTTGCGTCTGCAGCCGGGCGAGACCTTGTCGTATTTCGTGGTGTGGCCGCATGCCCGCCCCTGGCGCATGGCCCGTGCCGAGCCCATGCTGCGCTGTGTGGCGGGGGCCGAGGCGGCGTCCGCGATCCTGGGCGAGGCGCTGACGGAGTACGAGGCGTCGACGCCGGTCAGGGTCGTGGCACAGCGTCCGGTTCGGCTGCGTGCGGCAGGCGCAGCACGCCGCGCCGTCGCCGCCGAGTAGAGGGAGGATCGCGATGGATGACCGCCGCACGATGTCGATCAGGGAGCCGTTCCCGCGCATGCCGTTGTTCGGCGCGGCCGCCCTTGTGGTGTTCGCGCTCTCGATGGGGGTGTACGGCCGCGTCACCGGCCTCGGCCGGCCGACCGACCCGGGCGTTGCCACCGCTTCGCGCAGCTTGCGGTTCGACGACCGGCCGGATGGGGCGGTGGTCGTGACCCTGGCCAAGACCGGGCAGGTGCTGGACGTGATGACCGGGCAGAACGGGTTCCTGCGCGGCACGCTGCGCGGCTTCGCCCGCGTACGCCGGTCCGAGGGCCTGGGTTCCGGCCCGCCGCTCGACCTCGTGGGCTACGCAGACGGGCAGCTGATCCTGAGCGACCCCAGCACCGGCCGCCTGGTCGAGCTGGAGGCGTTCGGGTCGGAGAACGAGGCGGTGTTCGTGCGCCTGCTCACCATGGCGCCGCGTGCCGCGACCGCACAGGCGGCCGGCACGGGGCACGGCTGATGGCCGGGCGCGTCAGGCCCTCCGGCATCGTCGAGATCGCCTGCGACGTGGACCTCGAGCGGTCCCACGACAGCTTCCACGCCTACGCCGTGCCGGACGGCATCGACATCCGGCCGGGCGACGTGGTGCAGGTGCACGGCATGCCGAGCCGGCTGCAGTTCGGCGAGCAGCGCCGTTTCCGCACCACGGCGACCGTCCGGCGCGCGGGCCCGCTGCGTCGGCTCTGGACAGAAATCGCCGGTATGTTTGAACTGACGAGCCTCTACGAGGTCGGCTTCCAGCCGGACGAGGAACTGGTTCTGACGCCAAGGAACATGGCATGAACGCGATCACCCCGAACCCGGGCAGGCCTGCGGACAAACGTGCGGGCGGGCCTAACGAGAGTACCCGCTACGCCCAGCAGGACACGGTTCTGAGCCCGCGCTTCTACACCACCGACTTCGCGGCGATGAGCCGCATCGACGTCAGCCTGGTGCGGCCCGAGTGGGATGCGCTGATCGCCGAGCTGCGCGCCGACCACAACCGGAACCACTTCACCCAGACCGAGGTGTTCAAGCAGGATTTCTCGTCCATGCCGCCGGCGTTGCGGAAGGAGTTCCTGGAGTTCCTGGTCAGCTCCGTCACCGCAGAGTTCTCCGGCTGCGTGCTGTACGCGGAAATCAAGAAGCGCATTCCAGAGGGCGACATCCACGACCTGTTCGCCTTCATGGCGCGCGACGAGGCGCGGCATGCGGCGTTCATCAACGAGACGCTGAAGGATTTCGACGTCGGCGTGGACCTCAGCTTCCTGACCAAGGCGAAGAAATACACCTATTTCAGGCCGAAATTCGTGTTCTACGCCACGTACCTGTCGGAGAAGATAGGCTACGCGCGCTACATCACCATCTTCCGCCACTTGCAGCGTAACCCTGACCAGGTGATCCACCCGATCTTCAACTGGTTCGAGCAATGGTGCGGCGACGAGTTCCGGCACGGCGAGGCGTTCGCCCTGCTGATGCGGTCGGACCCGAAACTGCTGTCCGGCGTGAACCGGCTGTGGATACGCTTTTTCCAGCTGGCCGTGTTCGCCACGATGTACGTGCGCGACCATGCCCGCCCGGTGTTCCACGAGGCGCTGGGCGTGGACCCGACCGAGTACGACATGCAGGTGTTCCGCATCACCAGCGAGATCTGCCGCCAGGTGTTCCCGGTGACGCTCGACCTCGACAACCCGGCCTTTGCGCGCGGGCTGGAGCGGATGCGACGCATCACCGAGGGCAAGGCCGCGAACCGGGCGCAGGGCGGGCTGCTCGGGCGGCTGAAGAACTGGGTGCTGACGGCCGATGCTGGTGTCACCTTCGCGCGAATGTTCGTCCTGCCGGCCAGGCACGCCGCGCTGCCGGGGCAGGTTCGTCTGGCGGCCTCCTGGTAGGCGCGGGCGGGGATGCACCTCTACGCCTGCCCGGCAGCCTATTGCCTGTTCGTCTGGTGGTTCTCCACCGGGGTGATCGTGTTCCTGAACAACCTGCCGCCGCGAACCTTCAGGTGGAGTTTCGGGGCGTTCAGCGCGGTGGCACTCGTGTCGTTCTGGCGCCTCGCCGCCGGCAGCCACGATGTGACGGTGGCCGGCGCCTACGCCGCCTTCACCTACGGCGTGCTGGTCTGGGGCTGGCACGAGATGGCGTTCTTCATGGGCTTCGTCACCGGGCCGCGTAAGACGGCGTGCCGGCATGGCTGCGGCGGGTTGGCGCATTTCCGGCACGGGGTGGAAGCCTGCATCGACCACGAGCTGGCCATCCTCGGCACCGGGGTGGCCGTGCTGTGGGCCACCCAGGGCGGCGCCAACCAGGTCGGCATGTGGACCTTCATGGCGCTGTGGGGCATGCGGCTGAGCGCCAAGCTGAACATCTTCCTGGGCGTGCTGAATCTGGGCGAGGCCTTCCTGCCGCGCCATCTGGCCTATTTGCTGAGCTTCATGTCACGCCGGCGGATGAACTGGCTGATGCCGGTCTCGCTGGCCGGCGGCGCGGTGCTGGTGGCGCTGCTGGTCCGGGACGCCGCCGCCCCAGGGATCACGCCGTTCCGGGCGGCCGGGCTGACCTTCGTGATCGCCATGCTGGTGCTGGCCGTGCTGGAACATGCCATGCTGGTGCTGCCCTTGCCGTTCGCGTCGCTCTGGGCCTGGTGGCTGGCGCACAAGCCCGGGCCGCGTTCCGGGTTCGCCGAGCTGCCATCCGTCGCCGCCCGGTCGGTTTCGGCGGTGGACCGCCCATCTCTCGTCTATGCCGGTCCGTGATCCGGCCGTCCCGCACAACGCTGCAAGGGTGTCCTCCATGAACTACGAAGACTTCTTCAAGCGCGAACTCGACAGCCTGCGCAGCCAAGGCAACTACCGCGTGTTCGCCAACCTGCAGCGCCAGCCAGGGAGTTTTCCCCGCGTCATGCACAAGCGCGCCGGCGGGAAGGAGGGCGCGCGTGACGAGGTGACGGTGTGGTGCAGCAACGACTACCTCGGCATGGGGCAGCACCCGACGGTGCTGGCGGCGATGCACGAGGCGCTGGACCATTGCGGCGCCGGCGCCGGCGGCACCCGCAACATCGCCGGCACCAACCACTACCACGTGCTGCTGGAAGAGGAGCTGGCCGACCTGCACGGCAAGGACGCCGCCCTGCTGTTCAACTCCGGCTACATGAGCAACTGGGCGGCGATCGGCACGCTGGCGGCGCGGCTCTCCGGCTGCGTGGTGCTGTCGGACGCGAAGAACCATGCGTCCATGATCGAGGGCGCCCGGCACAGCCGCGCCCGCATCGAAGTGTTCGCGCATAACGACCCGGCCGACCTGGACCGCCGCCTGGCGGCCATCGACCCGGCGCTGCCGAAGCTGGTGATGTTCGAGAGCATCTACTCGATGGACGGCGACATCGCGCCGATCGCCGAGATCTGCGACGTGGCGGAGCGCCACGGCGCGCTCACCTACCTGGACGAGGTGCATGCGGTGGGGCTGTACGGCCCGCGCGGGGGCGGCATCGCCGAGCGCGAGGGGCTGATGGACCGGGTGGACGTGATCGAGGGGACGCTCGCCAAGGGTTACGGCGTGATCGGCGGCTACATCACCGGGTCGGCCAGCCTGATCGACTACGTGCGCAGCTTCGCCAGCGGCTTCATCTTCACCACCGCCCTGCCGCCGGCCGTGGCCGCGGGGGCGCTGGCCAGCATACGCCACCTGAAGACCAGCGACGTGGAGCGACGCGAGCAGCAGCGGCTGGTGGCCCTGCTGCGCCGCCGGCTGGACGAGGCGGGCGTGCCGCATCAGGCAAACCCAAGCCACATCGTGCCGGTGATGGTGCGCGACGCCGCGCTGTGCAAGCAGATCAGCGACACGCTGCTGGAGCAGCACGGGGTGTACGTGCAGCCGATCAACTACCCGACGGTGCCGCGCGGCACCGAGCGGCTGCGTATCACGCCTTCGCCCAAGCATAGCGACGAGGACGTGGAGCATCTGGTGGGCGCTCTGTCGGCGATCTGGTCGCAGCTCAGCCTGGCTCGGGCTGCCTGAGGCGAAGGAAGGCCTTCTTTTCTGAAGAAAAGAAGCAAAAGACTTTCTTGGTGCTGTCGCGGAGCTTGGCTCGGTGCCGCACCCGCAAATGCAAATGCGAATCATTCTCTTGTGTATAGCGGGACGGATTTATTAGTCTAGTCTTGTTAAAACCGAACCTCCGATGATGTGTTAGCCACTCTGAACCAGGCAGCGAGGTCTGGGCGGATAGCGGTTCAGCAAGGAGAAACGGACACATGCGTGACGACATCAAGGCCTCGCGGCGCGGCATCCTGCGCACCGGCCTGACCATACTGGCCGGTGGCATGCTGGTGACGGCGGCCCGTGCACAGGACGCGGACAGCAAGGTCGAGCAGAGCGTGGTGCAGTATCAGGGCATGCCCAAGGACGGGGCCAAGTGCAGCGGCTGCGTCAACTTCGTGGCGCCGAACGCGTGCAAGGTGGTGGCCGGCAATATCAGCCCTGAGGGGTGGTGCGTGGCGTACGCGCCGAAGGGGTCTTGAGAATCAAAAACGCCTGTTCATAGCGTCGCGCGCTGCAGAAATCTCCGCGACAGCACGAACAAGAGTTTTTTGCTGCTTTTTGCAAAAAAGCAGGCCTTGCCTTCGTCCCGGGCGGGACCCGAACAGGTCCCGCCCGACCCATGTCAGTGCGGCTGTCCGTCCGGAGTCGGTGTCACCGGTATCTGCCCGGGTGCCGCCGGCGGGGTGGGCGTCTTGGCGGGCGCCCCGATCGGCGCATCCGGGGTGGGCGCGGCGTTGGCCGGTGCGGGTGGCACCTGGCGGGCCGGCTGGTCGCTGACCTGCTCGACATAGGGCTTGGCGAGTTCGGGGAAGGTGGTCAGCATGCTGACGCCGTACAGCGGCTTGTAGATGCCCTGGTGGCAGGTGGCGCAGTTGACCTTCGCGTTGTCGCCCAGCGGACCCTTGCGATAGGTCGGGAACACGTCGTGCAGCGAGTCGAGGTAGGCGTTGTTGATGTCGCGCACCATGCGTATGCCGTACCAGGCATTCACCCGCGCGGGCGAGCTGGCGGACCAGTCGCTGAAGGCGCGCGTGTTGTGACAGTAGGTGCAGTTGACGCCGAGCGATTGCGCGAAGTGGATCATCAGCGCGTAGGTCCACTCGGTCTCCTTGATGGAGCTGAGATTGCCCGTGGGCAGCGCGGTGGTGCCCTGCACCCGTATCTCGGCCGCGTGCTCCAGGTAGGGCGTGAACGGGTCGTAGGGCAGGGAGCTGTTGTTGAGCAGCGCCGTCGGGTGCGCCATGCCGGTCTGCGCCTCGGTGACACCGCCGGCCGCTTCGGGCCCCGGGTCGTTGAACCAGATGTTCTTCGGCACCGGGTTGCCGCCGTGGCAGGTGTAGCAGGTGACGCCCACGTTCTGCACGTGGCTCTGCCAGTTGCCGTTGATGTTCTGCGTCATCTGGATCATGCGACGGGCGACGATCTTCGTGTAGAGCCCGTCCCACGCCATGTTGGCGACGTTGTGGCAGTACGAGCAGCCCTGCTTGGGCGCCACCCAGTTGGTGATGCTGACCATCAGCCGAGTGAACTGCCCGACGCTGAGGTTCTTCAGCACCTGGACGTTCTTGTAGGCGACGCTGGCTTTGACGCCGTTCGGGCTGGCCGGCGGCAGGCTGCGTGGGATTTTCGCCTGGGCGGCCAGCGCGGCGAGGGTGCGCGGGTTGTAGATCTGGTCCATGCCGGTGCCGCGGAAGCCGCGCTGCACGGCCACGATCGGCGGGCGTTCCATGCCGAGCAGCGTGGTGATGGCGATCAGCGTGCCGGCGGTGACGCCGACCAGGGCGGTGCCGTAGAGGATGCCCCTCTTGATCGGGTCGCTCATTTGGGTGCTCCCGGCAGGGTGGAGGGATCGACGATCGTGCCCCAGGTGGCGGGGTAGGTCGGCACCAGGCCGTGGTGCTGGCCCCAGAGGTACCAGTTGTCCACCACGGTGCCGCTGAGCAGGATGCCGATGCCGCCGGTCAGGGGGCAGAGCACGGCGAACCACCAGGCCCAGCGGTGGATGCTCTCGGCGGTGGCGCAGAAGCCCATGGTCCAGCGCCAGAACAGGCCGCCACGCTCGAACGCGGTGCCGCGGTCGGCGATCTGCTCGAGCTCGCGCTCCGCGCCGTAGCGGCTGGTGGCCAGGATGGTGGCGCCGTGCATGGCGAACAGCAGCGTGGAGCCGTAGAGGAACACGATGGAGAGCATGTGGAACGGGTTGTAGAAGAGGTTACCGTAACGCAACGAGAACGCGGCCGTCCAGTCGAGGTGGGGGAAGATGCCGAACGGCACCGCCTCGGCCCATGACCCCATCAGCAGCGGCCGGATGAAGCCCAGCACCAGATAGAGCCAGATGGCGGCGGCGAAGGCCCAGGCGGTGTGGGTGCCGAGGCCGAGCGCGCGGGCGCGCAGGTAGATGCGTGTCCACCAGAGCAGCACGGACGCGGTCAGGAAGAACCCCGCCATGATCCACCAGCCGCCTTCGGCCAGCGGCGGCAAATGCAGGCCGTAGGAAGGTGCCGGCGGTTCCAGCGCCAGCCAGGGCAGCTGGCGGACGAACTGCACCGGGTCCCAATTCACCGAGGCCCACATGTTGAGGCCGATGATCTCGAAGGCGATGAACCCGCAGATCAGCGCGGCCATGCCGGTGATGCCGAGGTAGATCGGGCCGACCTGCGCATCGCCCAGACGGCCGAACAGGTGGTTGAAGCCCGGCGAGGAGCTGCGCGAAAAGGCGGTGCGCGCCTCCATCGGCGTGCCGGCATAGATCGGTCCGCGCACCTGCAGCCGGGTGAATATGTTCTGGTACTGAGCCATCAAGGCGCGTCCTCTTACAAACCTCGTTGCTTTGCTTCGAAAGGGGTGGTCGAGAATGCGCTAGGGTTGGTCATGCAGCGTGGCTTTCGAGAACCGGAGCGGAGCGGCCTTGAGGCCGTGCGCACCGGAAGCGCGGAAAGGCGCGTTGCATGGCCGCCCTAGCAGCATTATCGGGCACTCCTCATTTCCAGATCGGTAGGTTCAGCCACCATCCCCACCACGCGGGCCAGCCGCCGGTCCAGAACGGTCCGCTGATGATGATGCACACCGCACTCCAGAACCCGGCCGACAGTGCCAGGAACAACCCGAGGCGATGGATGCCGAGCGTGCCGATGGAGTAGCCGATGATGTCGCGGAAGAAGGTGTTCTCGTGCTCGGCCGTCTTCATCGGCTCGCCCTTCGCCGGGTTGGCGGCCGAGAGCACCAGCGAGCCGTGCAGCGACAGCGCGAGCGTGGTGGTGAAGAAGAACGAAACCGCCAGCATGTGCGCCGGATTGTAGTGGAAGTGCAGGTACTGGTAGCCGGTGTTCGACACCCAATCGAGGTGGCTGAGGATGCCGTAGGGAAATCCGTAACCCCAGGCGCCCATCAGCAGCGGACGGATCACCACCAGCGCCACGTAGGCGAAGATCGCGACGCTGAAGGCGAAGGGCACGTGGTAGCCCATGCCGAGCTTGCGCGAGATTTCCACCTGTCGCAGCGCCCAGCTTGAGAAAGCGCCGATCGCGCAGATGGTGATCACCTGCCACAGGCCGCCATCCTTCAGCGGCGCGAAGGCCAGGCCGTAGCTGATGTCGGGCGGTGCGATGTTGATGCGCCAGACGTTCCAGGTGGGGCCCAGCGACGCGCCGTAGAGGATCAGCGCGGTGCCCAGGGCGGAAAAGAAGATGGTGGTGACGCCGAAGAACCCGACATAGAAGGGCCCGACCCAGAAGTCGAACAGGTCGCCACCGACCAGGGTGCCGCCGCGTACGCGGTACTTTCCCTCGAAACTCAGCATCGCCATCGCATGACCCTCCCCGGTCGTGTCGTCGGTCTTTGGTAATGGGCAGGCTTTGGCGGCGGACGGTGGAGCACCGCCGCCGCCATGAGGCGAACGCTACTTCGTGCCTGACGGCAGCGGGGCGAGTTGTTGTGCCACCATGCCGTGATGCGGGCCTTCCAGCCAGTTGAAGCGGTCCGTGCTGAGCAGGATGAAATGGATCAGCAATGCGAGCACGAACAGGAAGATCGACAGCGCGACCAGGACGCGGCGCGGGTCGAACAGCAGCCAGATGCGAAACATGTGCGTTCCCCTCAGCCGAGCATCGAGCGGGCGACGAACATCGCGTGCTGGGCGCCATCCAGCATCGACGTCGTGTAGCCGTTCGGCCCGGGCAGCCACGGCCTCCACTGCCACACCAGGAAGTGGGCGATGATCGCCACCACCACGAAGCCGATGAAGCTGGTGAGGAAGATGCTGTGGAATTCCTTGGCTTCGCTTTCGGTCAACCCTGACGCTGCAACGGGCCGTCTTGTGACGTCCGACATGTGATTTACCTCCGTCCTTCGCCGCGCTGGTCCCGCGCGGCCGTGATCCCTGTGGCCCGACGCCGGCAGGGTTGCTCTCCGCCCGGCAGCGCCGGTCGGTCTTGCGGGACGCGGGGAGGTGTCACCTCCACCCGGTCCGAACTGGTCGAGGATCTGGCCGCGCTCATGCGGGCACGGTCTGCAGTGCGTGCCTGACGCGCGCGGCCGAGACGCGGCCCTCGCGTGCGGTGCGCGCGTCCTGCTCCACACGGTCGCGCAGGCGTTTGGCCGCCGAGATGCGGGTGATGAACGGGGCATTCTGCACGTGCGCGTCGAGCAGTTCGAGCGCGTCGTCGTCCCAGGGAGCTGCCGCGTGATCGCGCGCCGGCGTCGGATCGATCCGGTCCATCTCGGTGCCCAGCGGCAGGATGTGGAACAGCGCGTCGAACAGCGCGTTGCAGAATTCCTGCACCAGGTACATCGCGCCGGCGTAGCCCATGAACGGCGTGCCGGTGGCGCGGCGGATGATGGCGCCGGGGAACGAGGCCGGGATGAACATGCAGCGCGCACCCTGTTCGGCGGCGTACATGCGTTCGTTGAACGAGCCGTAGAGCACCAGCGGCGGCGTGTCCTTCAGCGACCGTCGTACCGCGGCGTTGTCCGGCTTGGTGCCGGCGGTGCGCGCGAAGGCGAAGGTGCAGGGCACGCCCATCTCGTCTTCGAGGAACTGGCGCAGGCCGCGCGCGTAGGTGTCGGTCGCCACCACCGCGAACGAGGCGGTGGCGAAGAAATCCTGTGTCACGCTGCGCCACAGGTCCCAGATCGGCTTGATGGTGGTGTGCTTCTCCGCCTCGATGAACGGCTCGGGGTCGATACCCACGAGTTCGCCCAGCGCGCGCAGGAAGTTGGTGGTGGCGAAGATGCCGATCGGCGCCTGCAGGTAGGGCCGGTCCAGCGCCTCGCACAGCTTGCGGCCGAACTCGCGGTAGAGGCAGATGTTGACGTCCGCGTCGGGCAGCCTGGCGGTGTCTTCCAGGTGCGCGCCGAGCGGAAAGGTGAGGTTTATCTCGCAGCCGATACCCTCCACCAGGCGGCGTATCTCGGCGAGGTCGGACGGCATGTTGAAGGTGCCGTAGATCGGCCCGATGATGTTCACGCGCGGCCTGACGCCGGACGCGCGCGCAGGACGTGGCCTGATCTTCGATTTCTTCGAGCCGAACTCCGTCCACAGCCAGTAGATCGCGCGGTCGGCGGCCTGCCACTGGTCCTCGTCGATGGTGCGCGGGATGAAGCGCAGCAGGTTGCTGCCCTCCGGTGTCACGCCGCCACCGATCATCTCCGCGATGCTGCCGGTGACGACGACCGCCGGCAGGTCCTGGTCGCCGGCGGCCGCCGCCCGACGCATCGCGCCTTCGGTGCCTTCGCTCGACAGATTGTCTTCGGACAGGCCGGTGACCATCACCGGCAGCTCGTGCGGCGGCAGACCGTCGGTGTAGTGCAGCACCGCGGTGACGGGCAGGTTCTCGCAGCCGACAGGGCCGTCGACGATCACACGCAGGCCGCGCACGGCGCAGAACGCGTACACCGCGCCCCAGTAGCCGCCGGCACGGTCGTGGTCGAGCACCAGCACGCTCAGGTCCCCACCGCTTCGAGCGACTTGGCGCGCGCCAGCCGTGCCTTTTTCGTGCGCTCGCGTGCGCCCTGCGGCTCGACCGGCTTAGCGCGCCAGCCATAGCCGGAGGCATCGCCGGTGCCGACACCTTCGAAGAACGAGACCATGCGGGCGAAGCGCGGTGCGCCGCGTGTCTGCGCCGCCACGATCGCGGCCAGCGCCCCGGCACCCGGCGCGCCGAACAGCGGGCGGGCGGAGACCATGTTGGTGTAGTAGAGCGCCGGTATGCCGAGCTCCTTCGCCTTCTGCACCAGCGGTGTGGTGCCGATGGCGAGGTCGGGGCGCACGTCCTGCATGGCGCAGAGATCCTGCTCCAGCGAGGCACGGTACTGCACGTGCGTGCCGCGCGCCTGCAGCCAGTCGCGGTCGGCGTCGCTCCACTCGGTGCGCGGGCAGGCGGTGCCGACATAGGGGATGTCGGCGCCGGCCTCCATCAACAGGCGCGCCACCAGCAGCTCGGAGCCCTCGTAGCCCGACAGGGTGATGCGCGCGTTGATCGGGTTGGCGGCCAGCGCCGCGCGTATGGCGGGCAGTGCGGCCGCCTTGGCGGCGTCGATCCGGTCCGCGCCGATGCCCGCGGCGGCACCCACCGCGTCCAGCCACGCCGCCGTGCCGTCCACGCCCACCGGGGCGGAGCCCACGACGGGCCGGCCGGCGGCGCGCAGCTCGCGCACGGACGCGGTGTAGAACGGGTGTGAAGCGGCCGCGACCCGGCAGTCCAGCGCGGCGTACAGGTCGCGCCACTCGCGGCAGGGCAGGGTGGGGGCCAGCGCCAGCCCCATCGGCGCCAGCAGCGCGCCCACGCCGGGCGGGTCGGCGGGGAAGAACTCGCCCAGCATGGCGACCGTCGGGCGGTCCTGCAGGCCACGGGGTCGGGCCACCGGGCCCGCTTCCGCCTCGGTGCGCGCGTAGCGCAGCATGGCGCCGGTCAGCACGTCCTTGGCTTCCGCGTGGGTCGGCACGCCGAACCCTGGCACGTCGATGCCGATGATGCGCACGCCGTCGATCTCTTTCGGCAGCAGGTCGAGCGGCACGCCGGAGGCGGTGGGCACGCAGAGGTTGATGACCACGACGGCGTCGTATTCGGCGGGTTTCGCGGTCTCGAACACCGCCGCGCGTATGTCCTCGAACAGCTGGCCGCGCACCAGCGATTCGGAGTTGAACGGCACGTAGCCGACCGTACGGCGCGCGCCGTAGAAATGCGCGGTGAAGGTCAGGCCGTAAACGCAGCAGGCGGAGCCGGACAGGATGGTCGCCACACGGCGCATGCGCAGGCCGACGCGCAGCGAGCCGAAGGCGGGGCACATCGATTGCGGCTGGTCGTGCGGGCCGCGCGGGTAATCCGCCATCAGCCGGTCCATCGACGCGGACTTGCCGGCGGCGCGCGCCGCCTCGGTCATGCGGTCGCGTCCGCCGTGGCAGCCGTCGCCTGCGGGAGGGACCGATCCGTCCATGCGTCAGGCACCCTCGTAGATGACTTCGAGCGACGCCTTGGTGTTGACCGAAGCCGGGCACATGTCCTGCTCGGTCGCCGGCACCAGAACGACGTTGCGGCCGACCGCGTCGCCCTTGAACAGGTTCAGCAGGGTCTCGTGCGTCAGCGGGTTCGGCCGCACCGGCGGTGCGCTCGCCACCTGCTCGGCCAACTGCTCGAACATCGGCGCCCAGCGCCCGCCAGGCGTGCCGATGATCTCGTAGTTCGCGCTCTTGCGGCGAATGTCGTCGTCGGCCGGGATCGCCGAGAGCACCGGGATGCCGACCTGTTCCGCGAACGCCTGCGCCTCGCCGGTGCCGTCATCCTTGTTGATGACCATGCCGGCGACGCCGACATTGCCGCCCAGCTTGCGGAAATAGTCGACGGCGGAACAGACGTTGTTGGCGACGTAAAGCGATTGCAGGTCGTTGGACGCGACCACGATCACCTTCTGGCACATGTCGCGCGCGATCGGCAGGCCGAAGCCGCCGCACACCACGTCGCCCAGGAAGTCGAGCAGCACGTAGTCGAAACCCCATTCGTGGAAACCGAGTTTCTCCAGCAGCTCGAAGCCGTGGATGATGCCGCGTCCGCCGCAGCCGCGGCCGACTTCGGGGCCGCCCAGCTCCATCGCGTAGACGCCGTCGCGCTTGAAGCACACGTCGCCGATCGACACGGCCTCGCCGGCGAGCTTCTTCTTGCTCGACGTCTCGATGATGGTCGGGCAGGAGCGGCCGCCGAACAGCAGCGACGTGGTGTCGCTCTTGGGGTCGCAGCCGATCAGCAGCACGCGCTTGCCCTGCTGCGCCATCATGTAGCTGAGGTTGGCCAGCGTGAAGCTCTTGCCGATGCCGCCCTTGCCGTAGATCGCGATGATCTGCGTTTCCTTCTTGGCCGGTGCGGTCGAGACGGCATCGGGTTCGATGGCCGCTTCCGCCCGCAGCGCGTCGGCCATGCTGGCCTGCGCCGCCTCGGGAGCGGATGGGCTGACGAATGCGTTCATGCGAACTCTCTCCAGTCGAGAACCATCTTCAGGCACGATGTGTCGGAGAACGCGGTGCGGTAGGCGCTCTCCGCACGATCCGCCGGCGCGTGGTGGGTGAGCAGGCCGTCGAGCGACAGCGCGCCCGCGGCAATCAGCCGCAGCACATGCGCGGTGTCGGCAGGCGTGAACTGCGCGGCGATCAGGATGCGCGCCTCGCGCATGAAGGCGGGCGGGAAGGCGAAGCCGAGCCTGTCGTAGAAACCCGCGAGCACGACGGCGCCACCGGGCGTCAGGCGCGCGATCAGCGTGTCCAGCAGGCCGGCATCGCCGCTGGCGTCGACGATGCAGCGATAGCGGCCCTCGGAGTCCTCGGACGGGTCGAGCACCTCGTAGGCGGCGGCCCCCTGGGCGCGCTGCGGGTTCGTCTCCCACACGCGCGGCGCACCGCCGGCGGCGACGGTCAGCCTTGCCAGCAGGCGGCCGACCGTGCCGTGGCCCACGATCAGGTCGGGCAGTGCCGCCTCTGGCAGGCTCAGGGCATGTTGCGCGGTGGCGGCCAGCGCCAGCAGCGTGGCCGATGCGCCCAGCGCTTCCGGCACCGCAACCACGCGGGCGCCGCGCGTCACCACGCGTGACGCGGTGCCGCCGAACAGGCCGCGCACCTCGCCGTAGCAGCTGGCACCGGGCACGAAGACCAGCTGCCCCGCCGCCACCCCGGCGCGCTCGCCCGCCTGCGACACGATGCCGACCGATTCGTAGCCCGGCACTAGCGGGTAGCCCATGCCGGGAAAGCTCGGCATGCGGCCGGTGTAGAGCAGGCGCTCGGTGCCGGTGCTGATGCCGCTCCACGCGATGTCGACCACCACGTCTTCGTCACCGGGCGGGGTGAGCGCGAGGTGCTGCAGGGATAGATGTTCCGGGGCGGTCATGACGACTGCGCTGGTGTGCACGTGGACCTCCTTCCGGGTGTTGTAAGCCTAGCTTGACAGAAAGCTATGTCAACCGGGATTTACAGCCGGATCAAGCTGGGCGCGCAATCAGCACGCTGGTGAGTAGCGGTGTGCCGGTGCGGCGGGCCTGCACCCGGCCGAACCCCGCCTCCTGCAGCAGCCCGGTCAGCGTGGCGGCGTTGCGCGGCCGGCCGGACCCCATGGCCAGCAGGTAGAAGCCGAAATAGGCGTCGCCCATACGCTCGGCGCCGGACGTCTCGGCCATCGGCTCGGCCAGCAGCAGGGTGCCGCCGGGCGCCAGCGCGGCACGCGCCGCGCGCAACAGGCGGCGCACCGCGTCGTCGTCGTGATCGTGCACCACGCGCACCAGGCTGATCAGGTCGGCGCCCCCGGGCAGCGGGTCGTCCAGGAAGCTGCCGCCGAACACCTGCGCCCGTTCGGCCAGGCCGGCCGCGGCGAATCGGGCCCGTGCCCGCTCGGCCACCGCCGGCAGGTCGAACAGCGCCAGTTGCAGGCCAGGCACCGCCGCCCCGGCCGCCTGCAGGAACGCGCCGTCCCCGCCACCCACGTCGAGCAGGCGGCGGTGCCGGCCGACCGGGTAGGCATCCAGGATCTCGTCCGCCACCAGCGCCTGCGACGTCGCCATCAGGGCCGAGTAACCGCCCACCCGGTCCGACGCCGCGGCAGCGGGCGCGGCCGACCGCGCATAGGCCCAGTAGGCCGACAGGCGCGTGGGCGGGGCCGCGCCACGCAGCAGCGCCACCGGGTCGGCCAGGTCGGCATAGAGCATGCGGTGATGCGCCACCATCGCCGCCACCGCCTGGTTGTCCACCAGCGCCGCGCCCAGGCTGCCCAGGCCATACGCTCCACCGCGCCGCTTCGAGACCAGGCGCAAGGCGACCGCGCCGTTCAGCAGCCGCTCCGCCGCATCCAGCGGCAGGCCGACCCGCCCGGCCAGGACCGACAGCGTCAGCGGGCCGCGCGACAGCAGCTCGAACACGTCAAGCTCCAGGCAGGCCTGCAAAATCTGCGCGTAGACGAAGCCGGCACACAGATCGAACAACGCGCCGGTGCGTCGCCGTGCCACGAAGCGGGTCAGGGGAAAACGGGCGGCCCAGCGTCGGAAAGCGGCACTGCCGACGAGCCGGTCGCGTAGGGTTGCGGGCGTTAAGGAAGCCCATGGGCTCTGCCCCTGGACCCCGTCACGCGAGAGCGTGCTTCGCACGACGGGGCCACGCGGCCCCCATGCCTTCTTCAGGCCGCCACCCTACGCGGCACGCCTAGCCAGGTGCACCGGCAGCAGGCGGGAGGTTTCGCTTCTGATGTGGCTGCGCAGGTCGGACTGGCCTGGGCAGGTGGGCACGGCGGCCACGGCGCGGCCGGCGAGTTCTTCCAGCCAGTCGATGGCGCCGTCCAGGCCGAGCTGCAGCACGGCGTTCGGTCGTTGGTGGGCCAGGTCCTGGCCGACGGGTTTGCCGAGTTCGTCGGCGGAGCAGACGGCGTCGCGCAGATCGTCGGCCACCTGGTAGGCTTCGCCCAGGCGCAGGCCCAGCGAGCGCCAGGGTTCGGCCTCCGCGCCTGCCGATGCCGCGCCGGCCAGGGTGGCGGCGGCGAACAGGGCGCCGGTTTTCTCGCGCTGGTATTGGGCGAGGTCGGCCGAGAGTTCGCATTCCCAGGCTTGTCCGGCGACGATGCCGCGCGGCACGCCCACGCCGCGGCCGATCACGCCCGCGAGCCTTGCCAGCCGTGCCGGTGTGCTGGCGGCGGCATCGGCCAGCACCTGGAACGCGAGCACGATCAGCGCGTCGCCGGCCAGCACGGCCAGCATCTCGCCGTGTTGGCGGTGCACGGTGGGCCGGCCGCGCCGTGTGTCGGCGTCGTCGAAACAGGGCAGGTCGTCATGCACCAGCGAGGCGCAGTGCAGCAGTTCCACGGCGGCCGCGGCCGCGTCGGTCAGCGCGGGCGCGTCCTCGCCGCAGGCGGCGGCCACGGCCAGGCAGAGTCGCGGGCGAATGCGGGCGCCGCGGGGAAACACGCTGTCGCGCAGGGCGGCGGCGAGTCTGGGCGGGCAGCCCGGCGCTTCGGCCTGCGACACGGCCGCGTTCAGCGCCTGTTCGATCCGTGATAGAGCGTCCATGGTTCCCGCCCGACTGTAAACCAATCTTGTCACATGGACTGTCAATCTCTACTGACATTCGTGTCAAGCCCAGTTCTGGCAGGTCGAGGAAGCGTGCATGGCTCGTGTAGCGGTGATCGGTGCGGGGATCGGCGGCCTGGTCGCCGCCCTCGACCTGGCCGTGGCCGGCCATGACGTGACGGTGCTGGAACGGCAGGCTTCCCCTGGTGGCAAGATGCGCGCGGTGATGGCGGGCGACGTGGCCATCGATGCCGGGCCCACGGTGTTCACCATGCGCTGGGTGTTCGAGGCGATCTTCGCCGATGCCGGCACGTCGCTGGCCGACCATGTCGGGCTGCGTGCCGCCGAGGTGCTGGCGCGGCACGCCTGGGAGGACGGGTCGCGGCTGGACCTGTTCGCCGATACCGAGCGCACGGCCGACGCGATCGGCGCGCTGGCCGGCGCGCGCGAGGCGGCCGGGTTCCGTGCGTTCACCGCGCGGTCCAGGCGCGTTTACGACGCGCTGGAGACGCCGTTCCTGCGTGCCGGCCGGCCGACGCCGCTGTCGCTGGTGCGTGCGGCCGGCGTGCGGGACATGCTGGCGATCAGCCCGTTCGACACGCTGATGCGGGCGCTGGGCTCGCATTTCGCCGATACGCGGCTGCGCCAGCTGTTCGGGCGCTACGCCACCTATTGCGGCTCCTCGCCCTACCTCGCGCCGGCGACGCTGATGCTGGTGGCGCATGTGGAGCGCGACGGGGTGTGGCTGGTGCAAGGCGGCATGCATGCGCTGGCCGCCGCCCTCGCCACGCTCGCGGCCGCGCGCGGCGTCGTCTTCCAGTACGGGGCGGCGGTGCGGTCGATCGAGGTCTCCGGCAGGTCCTGGCTCCACCGGATCGGCTCGTAGGGGATGCGCAGCGCGGCGAAGATCTCGTCGTAGAACCCCTCCTCGCCGAGCACGAGGTGGTGGATGCGCCGCA